>CAZMKO010000052.1:0-15991 GCA_964566965.1 uncultured Rhodanobacteraceae bacterium
CCGGCCTGCTGCACCTGCTGCGCATCCGCAACGTACGTCCGGAGGCGGTCAGCGAGGAGGAAATCCGCATGCTGGTGGCCGAAAGCACCGAACAGGGCGTGCTGGATGCCGACGAGCGCAACATGGTCAACCGCGTGCTGCACCTCGGCGACCGCAGTGTGGGCAGCGTGATGACGCCGCGCACGCGTATCGCCTGGCTGGACGTCGACGCGGCGTTGGAAAACAACCTGGAAGTACTGCGCACCACGCATTATTCCTGCTACCCGGTGTACCGCGGCGACGAGAGCGACGTGCTGGGCGTGATCGAGATCAAGCGTCTCGTCGACAGCGTCCTCAGCGGGCAACCGCAGTTGTTCGGTAATATCGTCAAGCCATTGTTCGTTCCCTCCACGATCCGCGCGCTGGACCTCTTGGGTGCCTTTCGCGATGCCGAAGTGCGGGTCGCCCTGGTGGTGGACGAATACGGCGACATCGAGGGCCTGGTCACGCTCAACGACCTGCTGGAAAGCGTAATCGGCCAGGCACCCCCCAATGCCACCGATCCGGACGCTCCCTGGCGGCGCGAACCGGACGGCGGCTGGGTCATCGACGGCTCGCTGCCGGTCGATGATTTGCGCGAGTTGCTGCGACTGGACCAGTTGCCCAACGAGGGCGACCACGAGTTTCACACCCTCGCCGGCATGATCATGACCGCGTTCGGGCACATTCCCAAGGCCGGCGAGGCGTTTGCCTGGCACGGCTTCAATTTCGAGGTGACGGAACTGGAAGGCGCGCGCATCGTCAAAGTACGGGTCACTCCCCCGTCCACGGACGCCCCCGCGGAGCCTTCCCGCCCATGATCGCCCCCTCCGGAAGCGGACGCCACCGCTCGACCACGGCGCTGCTGCACGATGCCCTGAACGCGAAGCCGGGGCCGCACATCACCCTCGACACGCTGCTGGCGCCCCTGCGCGCCCGGGCTTTCGGCGTGCTGTTGCTGGTGCTGGCGGTTCCCAACTTCATCCCCGTACCGCTGGGCATCGGCGGTGTGATGGGCGTGCTGGTGATACTGCTCGGCCTGCAGATGCTGTGCGGCCTGGAACACCCGTTGGTGCCGTCACGCTGGCGCCGCAAGACCATGCGCCGCGAACGCGCGGAGCAGTTCCTGCGCCGCAGCGCGCGTACCATGCGCTGGCTGGAGCGTTGGTGCAAGCCACGCCTGGAGCCGTTGAGCCTGCGTCCGTGGAGCATGCTGTCGGGACTGGCGCTGGTGATCCTGGGCATCCTGCTGGCACTGCCGATCCCGTTCACCAATTACCTGTTCGGCGCCATTTTGCTGGCGTTCGCTTTCGCGCTGATCGAGCGCGATGGTGCCCTGCTGCTGGGATTGTGGATCGTCGCGGCGATACTACTGGTGCTGTCGCTGTTGTTCAGCCACGTCCTGGTCGACGCGGTGCAGGAGATGATGCAGCACTTCGGGTGAGCCCCGCCGCGGCAGTCACTCGCCGCCCTGTCGTGCGGCACGTTCGGCATCGGCCAGGATGCCGTGCAAGACACGCAGCTCGCGCTCATCGGGACGGGCGCGCTGGAACAGCTTGCGCAAACGCAGCATGATGGTCTTCGGCGACCGCCCCTTGTGGAAATCGATGCGGTCGAGCATCCGCGCCAGGTGCAGGAAAAACTGCTCCATCTGTTCGGCGTCGGCAGGCGCGTCACGCGGCTTTTCCGGCGCAGGCGGAAGCACGCCATGCAATTCGGCCATGCGCAATTCATAGGCCATCACCTGCACCGCCTGGGCCAGGTTCAGGGAGCTGAAGTCATCCACGCTGGGAATGCGCACCATGGCATGGCAATGCATCAACTCGCGGTTGTCCAGGCCACTGGATTCGTTGCCGAACATCATCGCCACCCGCTCGCCACCCGCGATCGCCTGCATGGCGCGGGCTGCCGCCTCGCGTGGTCCCAGTTCCGGCAGGCTGATGCCGCGACGGCGCGCCGACAGGCCCATCACCAGATGACACCCCGCCAGAGCCGGCGCCAGGGCGTCGTGCATGCCGGCGTGTTCCAGCACGCCCGGGGCGCCCACCGCCAGTGCGGTCGCTTCCGGATCCGGGTAACGCGCCGGGGTGACCAGTTCCAGGTCGTCGAAACCCATGGTGCGGATGGCGCGTGCGGCACTACCGATGTTGCCCGGATGCGAGGTGCGCACCATGACGAAACGGAGCAGGGAATTGATGCGGGACAACATGGGCGGGCACGGTCGGCAAAGGGAACCGCGAAATGGTACATGCATGCGCGGAGCGGCGTCGCCGCATGCGGCACGGTCCACGTTTGCTACAATCGCCGCCTGCGGTTGAGCCGCCCCGTTCTTTGAGTAGCCCGAGCCATGCCAAGACCCGCCGTCAACGTCGCGGTACGCGCCGCGCGTGCCGCAGGCAACATCATCCTGCGTTACATGAACCGCCTGGACAACATCCAGGTTGTGGAGAAGCATCACCTGGATTTCGCGTCCGAGGTGGACCGCATGGCCGAGGAAGCCATCGTCCGCGAGCTGAAGCGCGCCTACCCGCGCCACGCCATTCTGGCCGAGGAATCCGGTGCGGCCGGCAACAACCCGCTGACCTGGGTGATCGACCCGCTGGACGGCACCCACAACTACCTGCGTGGTATCCCGCATTTCAGCGTGTCCATCGCGCTGCTGGATCATGGCGAGCCGATGTACGGCGTAGTCTACGATCCGCGCCGCGACGAGCTGTTCACCACCAGCCGCGGTGACGGCGCCTTCCTCAACGACCGCCGCATCCGCGTCGGCAAGCGCGAATCGCTGGACGGGGCGATGCTGTGCACGGGTTTCCCGTTTCGCCAGCGCGAGCACCTGAAACCGCAGCTGGCCATGGTGGAGCGTCTTCTGGAACAAGCCGAGGACCTGCGCCGCACCGGCTCGGCGGCCCTGGACCTGGCCTACATCGCCGCCGGCCGGCTGGACGGGTATTTCGAGCTCGGCCTGAAGCCCTGGGACATGGCCGCCGGCTGCCTGCTGGTGCGCGAGGCCGGCGGCACCTTCACCGACCTGGCCGGCCGTGACGGCCTGCCCGGCACCGGCAACCTGGTAGCCGGCAACCACCACCTGGTCCGTGCCATGTGCGACATTGCCGGCGATACCCTGCCCCCGGCACTGCTGCGCGTCTGATCGCCGCGCGCTGCGCGCGGAATACCGCGTCCGCTGCCGGCTCCCGGCGGTCCGGAGGTCCGGCAAGTGCGGCGCTGTCGTGGCTGAAGCCACTCCCACAGGGCTTGGCGGGGATACTTGCCGACACGCCGGCATGCCCCTTACGGGAACCTCGAAAAACTCCCGGTCATTCGTAGGAGCGGTGGAAGCCGCGATCAATCTTGCGGCAAAACACGTCATTCCCGCGTTGCCGGTCGCCGGGTGACACGGTATCTACAGGGGACCTTGATGAAAATCCAGGTTTTTCGGAGTGCCCTTACGAGGCCGGCGGCGTGTCTCGCAACAAGTCGCGCAGAAACGGGATGGTGACGCGTCGGTGTGCCGCCAACGAGGCGGCGTCGATACGTTCGAGCAGGTCCTGCAGCGTGCCCAGGTCGCGCGCGTGGCGGGCAAACAGCCAGTCCAGCACGGCCGCGTCCAGACGGATGCCGCGAGCCTCGGCGTGGGCCCGCAGCACCTGGCGGCGTTCGGCTTCCTCCAGCGGTTTCAGCATGGCCAATGTGCAGGCGCCCAGACGCGAACGCAGGTCGGGCAGATGCAGGGCCAGATGTGCCGGGATCTCGCGGCTGGCAAACAGCACGGTCACCGCGTCGGCACGGGCCCGGTTGTAAAGGTCGAACAAGGCATGCTCGGCGGCATCATCGCCGGCCACGGCGTGGACATCGTCGAGCGCCAGCAGGTCGCTGCCGACGCTGCCACGCAACGCACCGGGAAGATGGGCGCCGAGTGTCGCCAGCGGCAGGTACTGCACATGCCGGCCGGCCTCCGAGGCAGCCTGGCAGGCCGCCATCAACAGGTGCGTCTTGCCGCTGCCGGCCGGGCCGGCCAGAAATGGCCACGGCGCCCCCGGCTCGGCCGCGGCAAGGCGCACGCTGGCCACGGCCGGCGCGCTGGCACCGGGGTGAAAATATTCGAAACGCTGGCGCCGCGGCCAGCGCAGGGCGAGGGGGAGCTGGCTGGTCACGTCAGGATGCCGGTCCGCGTTCGTCGGTGACACCGGATCCATCCACCGGCGGCGTGGTGGCCACGGCCTGCGGCGTGTCTTCGCCGTACAGGTCGCTGTGACGGTAACGTTCGTAGCCGTAACGCAGCAACACCATGATCACGGCCGCCGCCGGCAGGGCCAGCAGGATGCCCAGGAAACCGAACAGGAACCCGCCGGCCAGCACCGCGAACATCACCGCCACCGGATGCAGGCCGATCTTGCCGCCGACCAGTCGCGGCACCAGCACGTAACCCTCCATCATCTGGCCGATGGCGAACACGATCGCCAGCAGTCCCAGATGCAGCCAGTCGCCGAACTGTACCAGCACGGCAATGATGGCCGCGCCGAGACCGACGATGAAGCCGAGATACGGCACAAAACTGAGCAAACCGGCGATCATGCCGATCAGGGGTCCGACGGAAAGGCCGATCAAGGCCAGGCCGACACCGTAAATGACGCCCAGCGCCACCATCACCAGCAACTGACCGCGCACGAACGCTCCCAGCACCTGATCGGACTCGCGCGCCAAGCGCACGATGGTCGGGCGCTGGCGACGCGGCAACATGCGGTCAATGCGCGCCATCATCACGTCCCAGTCGCGCAGCAGATAAAACGTGACCACCGGAATCAGCACCAGGTTGGTCAGCCACATCACGATACCGAAGCCGGATTTGGAAACCTTGGCCAGGGTCGCCGCGACGATGCCGCTGACCGAGCCCAGATGCGACTGCAGCGCCTTGATGACACGCTCGGCATCGAAGCTGCCCGGATCCAGTCGCAGGTGTACCTGCAGCCACGGAATGGCTACCTCCTTGCCCCACTCCACATAATGCGGCAGGCTGCGGATCAATCGCACCACCTGCCGCTCCACCAGCGGCACCAGGAGCAACAGCGCGCCGGCCACCACCAGCAGCATCAACGTGAACACGATGCTCACCGCCAGCGTGCGGTTGAGCTTGTAGCGTTCCAGCCAGTCAGCCAGCGGATCGCCCAGATAGGCCAGCATGGCGGCCAGCGCGAACGGCATCAGCACCGGTGACAGCAACCAGACCACGAACCCCAGGGCAACGATGATGCCCAGCCATTGCCAGCGTCGCGACATTTCAGGACGCATCATGTGTATCCCCCCGTTTTCGAGCCAACTCGACGCGCGCCCGCCGTCCCCAGCGCAGCACATAATCCAGACCGCTGGCCAGCGTGAACAGCAACACCGCCCATGCCCAGGGCCGCGGCGACCAGTCCAGCCACCCGGCGGCCGCGAACAGCAGCACCAGCACATACAGGATCTGCACCGTGGTGCAGCACTTGGACACCAGGCTGGGGCGCGCCTGAAAATGCCCTAGCACGCGCTGCCAGGCCAGCGCCCCGACGCTGATGACCGCGTCGCGCGCCAGCACCAGCGCCACCAGCGACCAGGACGTGCGCCCGACCACGGCAAGAACCACGAAGCTGGTCGCCAAAAGCAGCTTGTCGGCCAGCGGGTCGAGGATGCTGCCGAGCCGGCTGCCCCAATCGAAGTGCCGCGCCAGCCAGCCGTCCAGCGCGTCGGATATCCCGGCCAGCGCCGCCAGGCCCAGCGCCAGGCGGTAATGATGGGTCACGATGGCCACCGCCACCGGCACCACCAGCACAATGCGCAGGACCGAGATGACATTCGGCACGTGTCGCCAGGGCGAAGCCGCCCTCGCGTCCGCGGAATGCGCGCCCGGCACCATGCCGTCTCACTTCTGCCAATGCAGGCTGGCGGCGGCGTCGGGACGGGGCGCCCCGGCATCCGTGAAATCACCGTTACGCACCAAGGCCTCGGCGAAGTGTTCGGGGGCCAGCACGGTGTGCACACGCAGCCGCATGCCGTCGCCTTCGGCGGCGGTCACCGCCACATCCTCGATGCCGGTCATCGAGGTCAACGCATGCACGGCATCGGCGAAATCTCGTCCCGAATGGATACCCGACACCCATATCACCTGATCGGACGGCGCGGCGGTGACGAGATCGGCGTCGGCATCCTCGGCATCGGCCTGCCCGTCGGTGTCGTCCACCTCGTCGGCCACCGTGGCACCCATCCGGCGCGCCAGGTGACGTACCGGCTCGGGTGCGAAGGTGACGCTCAGCACGAACGGCTCGGCCGCGCCTTCCGGGGCGCGCCGGTACTGGTACTGCTGCACATAGGTCGCTGCGGTGTCGGCATCGGGCGTTGAATCCAGCGGATGGCCGGCCACACGCGCCAGCACGTGTTCCAACGCCTCCACAAAGGCCTTGCCGCGGGCATCGGTGGACGTGTCGGCCACCGGTACCGTGGCCTGATAAGTCGAATCGGCGGCGTGAGCCGGCGCCGTCGGCGCCATCAGGCAACACGCCAGGGCCAGCGCCATGGCCACCGGCCACCAGCGGCGCGTGGCCCCGCATGCGCTTGCGGACATGTTTGTCATCACGGAGTCACCTGCTGTCTGTGTCGTAACAAGTCTACACACGCGGCGCCCCGCCCGTCGGGCGGCGCAACCGAAGTCTGCCCAATTCGTGCGCAAACGTCTATCATGGGCAGCTTGACACACGCCGGACCGACCCATGTCCACGCCAGACAACGACGCCCTCACCTACCGCGCCGCCGGGGTCGACATCGACGCCGGCAACACCCTGGTTGAACGCATCAAACCCCGTGTCAAGCGTACCTTTCGTCCCGAGGTCATGGGCGGACTGGGCGGTTTCGGGGCACTGTTCGACCTGTCCGGCAAATACCGCGAACCGGTGCTGGTGTCGGGCACCGACGGTGTCGGCACCAAGTTGAAACTGGCCCAGCAGCTGGGCCGTCACGACACCATCGGCATCGATCTGGTCGGCATGTGCGTCAACGACGTGCTGGTGCAGGGCGCCGAGCCGCTGTTCTTCCTGGACTATTTCGCCACCGGCAAGCTGGTGGTCGACACCGCCGCGGACGTCGTGGCCGGTATCGCACGCGGCTGCGAGCTGGCCGGATGCGCCCTGATCGGCGGCGAGACGGCGGAAATGCCGGACATGTATCCGCCGGGCGAATACGACCTGGCCGGATTCACGGTCGGCGCGGTGGAAAAGGCCACGCTGCTCGACGGCTCGCGCATCCGTGCCGGCGACGCCATCCTCGGCATCGCATCCAGCGGCCCGCATTCCAACGGTTATTCGCTGGTCCGCCGCATCCTGGAGCGTGCCGGCAACCCGCTGGATCTCGACCTTGACGGCACCACACTGGCCGACGCGCTGATGGCGCCGACCACCATCTACGTCAAGCCGGTGTTGGCGTTGCTGCACGGCGACCTCGGTGAGGCCATCCACGGCATGGCACACGTCACCGGCGGCGGACTGGTCGAAAACATCATCCGCGTGGTGCCGGAGAAACTGGGCATCGCCATCGACAGCAGCCAATGGCGGATGCCGGCGGTATTCGACTGGCTGGCCCGCGAAGGCCGCGTGGCACGGCGGGAGATGTGGCGCACGTTCAACTGCGGCATCGGTTTCACGCTGCTCCTGCCGGCCGACCGTGTCACCGCCGCGCAGACCCTGCTGGCCGGCCACGGGCTGGACAGCTGGCAGATTGGCGAGGTGACCGCCGCGGCGGACGATGCCCGGGTCCATATCCGCTGATGGCGCCGGCGACATCCCACCCCGCACTGCCCGTGGCCGTACTCGTCTCGGGGCGCGGCAGCAACCTCGCGGCCTTGATCGATGCCCACGAGGCCGGTGCGTTGCCGGTGCGCTTCGTCCTGGTGGCCAGCGACAAGGCCGATGCCCCGGCGCTGCGCCTGGCCGAGAGTCACGGCATCGCGACGCTGGCCTTGGATCCGCGCCAATTCCCCGATCGTCGTGCCTACGACATGGCGTTGTTCGAGCGCATCGCCGACAGCGGCGCGCGGCTGGTGGTGCTGGCAGGTTTCATGCGCATCATCGATGCCGAGGCCGTGGCCCCCTGGCATGGCCGCATGATCAACATCCACCCGTCCCTGCTGCCGCGCTACCGTGGCCTGCACACCCACCGCAAGGCCCTCGCCGCGGGCGACCGTGAGCACGGTGCCAGCGTGCACTTTGTCACCGCCGAGCTGGACGGCGGCCCGGTCATCGCCCAGGCCGTCATCGACATCCACCCGGACGACACCGAAGATTCGCTGGCTGCGCGACTGCTGGGCCATGAGCACCAACTCCTCCCCGCCACCCTGGCACTGATTGCCGCCGGCCGGGTCGACATCGACGCGAGCGGCGTGCGCCTTGACGGCCAGCCGCTGACCCGGCCGCTGCGTCTGGTCGACGGCAAACTGGTCGCCACGCGGGAAGCATCCTGAACAAAGCGGGTGGCGCCACACAGCAGAACCGGCGAGCCATCTGAATGCCATGACGCCTGCGCTGGATTCAATCAGAGCGTCCCTAAACACAGGTTCAGACAACATCGGCAAGACTGGAACAATGAAAACATCGACCGCCCTGCTGCTGAGCCTGGCCGCGACCACACCGCTGGCCGCCACCGCCGCCACGGCATCGCCCGTGGCGCCGTTCACCGCCACCTACAAGGTGCTGCGCAAGGGCTCGCCACTGGGCACCAGCACCCTCAGCCTGCGCCGCAACGACGATGGCAGCTGGACCTACAGCTCGTCGCTGGAAGCCGAATCCGGACTGGCCGCCGTGCTGGGCGGAAGCCTCGAGGAAAGCTCGCGTTTCGAGTTCACCGATGACCGCGCCCGGGCACTCGCCTACGACTACCGGATGCACACGTCGTTCAAGTCCCGCGAGCTGCACATGCGCATGGACTGGAAAGACGGCCGGGTCACGGTCGACGACGGCAAGGGCACGTACCGGTACGACACCGAACCGGGGCTGGTCGAGCGCCATCTGCTGGTGTTGGCCCTGGGTCGCGCCGCGGCACGCGGCGATACCGACATCACACTGACGGTCGGCGGCAAGAAACACGCCAAGGCCCAGACCTACCGTGTGACCGGCAAGCAGCGACTTGACGTGCCGGCCGGTTCAGTGCAGGCCATCCACATCGAGCGTACCCATGACGACAAGGGCTACCAGGTCTGGTTCGCCCCGGAGAAATACGGCACCGCGCCGGTGAAGCTGAGCCAGGAGTCGGGCGGCGACATCACTCTGCTGCTGAAAAGCTACAAGACGCTCTGAGAAAGCGCCGAACCGCTCCGCAGGGACCTAGAAAAATCCGGTTGCGGACATGTTTGACGTTTCGGCCGACATAGCGGCGAGCACCATCGCGGCCATGGGCCGTTCCCACAGCGGGCAAAGGGCACCCGGGGAAATCAGGTCGGGAATTTTTTCAGGAGCGGCTTCAGCCGCGACAGCGAGACACCGGCGAGCCCAGTCGTGGCAGAAGCCATTCCCACCGGTCGAAGGTCAGACCCGGACTTCAGCGGTTCGCGGTACGCATGCCTGCCACACGGCAACGCCGCAACGCGCGGGAAGGTTATGCCACCGCCATCTGCTTGGGAATGGAGCGGTTGGTGTGGTGCACGCGGTTGTCGGCATCCACGTATACGCACGTCGGCTGGAAATTCTCCAGCTCGGCCTCGTCCAGCTGCGCGAAGGCCGCGATGATGATGATGTCGCCGACCTGCGCGCTGCGCGCGGCGCTGCCGTTCACCGAGATGATTCCCGAACCTTCCTCGGCGCGCAGCGCATAGGTCACGAAACGCTGGCCGCTGTTGACGTTCCAGGCGTGGATCTGCTCGTACTCGCGGATGTTGGACGCATCCAGGAGGTCACCGTCGATGGCGATCGAGCCTTCGTA
This sequence comes from uncultured Rhodanobacteraceae bacterium, assembly GCA_964566965.1. Lineage (GTDB taxonomy): Bacteria > Pseudomonadota > Gammaproteobacteria > Xanthomonadales > Rhodanobacteraceae > Oleiagrimonas. The sequence goes on from CAZMKO010000052.1 coordinate 9,955, forward strand.
GTGAAGCTCGGCATGGGTCACCGTGGCACGGTGGATCTTGGATTTGAACATGTTCAGTTGCATGACGCGACTCGTTGGGTGCGAGGCAAATACGTATTATAACGCCTCGGCCGGCCGGAAAAATCGGCCGGACGCCGGCTTAAAAAGGCAGGTTGTCGATCAGCCGGGTGCGACCCAACCGCACCGCCACCAGGGCCACCAGTTCCCGGTCCGCGCCCGGTGCCGGCTCGGCGAGATCCACGGCGCGGCGAATGACCACGTAATCGGGCTGGAAACCGGCACGCTCCAGACGCGCTTGCGCCGCCTTCTCGATGGCCGCCGCGGCATGCCCCTGCAGATGCAGCTCGCGCATCTGGTGCAGCGTGCGGAACAGTTGCGGCGCGACCCGCCGCTCGGCCGCGGACAGATACTGGTTGCGCGAGCTCAACGCCAACCCGTCGCTGTCACGGCGAATCGGCGCGCCGAGGATGCTCACCGGCAGCGACAAGTCCGCCACCATGCGCTCGATCACGCGCCATTGCTGATAATCCTTCTGGCCGAAGACCGCCACATCCGGCTGCACCAGGTGCAGCAGGCGCGAGACCACACTGCATACGCCATCGAAATGTCCCGGCCGGTGCGCACCCTCCAGGATCCGTGTCAGGCCCGGCACATGCACGCGCACCGCCTGGTCGATCCCGAACGGATACATCTCCTCGACGGTCGGCGCGAACAGCAGATCGCACTCGTGTTCGGCCAGCAGACGCTGATCCTCGACCAGAGTGCGCGGATAGCGGTCGAAGTCCTCGTCGGGGCCGAACTGGGTGGGATTGACGAACACGCTGGCCACGACCCGCTCGCAACGCGCGCGAGCCAGGCGCAACAGCGCCAGATGACCGTCGTGGAGGTTGCCCATGGTCGGCACGAAACCGACCGAACGCCCCTGCCCGCGCCAGGTCCGGACAATGGCACGCAGGCGTGCGGCGTCGTTGACGGTCTGCATGCTCAGCTGAAACTGTGTTCGGCGGCGGGGAAGCGACCTTCGCGCACGTCCTCGACATAGCCGCGAATGGCCTCGGCGACCGAACCGCGGCCGGCAAGGAAGTCCTTGCTGAAGCGCGGGCGCTTGCCCGGTGTGATACCGAGCATGTCGTGGATCACCAGCACCTGACCGTCGCAATCCGGGCCGGCGCCGATACCGATCACCGGAATTTCCAGCTCACGCGTGATCCGCGCGGCCAGTCCGGTCGGCACGCATTCCAGCACCAACAGACTGGCGCCGGCATCGGCCACCGCCCGCGCGTCGGCCAGCAGGCGTTCGGCCACGGCGTCGTCACGGCCCTGCACGCGATAGCCCCCCAGACGGTGCACCGACTGCGGCGTCAACCCCAAATGCGCGCACACCGGGATGTTGCGTTCGACCAGGGCGGTGATGATGGCGCAGACATGACCGGCCCCCTCGATCTTCACCATGGCCGCGCTGCCCTCGGCCACCAGCCGGGCCGCGGCATCCAGCGCGTGCGGCACATCGCGGTCACTCATGAACGGCAGATCGGCCACCAGCATCGTGGTGACCAGTCCGCGCGCGACGGCACGACAGTGGTAGACCATGTCGTCGATACTGACCGGCAAGGTGCTGTCATGGCCCTGCACCACCATGCCGAGTGAATCGCCGACCAGGGCGACATCCACGCCGGCCATCTCCACTTGCGCCGCCAGACTGGCGTCGTAGGCCGTCAACATGGCAATACGCCGCGACTCGGATTTCATCTGCCGCAATGCGGGGACGGTGACCGGCTTGCGATCGGGGGCCTGTACGTACACGGAACCTCACTCGACAACGGCTGGAAAGGCATCGCACGCATGCGGCGGATGCCTCCCGGAAGGACCCCGTGATTATAGACGACGGCGGCGCCCGGTGGCCGCTCCCTGGGACAGGTCGCCGCTCAGGCCGGCTGGCCGCGCCGCACCGGCACCTGCTCGGGCTGGGACAGGAAATTGCCCTGCACGAAATCCACGCCGCAGGCAAACAGGATCGACGTGCTGGCGGCGTCCTCCACCCATTCGGCCACGGTGAGCTTGCCCTGATTGCGAGCCTGCTCGCAGATGTCGGCGATACGGGCCCGATTGTCCTCGTGCTGCGGCAGGCCGGCCATGAAATTGCGGTCAATCTTCAGGAAGTCGGCATCCACGTGCTTCAGCAGCTGGAAGGAATTGAGCCCCGACCCGAACTGCTCCAGCGCGAACGACACGCCCAGCGGCCGGAGCTGCTCGACGAAGGCCTGCACCGGTTTGAGGCTGGTCAGCACGCGACTTTCAGGCATCTCCAGCACCAGGGTGCCGGGCGCGATGCCGTGCGCCTGGATCTGCTCGCGCAGCCAGCCGACCAGGGTCGGATCGGCGATCGACTGCGCCTCCACTTTCACGAAAACCCGTGAGGTAGCCTCCGGGGCCCCGTTCTCGCCCAGCATCGCGATGACCTGGCCGATCACCCAGCGGTCGATGGCCGGCATCAGTCCGTTGCGCTCGGCCACCGGCAGGAAATATCCCGGCGTGACCTCGCCGTTGGGGCCATTCATGCGCAGCAGCATCTCGAAATGATCGCCATCGTGGTCCTGCAGGCTGATGATCTGCTGGCGATAGAGCATGAAACGGTCGTTGCCGAGTGCGTCGTTGACCAGTTCCAGCCACTGCCGGTCGCGTTCAGCCTCGGCCTTGTCGCGGGCCGCCGGATCATGGATCTCGCTGGCACCGGTACCGCGGTTTTGCGCACTGCGCAGCGCCGCGTCGGCCTGTTCCAGCAGCAACTGCGCGTTGGCGTTCTTCTCGCCAAGCAGGCTGCCACCGATGCCGAAGGTCAGTGTCATCGAATGCGTGCCGGCCTCGAACACGCCGTCGGCAGCCAGCCGCAGCAACGACTCCACGCGTGCACGCACGCCGGCGTCGTCGTGGTCGTGCAGCAGGATGCCCAGCGTGTGCTCGCCCATGCGGCCGGCGGTGGCCCGCTCGTCCAGGCTGTCGACGATGCGCGCGGCGATGGCGGCCATGAGATTGTCGGTATTGGCCAGACCGATGGCCGAGACCACCGATTTCCAGTTGTCCGGTTCGATCAGCAACAAGGCCTGCCCGCCGCGCCCGTCGGCGGCGGCGCCCACGGCGGCATTGACCAGTTCCAGCATCCGCGCGCGATGAAACAGGCCGGTGGCCGGATCGCGCCGCAGTTGCTCCTTGAGGTTCTCGTCGATCGCCTGGCGGCGGAATACGATCTGCAGGCACGCCTCGCCCTCGAACGTGGCCTGGGAAAACTCCATGCTGGCATCGAAGGTGTCACCGTCGGCACGCACCGCCTTGAGCTCTACCCGCTCCGGCGGCTTGCCACCACGGGCCAGGTCCTTCAACAACACCTTGAAGTCGGCCGCGCCCTCCGGCGCCACCATGTCCAGCAGCGTCAATCCCTGGATGTCGTCGAACCGCGCATACCCGAAAATGTCGAGATACGCCTGGTTGGCCCGCACATGCACCCCTTCGTGCACGTAGGCGATGGGATCGCGCGAGGATGCCAGCAGAGCGTCGCAGCGGCGCTCGGACTCGCGCAGCATGGCCTCCAGGCGCCGCACCGCGCGGCGCGTCCCCAGCGCATCGAACTCACGTCGCACCACCTGGATCAACTGCTCGGGATTGGAGCGCAGCGCCAGGCCGTGCACGCCCTGATGGAACAGCTCGCCAACCACTTCGTCGCTCATGCGCGCCACCAGGGCCACCAGCGCGAAATCGCGCCCGCCGGACTGCATCTGCCGCACCACCTCGGCGACGTCCAGCTGCCGCGCGTCCGGGTTGACCAGGACCATGTCCAGCGCATGCGCGGCGCAGGCGCTTTCCAGCTCCTCGTGGTTGGTCGCCCGTACCGGCCGGACCGCGATGCCGTGGTTGCGCAGCACGCTGATGGTCTGCTCGGCATCCTCGAGCGCATCTTCGACGAACAGGATCTTGATGACGTTGTCTTGCTTCATGCACGTGCCCGGATGACGCCCCGCCGCGAAACCGGTGCGGACGGGGTCCCTTTGTGTCGTTGTAACGCATGTGCCGGTGCGATGCCACGCGCATCACGCGCGCATGTCGACCACTTCACGCTATGGAAGCCCTGATTGAATCCAGCACAGGCATCATCACAACGGCCGCTTGCCGGTATCCCCGGCCACCTCGCGCACCAGCCGTGGCACCAGGTAGCCGGGCAGCCGTGCGCGCACCTCGGACTCCAGCTCACATGCCCGGGCGTCGTCCACCTCGAAATGCGCGGCCCCCTGCACGCGGTCGAGTTGGTGCAGGTAATAAGGCACCACTTCGCAGGCGAACAGCCGCTCGGACAAGGCCACCAGGGCGTCGGCGTTGTCGTTGACGCCGCGCAACAGCACCGACTGGTTGAACAGCATCACCCCGGCCGCGCGCAGACGCATGCAGGCATCGGCCACGCTCTGATCCAGCTCGTTGGCATGATTGGCATGAATCACCAGCACCTTCTGCTGCGGCAGCGATGCCAGCCACCCGCACAGGGCGTCGTCGACACGCTCGGGCAATACCACCGGCAAGCGCGAATGAATGCGCAGCCGACGCAGATGGGGGATGTCGGCCATGCCGGCCGACAATTCGACGAGCTTGGCCGTGGACAGGGACAACGGATCGCCACCGGACAGGATCAGCTCGCCGACGTCGGCGTGTCCGCGCATGTACGCCAAGGCCTGGCGCCAGTTTGCCGCCGCGGCGATTTCCTCGCCGTACGGGAAGTGGCGACGGAAGCAGTACCGGCAGTTGACCGCGCAGGCGCCGCTGGCGATCAGCAGGGCCCGGCCGTGATATTTGTGCAGCACACCGTGCGCGCCCCGGGCATCCATGTCGCCGACCGCGTCCAGTACGAACCCGGGCACCACCTCGGTTTCGGCCAGCTGCGGCAGCACCTGCAGCAGCAACGGGTCGGCCGGGTCGCCACGGCGCATGCGGGCGATAAAGGCACGCGGCACCCGCAGGGCGAAACCGGCATCGTCGTCCGGCAGACGGTCGGCCAGGTGCGCGAGCCCGACCAGATCCAGCAGCTCGCGACCGTCGGTGACGGCGTCGCGCCATGCACGGCGCCAATCCGCGGGCTGCGCGGAGGGAGAGGTTGCAGTTATCATGGGCAGTTCCGAAACCGGTGCAAAACGCCGGTGTTTCCTTACATTGTAGCCGCGACCCGTGCGGCTTTTGCTACGGAGTACCCGCATGGCCAGCTATGGACTGAACGACGTCAAGCAAGGTGTGAAGATCCTGGTGGACGGTGATCCCTACGTGATCGTCGGCGCCGACTTCATCAAGCCCGGCAAGGGCCAGGCCTTCACCCGCATCCGCATCCGCAACCTGCTGAACGGCCGCACCACCGAAAAGACGCTGAAGTCCAGCGATTCGTTTGAAGGTGCCGACGTCATGGATACCGACATGCAGTTTCTGTATGCCGACGGCGAGTTCTGGCACTTCATGCAGCCGGACACCTTCGAGCAGCACCAGGCCGACAAGAACGCCGTCGGTGACGCCGCGCAATGGCTGAAGGGCGAGGAAGACTGCGTGGTCACCTTGTGGAACGGTGCCCCGATCGCCGTGCAGCCGCCCAACTTCGTCGAACTGCAGATCGTGGAGACCGATCCGGGTGTACGCGGCGACACCTCCGGCGGCGGCGGCAAGCCGGCCAAGCTGGAAACCGGCGCGGTCGTTCGCGTGCCGCTGTTCGTCGGCCAGGACGAAGTCATCAAGATCGACACCCGCAGCGGCGAGTATGTCGGCCGCGTGAAGTAAAAAGCGGCCGCCGCGCGGCGGCCACGGGCAGTCCATGCCCCGGTATCGTGCCGGCAACGCGGCCGCCATCGCACCCCGGTGGCGGCCGCGCGGCCATTGAAGGAGGCAACATCGTGACCACACCCCAATCGGTCGACCAGCTCATCGAGGCGCGCTGGGTGATCCCCGTCGAGCCTGACGCCGCGACCGTCCTCGAGAACCACAGCGTGGTCGTCGATGCCTCGCGCATCGTGGCGGT
>CAZMKO010000053.1:0-15550 GCA_964566965.1 uncultured Rhodanobacteraceae bacterium
GCTTGACGTCCAGGCCGAACCCGCTGGCATCCGTGTCGCGTCCGGAAAGGGTCTGATCGATATGCGTGACGTCCACGTACATCTTGCCCGAAAGCGTGGTGTCTCCAGTATCGGCATGGGCACAGGAAAAGGCCAGGCCGAGTGCCACGGCCACGGCGAGTGCGGAAGATTGGCGTTGCATGGGGAAACTCCGGTGAATGGCGACAGTCGAATCGCGGCTCCGGATGGACACCGCGCACCGCCAAGCCTGCTTTCGTCGGATGACAGCCGTGTTCCACATCGATGACGTTGCCGTGACACGACGCGCGCCGGGCGACTGTCATCGAATCGCCATATTTCCCTCACGAAACTGCCATGTGTCCGTCCTACAAAGGGCACCAAGAACCGAATCCCAAACGCAACGAGGACATCCCATGAGCCGATACGTCAAGACACGCCTGGCCGCCACCCTCGCAGGCTGCATGCTCAGTGTCACCGCCTTCGCCACCGACGTCACCGGTGCCGGTTCCAGTTTCGTGTACCCGGTGCTTTCCAAATGGTCGGCCGCTTATGCCGCCAAAAGCGGGGACCGCATCAACTATCAATCCATCGGATCGGGGGGCGGCATCGCACAGATCAAAGCCGGCACCGTCGATTTCGGTGCCACCGACAAGCCCCTCACCGGCGCCGAACTGTCCCAGCACGGGTTGGGCCAGTTCCCCGTGGTCATCGGCGGCATCGTGCCGGTGTTCAACGTCGAGGGCGTGAAGCCCGGCAGCCTGACCTTGGACGGAAAGACGTTGGCCGGCATCTTCCTGGGCACCGTCAAGCGCTGGAACGATCCGGCCATCACCACGCTCAACCCCGGCCTGAACCTCCCGGACGCGAAGATCGTGGTGGTGCACCGCTCCGACGGCTCCGGCACCACGTTCAACTTCACCAACTACCTCACCAAGGCCAGCACCACCTGGAAGGACAAGGTCGGTTACGGCACCGCGGTGAAGTGGCCGACCGGCATCGGCGGCAAGGGCAACGAGGGTGTGGCCGCCTACGTGGGGCAATTCCGGAACGCGATCGGTTACGTCGAATACGCCTACGCGAGCAAGAACGGCATCGCCTGGGCATCGATGAAAAACGCAGCCGGCGAGGTGGTCCGACCCGGCAACGACACATTCGCCGCCGCCGCGGCCACCGCCGACTGGGCGCATGCCGAGGATTTCAACCTGCTCATGACCAACGCGCCCGGCGACAAGGCCTGGCCGATCGCCGCCACCACCTGGGTGGTGATGTACAAACGCCCCCGCCACGCCGAGCGCAGCAACGTGGCACGCCAGTTCTTCCGCTGGGCCCTCGAGCACGGGCAGAAACAGGCCGAATCCCTGGATTACGTACCCCTGCCCGAGCCGCTGGTCGAACGCATCGAAACCTACTGGAAGACGCAGTTCGAGGGAGCCTCCGGTTGACGCGACAGGTCCCGCCGGAGCCTCCGCTCGTCCGGGACGTCGCGACCTCCCCGCGCGACGTCCCGCTTTTTCATGTCCGACAGGATGAAAGCCGCATGTCCCTCGCCACCGACATTCCCGTCGATCCCCTGGAGCACCGCCGCCGCCGCGACGGCTGGCACGACCGGCTGTTCCGGCAACTTCTCAAGGGCAACGCGCTGCTGGTACTGGTGGTGCTTCTGGGCGCCGCGCTGGCCACGCTGTGGGGCGGCCGCGAAGTCCTGTTCGGCCACGGCCTGGCGTTTCTGACCAGCTCGCAGTGGAATCCGGTCGCCGACCGCTACGGCGCGCTGGCGCCCGTGTACGGCACGCTGGTGACCTCGGCCATCGCACTCATGCTCGCGCTGCCAACCAGTTTCGGCATCGCCCTGTTTCTCACCCACATCGCGCCCACCTGGCTGCGCGGACCGGTGGCCACGGCCATCGAGTTGCTGGCCGGGATTCCCTCGATCATCTACGGCATGTGGGGGTTGTTCGTGTTCGCCCCGTTCATGGCCACATACGTCGCGCCGTGGCTGGACGAGGTCGCCGGCCGATTGCCGCTGGTCGGCGCGCTGTTCCGGGGACCGCCACTGGGCCTGGGGTTGCTGACCGCCGGCATCGTGCTGGCGGTGATGATCGTGCCCTTCATCGCGGCGGTGATGCGCGAGGCCTTCCTGGCCGTGCCGGAGCAACTCAAGGAGTCGGCCTTCGCACTGGGTTCCACCACTTGGGAAGTGGCCTGGCACGTGGTGCTGCCGTATACGCGAACGGCCGTGGTCGGCGGCGTGTTCCTGGGCCTGGGGCGTGCCCTGGGCGAAACCATGGCGGTTACCTTCGTGCTCGGCAACGCCTACGACATCAGCGCCTCGCTGCTGATGCCGGGCACGTCGATCTCGTCGTCCATCGCCAACGAATTCAACGAGGCCGCCGGTCTGCATCGCTCGGCGCTGCTGGCGCTCGGCTTCGTGTTGTTCATGGTCACCTTCATCGTGCTGCTGCTGGCCAGACTGATGCTCAACCGGCTGTCGCGCAGGAGTGGCGAGGCATGAACCGGCATCCGTACCGTCGACGGCAACTGGCCAACACCACGGCCATGTTGCTGGGCTCCCTCGCCGCCATGCTGGGCGTGGCGATGCTGGGCTGGATCCTGTGGACGACCATCAGCCGCGGCATCGAGGCCATCGGCATGCCGCTTTTCACGCGCATCACGGTGCACGCGGCCGAGGGCGGTCTGGCCAATGCCATGGTCGGCAGTCTGCTCATGGATCTGATGGCCATCGCCATGTGCGCGCCGGTGGGCGTGATGGCCGGTACCTGGCTGGCCGAATACGCCGGCCGCTCCCGCCTGGGTACCTGCATCCGCTTCCTCAACGACATCCTGCTGTCGGCTCCCTCCATCGTGCTGGGCCTGTTCGTGTACATGGTGGTGGTGCTGCCGATGGCCATCCTCAGCGACGGTGCCACCAGTTTTTCCGGCCTGGCCGGCGCGGTGGCCCTGGCCCTGATCGGGCTGCCCGTCATCGTGCGCGGTACCGACGAGATGCTGCGGCTGGTCCCCTCCACGCTGCGCGAGGCGGCCCTCTCGCTGGGCGTGCCGCGCTGGAAGCTCACGTTGCAGGTGTTGCTGCGCGCGGCCGGCCCCGGCATCGTCACCGGCGTGCTGCTGGCGCTGGCGCGCCTGGCCGGCGAAACCGCGCCGCTGCTGTTCACCGCGTTCGGCAACAACTACATGAACCTGAACCCGCTGGACAAAATGGCCAGTGTGCCGGCCACCATCTACCAGTACACCAACGATCCGGACCCGGCCCTGCACGCCATGGCCTGGGCCGGTGCCCTGCTGATCACCCTGTTCGTGCTGGCCCTGTCACTGCTGGCGCGCGGCCTCTTCATCCGCCGGAGGAACCCGTCGTGAATGCATCCCCCCCTTCCCTTTCCGCCTCCGGCGGTGGCGCATTGCACGTGCGCTCGCTGGACTTCCACTACCGCGACCATCATGCCCTGCACGGCATCGAGATGGCGATCCCGGCCCGCGGGGTAACCGCCATCATCGGTCCTTCGGGGTGTGGCAAGTCCACCCTGCTGCGCGTGTTCAACCGCATCTACGACCTCTACCCGGGCCAGCGGGCACGCGGCGAAGTGTGGCTGGACGGTGAGAACGTGCTCGACCCGCGCTACCCGCTGAACCGGCTGCGCGGCAAGGTCGGCATGGTGTTCCAGAAGCCGGTGCCGTTCCCCATGACCATTTTCGACAACGTGGCCTGGGGCATCCGCCACCACGAGCGGCTGTCGCGCGCCGACATGGCCGATCGCGTCGAGCAGGCACTGCGCTCGGCCGCTCTCTGGGACGAGGTGAAGGACAAGCTGGGGCGCAGCGCGCTGGGGCTTTCCGGCGGCCAGCAGCAGCGCCTGTGCATCGCGCGCACGGTCGCGCTGCGCCCGGACGTGCTGCTTCTGGACGAACCCACCTCCGCGCTGGACCCCATCGCCACGGGGCGCATCGAGCAGCTGGTGGAGGAACTGAAGCACGACTACACCATCGTCATGGTGACCCACAACATGCAGCAGGCCGCGCGCGTGTCCGACCGCACCGCGTTCATGTACCTGGGCGAGCTGGTCGAATACGACGATACCGAAACCGTGTTCACGCGGCCGCGCGAGAAGCGCACCGAGGACTACATCACCGGCCGCTTCGGGTAAGCCGGATGAATGGCCAGAGGCTACCCGCTGCCGGCGAACGTCCGACCGCCGATGGCCGGGCCGGACGATGCCCGCCACGGCCACGGAAGAGGACTTGCCGGACCTGCCCGCGAACAAGCCAGACCTGCCGGTCCAACACGACCGCTGCCAACCACCACTTCATCCCTCTCCCCCACGGAGGTTTCCCATGCCCCCCACCGAGCACATCATCAAACGTTACGACGAGGAACTGGCCCATCTGATGGATGAGTTGCGGCGCATGGGCGACATGGCCCGCTTGCAATTGCTGCACGCCCTCAATGCCCTGCAACGCCGCGATGTCGACGCCGCGCGACGCATCGTCGAGGCCGACGACGCGATCGACGACCTGGAACATGCCATCGGCGAGGACGTGGTACGCCTGCTGGCGCTGCGCGCACCCATGGCGGGGGACCTGCGCCAGGTGTTCGCGGCCCTGCGCGTCGCCGGCGACCTCGAGCGTATCGGCGACTGCGCCACCGGCATGGCGCGACGCGTTCCACGGCTTCCGGCGAATGTTCCCGATGCCTTCCTGCACGCGCTGGAGCGGCTGGGCACGCAGGCGGCCCAGGCTGTCGACGCGGTGCTGGATGCCTGGGCGCGCGGCGACGCCGGGCTGGCCCTGCGGGTGTGGCGCGGCGATCGGCAACTGGACGACGCCTACACCAGCGTGTTCCGCGAACTGCTCACCTACATGATGGAAGACCCGCGCCAGATCGGCGCCTGCACGCAGCTGCTGTTCATGGCCAAGAACATCGAGCGCATCGGCGACCACGCCACCAACATCGCCGAAAGCACGTGGTTCACCGCCACCGGCGAGCGGCTGACCGCCGCCGTGGCAGAAGAGGCGTGTTGAAGCGGCTCTGGCAGCAACCATGACCACGGTCGTGCTTGCCAGCAGCTCCGATCAAGGCCCACAAGGCATCACGAAAACCACCCATGATCGCGAAACGATGCAACGAGCCTGCACGACACCGTTCTTTGTCATGGGCGGCGACGCCCCGCGCCCTCCTTGGCACGGCAGCGCCCCGATCAGAACTTCTGGTTGTAGCTGACGAACCAGTAGCGGTCGATATCGTAGGCCGGATTGACCACCGGACTTTCCGAATACATGATCGGCGGCTTGCGATTGAACACGTTGTTCACACCCAGTGAAACGCGCGCGTCCCACGGCGCATCCCAGCGCACGCTGACGTCGTTGAAGCTGATCGCGCCGACACGGCGGGCCGGGTAATTGCCGTGGTACGGGTCGGCAAAGTCGGCCATGTTGCACTCCGCTTCGGTGCCCATGTAGCACGGCTCACGCAGGCTGGAGAAATACCGCACGGTCCAGGTGGCGCCAAAATCGCCCTTGCGCCAGTCCAGCGAGGTGTTGTTGCGCAGCCGCCACACGGAATACCAGCCGGCACTGCCGTGCACCGGCACATCCGGGCTGTCCTGCGATTCCCAGTGGCTCAGGTAGGCGCTGCTGGAACGGACCTGGAACTCACCAATGGCGGTTTCAGGCAACCGGTACACAATGTCGAAATCGTAACCCTCGACCTCCTGGGTACCCCGGTTGACCAGGCCGCGATACAGATTGACCACCTGGCCGTCGGCGTTGCGGTCGAACTGGTTGCAGTATTTTTCCGAACCCTGATAGCAGTTCTCCAGTACCTCGTTGGCACTGATGCCGCCGATGATGTTGTCGATGGTGATGCGGTACCAGTCCAGGGTCAGGCTGAGACCTGGCGCGTAGCCCGGGCTGTAGACCACACCCAGGGTACGCGTCACCGCGGTCTCCGGTTGCAGGTCCGGTGACGAGCCGCTGGTGAACGGGTAACCGGTCTGTGTGTTGGCGCTGGTGATCGGCTGCTTGCCGCCCTGGTCGGCCTGGCGGAAATGCCGGGCGTCGGGGTAGCCGTCCCGGGTCATCCGCGCCACACACGCGGCATGCACGTCACTGCCGTAGATGCCGGAACCGAACCTGGCGTCGCAGGGATCGGTGAACGAATCAAAGGTTTCCGAGCTGCCGCCGTACAGGTCGCCGATGGTCGGCGCCCGGAAGGCCTGCGAATAGTTGCCACGGAACATCAGATCGTCAATGGGCTTCCACTTGAAGCCGTATTTGGCGTTGAAGGTGCTGCCGAAGTTGCTGTAACGCGAATAGCGCCCGGCCAGATCGAACGTCAGATCGCGCGCGCCCGGCAAGTCACGCAACAGCGGAATGGACAGCTCGGCATACGCCTCGTTGACATCGTAGCCACCGCTGGTCGGCCCGCTGGCCAGGTCCGAGGACAGGCCCGATTGCGCGAACTGATCCGGATAACGGTAGCCCTCGACCTCACGGCGTTCGACGCCGGCCGCGAATGCCAACTCGCCGCCGGAAGCCAGGTCGGCCAGACCACCGGTGATGTTGGCGGTGTAGGACTTGCTGGTGCTGCCGAAGCTGGCCCGCGAATGCAGGAAAACCTCGTCATAGACCTCCGGCGTCATGGCTGCCGGCCCGCCGAGGATGTTCCAGGGCACGCAACCGCTGATCGGGGCATCCGGCGTGCCGCACTGCGGGTTGCCCTGCGCGTCGACGAACGACGGTCCGATGGCGTCCTGCGTGGCAGCCAGGTTGATGTTTCCGTGGCCTTCCTCGGCGCCGCTGCCCTTGTTGTAGTTGACACCGACATCCCAGCTCCAGCTGTGTTCGCCAACGTCGAAGAAACCTTCCAGGCCCGCGTCCAGATGCATGGCACGGACGCTGTTCTTGGTCACGCGCGGCGCTTCCACGCCGCGCCGCCAGAAACTGATGTCCTCGCCGGTGGGGTTGTAGATGCTGTCGGCCGAGATCAGGCCGTCGGAGTGACGGAAACTGGACGTCTGCAGCGGATATCCGGCGATCTGCATGGTGGAGACCCGGTGCGTGTACATGGCCGTGCTGTGAAACGACAGGTTGTCGGTGAAGTTGTAACGACCCTCCACATACATCGACTTCTGTTCCGACGGGATGCGGAACATCATCTGTTCGTTGTAGTTGTACATGTCACTGTCGCGGATGTCTTCCGGGTAACGGTGGTAGTTGGCCGGGTCGGTGGCATCGGCTCCGGGCCGGTTCAGCGCCCAGCCCTGGCCGTTGCCGTCGAAATATTTGCCATAAGGGGCGACCGGCGTCAGGCCCGAGTCCGGGTGGCGCGGCCCGTCGGGATAACGCGACAGCGCGCGTTTGGTGTCCCACAGCTCGTCCTGCTTGTTGTACGACACGCCCATGACAATGGAGGATTTTTCGCCCGTCGTGCCGAGCGTGAAATCGTATTGCTGGGTCTGGCCGTCTCCCTTGGCATTGCGCCCGTAATAGGCGCGCGCCTCGGCACCGTCGAAATGTTGCCGGGTGATGATGTTGACCACACCGGCCACGGCATCGGAGCCGTACACCGCCGAGGCGCCGTCCTTCAGTACCTCGATACGCTCGATCACCGACGACGGGATGGTGGAAAGGTCAGTCATGCCGCTGGTGCCGGTGACCCAGCGCTTGCCGTTGACCAGCACCAGCACGCGGTCGGCGCCGAGGTTGCGCATGTCCACGTAGGAACCGCCCTGGTCCGGCCCCGAGGACAGCACCGACTGCTTGTTGAGCCCCGGGCTGCCCTGGATGGTCATGTGCGAGATGATGTCGCCGACCGTGGTCAGGCCGGTCTTCTCGATGTCGTTCTTGTCCAGCGTGAGCACCGGCTGCTGGGTCTCCACGTCCACCTGCCGGATACGCGAACCGGTCACCACCACGCCCTGCATCTGGGTCGCCTTGTCCTGGCTTTCCGGTGCGGCCTGGTCGGCTCCCGCCGGATCGTCCGGGGGTGGCGCGGTCTGGGCAAACACCGATGGCCCCGCCAATCCGGCACCCACGACCAGGGCCAAGCGCACGGCCAACGACAAACGCGTATTTCGTGAATCAAACATGTTTCGACAACCTCCAACGTGCAAGGGACCTGCCCACGGCAGGCACGGGTGCGCGTCCCCTGCCCCTGGCACCGGGCGCCGGCGGACCGGGTCCGTCGACGCCCGGCCGGAAGTCTCCGCGCGACGCGGCATGGCGTCGGTGGCATCGGATGCATCGGACGGGAAACGAACCGGCTACCCGCCTCCACCCGCGGGGCGCCGGTTCCGCCTGCCCATGTCGTGCATCCGCCGAAGCGGCATGCCGCGTCGCATTTTCCGGCGGCAACATCCGCGTGCCCAATCCGTCGGTCCCTGGTGTTGCCGGATGCCATGCGACAACGCCGATCCGTCTGCGGACGAATCGGCGTTGCGGAAACGGCAAACCATGGAACCGGCAAACCCGCCGCCATGTGCGACGCACATGGTCGACGCCTGCCCGGCGGTACATCACGCAGGGGCATATGGCCCATGCAGACATCGCCGAGACAAACGCATCCCCGCCGGCCATGCCCGCACGCCCCCCGCGTGCGTCATCTCACCCCTGGTGGCGCACCCGGCAAGCCCGGGCGGTCCCACCCCCTGAAGTCGCTCATCCACACCGCATGACAACTTCCTGAGTCCACGCTAAGACAAATACGTCATTTGTCCAGTGCCGCCAGGGCATAAGGCCCGTTCCGTCGCCACAGGAGGCCACGCACCGACTCAGCGCGTATCGGTACGACCTTCCAGACGGCGACGCCGGCGACGGCGTGTCGAGACGATGCCGTAGATGCCGATGAAGGCCCAGGCCAGCTCCTGCAGAAACGCCGGCAGGTTGAATGAGCCGAACGTCAGCGAAAGCATGATGCCGACGGCGCCCAGCACATTCATCAGCTGGTAGATCCAGCCATTGCTGCGCAGACGCTCGGCCTGCAGCAGGAAAAACGACAACAGGATCAACACGACGCCTGCGTAACCGCACCAGTCATGCCATTGAATATGGCTCATTGCGGAACTCCCGTGGATACAACGGCGGCGCCGCGCTGACGCACCGCCTCGAACAATACGACACCCGTCGCCACCGACACGTTGAGGCTCTCCATGTCGCCGGGCATCGGAATGCGGGCCAGGAAATCGCAGGTTTCACGGGTCAGCCGGCGCAAGCCGTCGCCCTCGCTGCCCATCACCACACCAACCGGACCGGCCAGGTCGACGTCGTGGATGTCGCGGTCGGCGTCGCCGGCCAGACCGGTCAGCCACACGCCGCCCTCCTGCAATACACGTAGTGCGCGTGCCAGGTTGGTGGCCTGCACCAATGGCACGCGGTCGGCCCCGCCAGCCGAGGCACGGCGCACCGTCGGCGTGATGCCGACCGCGCGGTCGCGCGGCACGATCACGGCCGTGACGCCGGCGGCGGCGGCGCTGCGCAGGCAGGCGCCAAGGTTGTGCGGGTCGGTCACACCATCCAGCACCAGGAACAACGCCAACCGCCCCCCCTTTTCGACGAGGGCCGGCAGATCGGCTTCGCTCAGCGCGGCCGGCGCCTCGTAACGCGCGGCAACGCCCTGGTGGCGGGCATGCTTGCCGGCCAACCGGTCCAGCTCGGCACGTCGCACCTGACGCACCTCGACACGCGAACGGCGTGCCTGTTCCACCAGTTCGGCCAGCCGGGGGTTACGGCTGCCCTGTTCGACACGCAGTTCACGTACACGCTCGACGTCATTGTCCAACGCGCCGGCGACCGGGTTGATGCCGACGATCCAGGTTTCACTCATGCCTTGCCCTTGTCCTTGCCGCGCGTGCGCCGACCTTTGCCGGCGGTGCGCGCGGATGCCTTGTTCTTGTTGGTGCCGGCGTTCTTCTTCGCCACCTGTTTCGTGGCCTTCTTCGCGGCCGTCTTTTTGCCGGATGCCTTCCTGCTGTTCTTGCGGCCGGTCGTCTTCGGCTTGTCCGCCGGGTGATCGGTGGTGGCCCCGGTCTTCGCCTTGCGCCGGGCCGATGGCGGCACGTCAATCAGGCGCAGGTCGATCTTGCGATCCTCCATGCTGGCACGCAGCACCTGCACGGTAACCGCGTCGCCAAGCTGGAACGTGCGCCGCGTGCGTTCACCCTGCATCTGCTGGCGCGCCGGATCGAAGTGGTAATAGTCGTTGGGCAGCTGACTGACATGCACCAGTCCGGACACCTTCGACGGCTCCACCTCCACGAACAAACCGAAGGACGTCACGCCGGTGACGGTGCCATCGAACTCCTCCCCGACGTGCTTTTCCATCCAGGCGCACTTGTAGCGGTCGTCGACATCGCGCTCGGCTTCCTCGGAACGGCGTTCGCGCTGCGAGCAATGTGTGGCCATGGCGGCCATCCGGGCGGGCGGATACAGATAGTCGGAGCGCTTGCCACCGGCCAGGGCATGGTGGATGGCGCGATGCACGAGCAGATCGGGATAACGCCGGATGGGCGAGGTGAAGTGCGTGTAGGCATCCAGCGCCAGACCGAAGTGGCCCTGGTTTTCAGGCAGATACACGGCCATCGACATCGACCGCAGCAACACCGACTGCACCAGGGTGTATTCCGGCTTGTCGCGCACGTTCTCCAGCAACGCGTTGTAATCGGCCGGCGTCACCTCCTCCAGCGGCGGCAGCTTCAAGCGGTAGGCGGCAAGGAACTCGCGCAGGTCCTCGTACTTGGCCGCCGGCGGGGGCGCATGCACGCGGAACAGGGCCGGAATGCGCTTGCGATTGAGAAACTTCGCCGCCTGCACATTGGCGGCAATCATGCATTCCTCGATCAGTTTGTGGGCGTCGTTGCGCGGCGGCGCGCCCAACGACACCACTTCGCCGCTGGCGGCCAGGGCGAATTTCACTTCGGTCGTCTCGAACTCGATCGCGCCGCGTGCCTTGCGCTGCGCGGCCAACAAGCGATACAGCCCGTGCAGTGTTTCCAGCTGTGGCAGCACGTGCGCAAGCTCGTCGCGGGCATCGGCGTCTTCCTTGCCAATGGCCTGCCACACGCGCTCATAGGTGAGCCGCGCATGCGAGCGCATCAGGCCGGGATAGAACTTCGAACGCGTCACCTTGCCTTCGGCACTGATTGACATGTCACACACCAGGCACAGGCGCTCCACGTCCGGGTTCAAAGAGCAGATGCCGTTGGACAGCGACTCGGGCAGCATCGGCACCACGTAGCCCGGGAAGTACGTGGAAGTGCTGCGCTCGAACGCCTCCTCGTCCATCGGGGTCTCGGCCGGCACGTAGTGCGACACGTCGGCAATCGCCACCACCAGCCGGTACCCCCCGCCACGGCGTTTCTGCGCATACACGGCGTCATCGAAATCGCGGGAATCAGCGCCGTCGATGGTGACCAGCGGCAAGTCGCGAATATCCACGCGCCCTTTCCGGTCTTGCCTGGTGACGTCCGGCGCGACGGCCTCGGCCTGGCGCATCACCGCGTCCGGCCAGGAATCCGGCAGTCCGTGGCTGGCGATCGCCATCTCCACCACCAGCGACGGCTTCAGGCGCTCGCCGAGTACGGCACGGATGGCGCCGATCGGACCGCGCTGCTGGCTGGGCGGCTCCAGGATTTCGGCCACGACGATCTGGCCCGAGCGGGCGCCCAGGGTCTGGTCCGGGGGAATAAGGATGTCCTGGGTGATGCGATGGTCGTCAGGTGCCACCACGGTGACACCGCCGTCGATCACGACGCGTCCGACCAGGCGCGGCGAACGCCGCTCCAGCACCTCCACGATGGCACCCTTGCGGCGCCCGCGCCGGTCCACACCAATAACGCTGGCCAGCACGCGGTCGCCGTGCAACACCTTGCGCATCTCGAACGGCGACAGGTACAGATCATCGCCACCTTCGTCGGGGCGCAGAAAACCGTACCCCTCGGCATTGGCAAGAATGGAGCCGGCGATGAGGTCGAGCTTTTCCGCCGGCGCGTAGCCTCCGCGCCGGTTCTTCAGGAGCTGGCCGTCACGCAGCATGGCTGCCAGACGTTTGCCCAGCGCCACGATATCGACTTCCTCGGTCAGTCCCAGCGCCGCGGCGATGGCCTCGGCGTTCATCATGCCGGCCTGCTTCTCCAGCAGCATGCGGATGGCCTCGCGGCTGGGAATGGGGCGCTCGTAACGCCGCGCCTCGCGCTCGGCCCACGGGTCGGCGACCTTGTGCTTGCGTCCTTTCGCGCCCTGGCGGCCACGCGACGATTTCAACGATGATTTTCTTGACACGGGATTCCTCTGGGTGGCGCGCCGAACCGACGATCATGCATGATGACGCACGGCCGGCGCGAAAAAAAATGTTTGACAAGTGTTACGATCATGCCTATCTTACGCGCCTCCGCTGCGATGCCATCGCGGCGGAAAAGCCCAGGTGGCGGAATTGGTAGACGCGCCAGCTTCAGGTGCTGGTGGGGGCAACCCCGTGGAAGTTCGAGTCTTCTCCTGGGCACCATCTTTTGAAGGCCTGCATACGTGCAGGCCTTCGTCGTTTCCGGCTACCGTGACGCGGCCGGCAGCGTCACGACCGCGATGGTACCCCGATTCACTTGTCGCCGACGGCACTGTGCACTACCAGCACGTCGCCGGGCACCGTCTGCACGATGCGCGCCGCGTTGCCCCCCACCAGCATGTGGAAGGCCAGCCCGCGCCGCAGCGCACCGACCACGGTGAGGTCCGCCTCCGCGGTCCGCACGTGCTCGCTCAGCATGGCCTCGGGGTGGCCATAGACCACGCGGGTATCCAGCCTGTCGACAAACCCTGCCGGCAGCCGTGCGGCGGCCACGAACGATGCCATGGTGTCGTGCTCCAGGCGGGCGAACTCATCCTCGCGGCCGGCCTCCAGGAACATCGACCGGTAGGGGATATCCAGGGCGTGCATCAGCGTGAATTCGGCCGGGGCAAACCAGGCCGCGGCGGTTTCCAGTCCGTGCCGCGATTCGGCGGTGAAATCAGTGCCCACCAGGATCCGGCGGTAGACACCCCGCGGACGCGCCTTGACCACCAGCAGCGAACGGCGCAGACGACGCAGCAAATGTTCGGTGGTGGTGTGCATGATGATGCTGGCGAAGGTCGGCCCGCTGGTGCCGGCCACCACCAGGTCGCAATCCTCGCGCTCGGCGACGCGCTGGATCACCTCGACCGGGTTGCCCACCTCGACGTGGACCGCCAACTGTGGCGGCACCTGCACCAGGTCGCGACGAATCTGGCGCTCGACCTGCTCGACATGTTCCCGCTCCGGCTGCACACGCCCGCCGTCGGACGCCCACCAGGCCCCGGAACGGGGTTCCGGCGCCAGCGCGTGCACCACATGCAGGGGCACGCCCCACCGGATGGCCAACTGCGCCGAACGATCCAAGGCGCGATCGCAATCGCTGGAAAGGTCGGTCGCCAGAAGCAGGCGCCGCGGTGGCATGGCAAGCGTGTCGGCGTCGGTCACGGCAAGGCATTCCCGGAAAGACCTGGAACCAGTGTTGCAGCGACCATCATACGGCGCAAGCATTTGTCTGGCGGAAAAAAACCGGTTTATGTAGACTTTCAGTGAAGATCGCCGCGACGCCCGTTCCGGCCACGCCCCACCGCCCCCGACCACGCCCCATGGACGGCCCTCCGTGGCTTGCCGGGCGGAGACACGGTACATCAACGGGTCGAGCGGTTTCCCCCGCGCCTTGACGGATACGCCAGCCCTTGTCCCACGCCTGGATCGCCATCGCCCTCGCCTGCCTGCCGTATCTGGCAAGCGTGGCGTTGCCGTTGGTGGGCAGAGGGCGACGGCGACGCACCACACGCGTCATGACCGGCACGGCCGCCGTGTGTCTGGTGCTGGTCGCCCTGCTGTATCCACACATCGGCGACGGCGAGGTGCTGCGCCATGTCGTGCCGTGGATGCCGGATCTGGGGCTGGACCTGATCTTCCGCGTGGACGGCCTGTCCTGGTTGTTCCTGGTTCTGGTGTGCGGCATCGGCCTGCTGGTGGGCATCTACGCGGCCTACTACATGCCGCCGGAATATCCGCTGATGCGGTTCTATGCCTTGCTGCTGGCGTTCATGGGTTCGATGCTCGGCGTGGTGCTGTCCGGCAACGTGATCCAGATGGTGTTCTTCTGGGAGCTGACCGGCCTGTTTTCGTTTTTGCTGATCGGCTACTGGCACCAGGGCGAATCGGCACGCGATGCGGCCCGCACGGCACTCATCGTCACGGCCAGCGGTGGATTGTGCCTGCTGGCCGGCGTGCTGGTGATCGGCCACGTCGCCGGCAGCTACGACCTGGACGTGATCCTCGCCGCCGGGGAGCGGATCCGCCACAGCCCGTTGTACGTGCCCGCACTGGTGCTGGTGTTGCTGGGCGCGCTGACCAAGAGCGCGCAGTTCCCGTTCCATTTCTGGTTGCCACAGGCGATGTCGGCGCCGACGCCGGTATCGGCCTACCTGCATTCGGCCACGCTGGTAAAGCTGGGCGTATTCGTGCTGCTGCGCTTCTGGCCGGTGCTGGCCGGCACCGACGAGTGGTTCTGGCTGCTTGGCGGCGCGGGACTGGCCTCGTTGCTGCTGGGTGCGTGGTCGGCGATGTTCCAGCAGGACCTCAAGGGCGTCCTGGCCTACTCGACCATCAGCCACCTGGGCCTGGTGGCGATGCTGCTGGGCCTGGGCAGCACGCTGGGCGCGGTGGCGGCCATCTTCCACATCGTCAACCACGCCACGTTCAAAGCCTCGCTGTTCATGGCCGCCGGCGCCGTGGACAACGAGACCGGCACGCGCGACCTGCGCCGTCTGGGCGGCCTGCGCCACGTGATGCCGATCACCACCACGCTGGCATTGATCTCGGGCGCGGCAATGGCCGGGGTACCGCTTCTGAACGGGTTTCTTTCCAAGGAAATGTTTTTCGCGGTAGCCCTCGGCGCGCACCAGGGGCCGGCACTGGATGCCGCCATCGCGATCCTGGCCGTGGCCGCGGCGGCCCTCAGCGTGACCTATTCGGTGCGTCTGCTGGCCAGCACGTTCTTCGGGCGCCTGCGCGACGACTATCCGCACCGGCCACAGGAGCCGCCGCGCTGGATGCGCTTCCCGATCGGCTTCCTGGCCCTGGCCTGCCTCGCCGTGGGCATGTTTCCGGCCTACGTGGTGGGGCCGTTCCTGCACAACGCCGCCCGCGCCGTGCTGGGAACGCGGATGCCCACGTACAACCTGTCCATCTGGCACGGCCTGACCCCGCCCTTGTTGATGAGCGTCGTCGCCATGGTCGTCGGCATCACGCTGTACGTGCTGCTGCGCGTGTACCTGATGCGGCGGGACGGCACGCCGCTGCTGGGCCTGCTCAGTCTCAAACGCGGTTTCGAGCGTCTGCTGGTCGTGCTGACCGATACCCTCCCGGCCCTGCTGCAGCGCGTGTTCCCTTCGCGCCACCTGCAGACGCAGATGCTGCTGCTGGTATTGGCGGCTGGCGCGGCGGCCGTGGCCGCGACCGGCACGCTGTCGGAAAGCTTCGCCCCGCGCG
>CAZMKO010000054.1:0-15465 GCA_964566965.1 uncultured Rhodanobacteraceae bacterium
TGGTGAAGGTGTTCACGCGCATGCTCGACAACGTGGTCGAGATCAACGGCCTGCCACTGGCGCAGCAGCGTGACGAGATCATGAGCAAGCGCCGTCACGGCATGGGCTTCCTGGGCCTGGGTTCGACCCTGGCCATGCTGAAGAAGCGCTACGGCTCGGCCGAGGCCGTGGCGTTCACCGAGGACGTCTCGCGCGAGATGGCCGTGGCCGGCTGGGAAGTGGCGCTGGAACTGGCTGATGAGAAGGGACCGGCACCGGTGCTGGCACGCGAGTACGAGGTGAGTGCCGAGATGCTGCGCAAGCGGCCGGAAATGGCCGACGACGGCTGGAAGGTCGGCCAGCGTATCCGTGGCAGCGTCCTGCACGCCAGGTACAGTCGCTACATGCAGAACGTGGCCGCCGTGGCGCCGGAGCTGGTGGACAAGCTGGCCGAAGCCGGCGCGCGCTTCACCCACCACACCTCGATCGCGCCGACCGGCACCATTTCGCTGTCGCTGGCCAACAACGTCAGCAACGGCATCGAGCCGAGCTTCGCGCACCACTACTCGCGCAACGTCATCCGCGAAGGACGCAAGACCAAGGAAAAGGTCGAGGTGTACAGCTTCGAGCTGCTGGCCTACCGCGCCTGGATCAACGCCGAGGCGCTGCCGTTCACCGACGATGCCGGCAAGAAATTGCCCGACTACTTCGTGGCCGCCGACGACATCACGCCGACCGAGCACGTGGACATGCAAGCGGCGGCGCAGAAGTGGGTGGATTCGTCCATTTCCAAGACCGCCAACGTGCCCACCGAGTATCCCTACGACGACTTCAAGGACATCTACCGCTACGCCCACCAGAAGGGCCTGAAGGGTTGCACCACCTTCCGCTTCAATCCGGAAGCCTTCCAGGGTGTACTGGTCAAGGAAAACGATCTGGAAAAGACCCAATACCAGTTCGAGCTGGAAGACGGCAGCGTGGTCGAGCTCAAGGGTAACGACGAGGTCGAATACGACGGCGAGACGCATACCGCCGCCAACCTCTTCGATGCCTTGAAAGAAGGCTACTACGGCAAGTACTGACCCGGCACGAGAACGAAAAGAGATTCCCCATGACCATCAAGATCGACAAGAAGATCAAGGCCTGCCACGTGGTGAAGCCGGAGCCGGCCGCGACGCCGGCGGCCAAGGCCGAAAAGCCGTCCGCCGGTGCCGAAGTCATCCAGATGCACGAGTCGCTGCAGCGGCCGCAGACCCTGGTCGGCGCCACCTACAAGATCAAGTCGCCACTGTTCGAGCACGCCCTGTACGTCACCATCAACGACATCGTGCTCAACAAGGACACCGAGTACGAGCAGCGCCGGCCGTTCGAGATTTTCATCAACTCCAAGAACATGGACCACTTCCAGTGGATCGTGGCGCTGACCCGCATCATGAGCGCGGTGTTCCGCAAGGGCGGCGACGTGACCTTCCTGGTCGAGGAGATGAAGGCGGTGTTCGATCCGCGCGGCGGCTATTTCAAGGCCGGCGGCGTGTACATGCCTTCGATCGTGGCCGAGATCGGCGCGGTGGTGGAAAAACACATGAAGTCCATCGGTCTGATCACCGATCCGGAGATGAGCGAGGCGCAGAAGGCGCTCATCGCCGAAAAGCGCGCCGCCTACGAATCCGCCCAGCCCCGGCAGGACAAAGGCGGGGCGGAGCCGGTGGCGCCGGACGCCGCTGCGGACGAGGCCGGCAACTTCCCGCCCGGTGCGGAGCTGTGCAACAAGTGCAACACCAAGGCGCTGGTGTTGATGGACGGCTGCCAGACCTGCCTCAATTGCGGCTACAGCAAGTGCGGCTGAGATGACGATTCCCGCTCGTCGCCATGCCTTGCGTGTGCTGGCGGTGCTGGCGCTCGCCGCCACGCTGGGGGCCTGTGCGCCGGTGGCACCGCGCAATCCCATTGCCACCTGGGTGCCGTCGGAGAACTTCAACGCGCGGTCGCCGCAGCTGATCGTGCTGCATTTCACCGAACAACACTCGGTGAAGCAGAGCCTGGATACCTTGCGCAGCGCCAACAGCGGCGGGCCGGTCAGTGCGCATTACCTGGTCGGCGCCGACGGCCATATCTACCAGCTGGTCAGCGACGTGGATCGGGCCTGGCAGGCGGGCGCGGGGCGTTGGGGCACCATCACCGACGTCAATTCCGCCTCGCTGGGTATCGAGATCGACAACGACGGCAAGAGTCCATTCCCCGCCGCGCAGGTCGACAGCGTGATCCGCCTGTTGGGTGATCTCACCACGCGCTGGCACATCCCGCGTACCCAGATCATCGGTCATCAGGACCTGGCGCCGGCGCGCAAGCCCGACCCGGGCCCGTTGTTCCCGTGGGCCCGGCTGGCCGCCGCCGGCTTCGGCTTGTGGCCCGAGGCGCGGCACCCGTTGCCCGACCCGCCGCCGGGCTTCGATCCGTGGATGGCCATGACCGCCATCGGGTATCCGCTGGATGATCGTGCCGCGGCGGTGCGCGCGTTCCACAACCATTTCCGTGGCACCGGCGGCGAGGCTTTCGACACCGAGGATCTGCGCATCCTCTACAACCTCGTCGGCCAGATCGAGCAGGGCGTCACCGAACATTGATGTGGGTGCCGCCTCGTGGCATGGTGCCTGCATGCTCGAGCAAACGGCCCATGTGACCTGCCCGTATTGCGGGCAGCCCGTCGACCTGGTGGTGGACGTGTCCGCCGGCGACCAGGCCTACGTGGAAGACTGCGCCACCTGTTGCCGCCCCATGGAGGTCGCGGTGCGCGTGGATGCGCAGGGGGCGTTCCAGGTGGCTGTCAATCGTGGCGACGATTGAGCCCGCATACAGGGTCTTTTTTGCATGAATCTCGCGTTTTTGCCGTTCGGTCCGTGGGGCGTGGTGCTGGCGGCGGTCATTTCGACTGTCGTCGGCATGCTGCTGATCGGCCTGACCCGGTTGTGGGGGCGCCGCCATGGCTGGACCCATGCCCACGAAATCGCCTGGGCCTGGTTGATCACCGTCATCGTCACGGCCGGGGTCGACAGCTGGCATCTGCTGTACATGGGGGTCACGCCGATGCAGTCGCCGGTGACCATCGCGCGCGTGCTGTCGGCCATCCATGATCCCGACACCCTGGGCGTACGCGTGGTCTGCGAGTTCATCGGGGCCTGCGTCGGCGTGATACTGGGCTGGTTGCTGTGGAGCGGGCTGTGGCGCCACGGTTGGCGGGACGGGCGCCGTTCCGGTGGTGACTGAGCGCATGTGAAAAACGTTCGCCGTCGGCGGTCGAATTTTTCACCTGATCCGAGGCGGAATCGGACTGGCCACGAAAAAGGCCCGCCTTGTTGCGAGGCGGGCCGTGTGCTTCCGTTCGTCGGCGTCCGGGGAACAGGGGGGAAGGGGTGGGCCGCCGACAGGTTCAGTCTGTGCCCACGTGCCTGAACACATGCCTTCCCGCGCCGGCCGATCGGTGCGGTGTTGCTTGTGGTTCAGACAGGTTTCCGCGGTACTCCACGGGCACCTCGAATAACCGTGCTTTTTTGCGGGAGCGGCCCATGGCCGTGATGGTGCTTGCCGATACGCCGGCCGAAGCCTCGGGCATGTCCCAAACCGGGATTTCCGGGGCGGCCTACAAGAGCAGGGCGAACAAGAACACGCCGATCATCATGAACGACAGCACCAGCTTGGCCAGCGTGCCGAGCAGCATGCCGACCCAGGTGCCGATGCTGACATGGGTGGAGCGCAGCACGCTGTTGCCGCTGGCCAGTTCGCCGACCAGGGCACCCGCGAACGGCCCCAGCAGCAGGCCGACGAGACCGAAGAACATGCCCACCACGGTCCCGATCAGCGCACCCCACACGGCCATGCGGCTGGCGCCGACGCGTTTGGCGCCCAGCGCGCCGGCGACCAGGTCCAGCAGCAGACCAAGCGCGCCGAGCAGGGCAATCACGACCAGCGTCCAGGCTCCCGCGTGCTGATAGCCGTCGACCCAGGCCGCCAGCCACAGACCACCGAAGATCAACGGGATGCCGGGCAGCATCGGCAGGATGGCACCGGCCAGCCCGACCAGCACCAGCAGCGCGGCGACGATGTACAGAACAATGTCCAGGGCGGGCATGCGGCATCTCGGAGCGGGCGAAAACGGGCGTTCATGACGTAAGCTGTCGGCATGAACGACGACACGGCTCCCAGTTTACCCGGCAACGACACCGCGTCCACGGACGGCGAGCGCCTGCTCAAGGCCGATGAACTGGGGCGGGTCGCGTTGTGCCGGTACGAGGGTCGGTGGGCCATCTGTCGCGACATTGGCGCGGCACGCTGGTGGGCGCGCGGTTTCGCGCGCCGGGCCGCCGCGCGCGAGGCCCGCGCGCTGGAACGGCTGGCCGGCCTCGAGGGTGTGCCGTGCCTGCTGGCCTGGGATGGTCGCCGGCTGTGGCGCAGCTATATCGCGGGGCGTCCGATGCAGGAAGCCGCCCCGCGTGATCCGGCCTACTACCGCGAGGCTTTGCGCCTGCTGGCGCAGCTGCATCGCCGCGACGTGGTGCATAACGACCTGGCCAAGGAGCCCAACTGGCTGGTGACGCCGGCGGGCGCACCCGCGCTGGTGGATTTTCAGCTCGCCTGGCGTCGGCCACGCCGCGGAGCGTTGTTCCGGCTGCTGGCGCGCGAAGACATCCGCCATCTCCTGAAACACAAACGGACCTACTGCGCGCCGGCGCTGAGCGCCCGCCAACGCCATATCCTGGCCACGCCGGCGGCACATTCGAGGGTCTGGCGTGCGACGTTCAAGCGGCTGTACAAGCTGGTGGCACGGCGGCTGTTCGGATACTGGGACAACGAGGGCCGTGGCCGCGTGCGTGACGGCGCGCCGGATACCGGTGCAACCCGGCACGACGGCGGCGGCCACACGTCTGAATAGGCGCTTCACGCGCATCCGCCCGACACGGATGCTTCACGCCCCACTCATGTGCCTTTGCGTCTAATTTGCGCATCGCAAGTGGATGAGGATGAAGACGAGCATGCCGATGGATGTTGAAGGGGCGCTGGTGCTCCTGGTGGAGGATCAGCGCGAGACCGCGCAGCTGCTGAGCGACCGGCTGGCACATCGTGGCTACGCGGTCGACTATGCCGGTGACGGCGCCAGCGCCTTGCGCCTGTTGTCGAATGACACCGCCCAATACGACGTGGTGGTGCTCGACCTGATGCTGCCGGACATGGACGGTATCGAGGTGTGCCGGCGCATGCGCGAGGAGCTGCATTGCCTGGCACCGGTGCTGATGCTCAGCGCGCGCGACGACATCGAGGACCGCCTCGACGGTTTCGAGAACGGTGCCGACGACTACCTCGCCAAACCCTTCGACATGCGCGAGCTCGAGGTCCGGGTGCGGGCGCTGATCCGCCGGTCGCGTCACCAGATGCCGGGCAGCGTGTATACCGTCAGCGACATGGTGCTGGATACCGGCACCATGCAGTTGACGCGCGGCGGTCACCGTCTGTCCCTGCCGCCGATCGGCATGAAGTTGCTGGCGATCCTGATGCGCGAATCACCGCGCGTGGTGTCGCGCCGCGACATCGAGCGCGAGATATGGGGCGATCAGATGCCCGATTCGGACACGTTGCGCTCGCATCTGTACAACCTGCGCAAAGTCATCGACAAGCCTTTCGACGAGCCCTTGCTGCACACCATTCATTCGTCCGGCTATCGGCTGGCCGACCTGCGTGCGCCGGTACGTGTGTGAGCGTCGATGCGCGCGCTGCGCGTGTCAGTCGCCGCCGCCGGGGCGTTCGCGTACCGGGTGCTTGGCCAGCTTGCGCTGCAGCGTGCGCCGGTGCATGCCCAGGCGGCGCGCGGTTTCGGAGATGTTGCCGTCGCATTCGGTGAGCACGCGCTGGATGTGTTCCCACTCCAGGCGCCGCAGGGGCAGTGGCGCCTCGGGTGCGTCCGGCGAATCGTCGTCATCGCTGCCGGCGCCATCGTGGTCCAGCAGGGCACGGGCCACGGCATCGGCGTCGACCGGCTTGGCCAGGTAGTCGTGTGCACCGCGCTTGATGGCCTCCACGGCGGTCGCGATCGAGGCGTAGCCGGTCAGGAGCAGAATGCGCATATTCGGCACACTGGCCTTGAGTTCGGGGATGAGCCGCAGGCCGTTGTTTTCGCCCAGTTTCAGGTCGAGTACACAGAAGGACGGGCGTTGCCGGCGCGCGGTCACGACGGCGGCATCGGCATCGCCGGCGGTTTCCACCGCGAAGCCGCGTGACGAAAGCGCGCGCGCCAGCACGCGGGAAAATGTTTCGTCGTCGTCGACGATGAGCAGCTTGTGCGGTTCCTGATCCATGCCCGTAGTGTACTCACGATGCTTCGCGCAACACCAGCTGGCACGTGCGTCCAGCGGCTCTCGCCGCAGGGGGGGCGATGTTTTCGCATGCACTCAGCCGGCGCGGCGCGGGCGCATCACCGACAACGGAAGACGCAACCGGATCTCGCCGCCGTGCCCGGTATTGCGCGCCTTCAATTCGCCGTCCAGGCGGTCGGCGGTGGCCTCGGCCAAAGCCAGCCCCAGGCCCAGACCGGTGTGCTTGCGCGTGTAACCCAGGTCGGCCAGTTCCTCGGTGCCGACGAATCCCGGGCCGTGGTCGCCCACGGTCAGTTCCAGCCAGGCACCGTCGATGCGGGCGGCCAGCATCACACGGGCCGAGCCGTTTTGCGCGGAGGCGTCGGCGGCGTTGTTGAGCAGGTTCAGCAGGGCATGGCGAAGTCCCGCCTGGATGTTCAGCACGGTGTCGCCGATGCCGGCGGCGGGGCGGAAATCCAGCTCGGCTTCGGGGCGCAGCAGCCGGAAGCGCTCCAGGCAGCCGTTGATGAACGTGCGCAAGGTGGCGGTTTCAGGTTCGCGCGACAACTGCGCTTTTCCAAACGCGACCATTTCGCGCAAGCTGGCGCGGCAGCGTTCGACCTGGGTCTCCAGCAAGGCCAGGTCCTCGCCGAGCTCGGTGTCGGTGGCATGTTCGCGGCGCAGTTCCGGCAGCAGCGTGCGCATCGTCGACAGCGGCGTGTTCATTTCGTGCGCGGCGCCGGCGGCCTGGGTCGCGATGGCCAGGATGCCTTCGTCGCGCAGCGCGCGTTCGCGGATGCGCTGTACTTCCGCCTGTTGCACGCGCAGTGCCGAGGCCAGGCGGTGGATGAACACGCCCAGCAGCAAGCCCATGATGGCGAAATTCACCGCCATGCCGGCGATGTGCAGCTGGAAGCCGTACGCCGATTCGGTCTCGGGTACCGGCAGCGGCACGTAGCGTTGCAGCAGCAACAGGTAGGCCACCGCCGAGAGGGTGGCCACGCCGAGGATGCCGCGTCGCGACAGCGCCGCCGCGCACAACGCGATGGGCACCAGCAGCAGGCTGATGAACGGGTTGCTGGCGCCGCCGGTGAAATACAGCAGGTAACTCAGGACCAGCGTGTCCACGGCCACATGCGCCACCGCTTCCCATTCGCGCACCGGCGCGGGGCGTTGCAGGCGCCAGGCGGCGACGACGGCGAAAATGGTCAGCACGCCGATGCCGACGAACAGCGACAGGGTCGCCAGATGCAGGCCCAGCAGACGCTCGGCCGCCCACACGGTGGCGCTTTGTCCGGCGATGGCGCACAGGCGCAGCCATGCCAGCGTGCGTACCAGCGCGCGTGGTCCGGTGCGGGGCGAGTTGTCGGCGGTGGCGCTCATGCGCAGTGGCGGTCGTGGCCGGGTCCGAAAAGACAACGGCATCATACCCGCTGCGGCAGGCATGATGCCGTCGAATCCCCCGCCGAGGTCGCGTGACCACGGCGGTGTCGGGTTGCTCCTCCGAATTATTCCTCCGAACCGATGGTCGGCAGCGGCGTCTCGGTGGCCTTGCTGGTGTACTCGTGATGCTGCGCGTCCAGGCGTCGCATCATCGGCAGCACGGCCAGGGCGATCAGCGTGCAGATCACGCCGGCCACGCCCAGCCAGAAGAACAGCGAGGTGTAGATCGGCATGGTGGTGGTGTACAGCAGCTCGTTGAACTGGTGCATGAGGTCCTGGCCGGACTGCGGCAGCTCCGCGAACGACGACAGGTTGGCCTGCGTGGCGGCGTCCTTGGCCTTGTCCGCTCCGCCCAGCCACTTGCGGAAATCCTCCAGGCTCATGGACATGACAGTCGGGTAGGTGGCCTGCACCTTGTCCAGGATCGGCCCCGAGGTGTTCACCAGGATGTTCTTGATGGTGTTGGGCACGCTGGCCAGGGTCGACACCATGCCGCCCAGATACTGCGAGATGCCCGAGGCCACGAAGTAGGCACCCATCATGAAGCCGCCCATGCGGGCCGGCACGTAGCGCGCGATCATGGCCAGGCCCAGGCCGCTGACCAGCAGTTCACCCAGTGCGCCGAAACCGTAGCCGCCGACCATGATCCACCAGCTGGTCAGGCCCGGTGCGGTGGTGAAGTGCGCGGCGCTGCCGTAGATGAAGAAGCCGATCGCCACGGCCACGAAGCCCAGCGCGAACTTGGTCGCCACCGAGAGATCGCCCTTGCCCTTGCTGGCGCGGGTGTAGATGATCGCCAGGATCGGGCTCAGGATGAAGATCCAGATCGGGTTCAGCAACTGGAACTGCTCGGGCAGCCAATTTGCCGGATGCCAGCCGAATACCGTCAGTGCCGGATCCACGTTGCGCAGCGCGAACAGGGTCAGCGACGTCGACATCTGCTGGTAGAAGATGAAGAAGAACACCGTCTGGATGGTCAGCACCAGCGCCGCCACCAGTCCGGCGCGCTCACCCTGCCGGCCGTTGGAAATGAGGTAGGTGAAAATACCCAGCACGGCGACCCCGGCCGCGATCACGAAGATCCGCGCGACCAGTTCCGATTGCAGGATGAAGGCGGAAATGAACACCGCCGCGGCGGCGGCCAGCAACACCAGCCCCAGCTTGCCCATGTCGACGCGGCGATGGTCCGGTTCCGAGCCGATGGCCTTCAACGTATGACGCATGATGAGGTAGTTGAACAAACCGACCAGCAGGCCGATCGAGCAGAACGCGAACGCCACGTGCCAGCCCAGTTCGCTGCCGTAGTGGTCGTTGACGTACTCCTTGATCAGCGGCGTGGCGATCTGCGACAACACCGAGCCGACGTTCACGGCCATGTAGTAGATGGTGAAGGCGCTGTCGATCTTGGAGTCGTCGCCTTCGTAGATCTTGCGTACCAGATTGCCGGCGTTGGCCTTGAACAGGCCGTTGCCGACCACCACCACGCCCAGTGCGCAGAACAGGAACCAGGTGTTCTGGCCGGGTACCGCCATCAGCGCGTAGCCCAGGGCCAGGATGATGGCACCGGTCAGCATGGTGCGCCGGGTGCCGAGGATCTTGTCGCCGACCCAGCCGCCGAACGCCGGCGAAACGTAGATCAGGGCGGCAGCCGCGCCCCAGGTCAGGGTGGCGCGCTCGTCGGGAAAGCCCAGGCGCTGGACCATGTACAGCACGATGAGCACCTGCATGCCGTAAAAGCCGAAGCGCTCCCACATCTCGATCAAAAAGACGGTCGAGAACGAGCGCGTCTTCGAGACAGGTGTTGTTGTCGTTGTCATAGGTGATTCCGCGGGTGTTGAACAAAATTGGCACCGCGACCACCCGGCCGCGGGGCCCCTCCCCAGACGGCGCGTCGGCACCGCCCCTGTGTCCGCACCCGGGGTGCGAACCCACCAAGCCTACCTTATGCGGCGTCCGCGTGGTGGCTCGGGAGGGCATGCGTGGTGCGTGTCGGATGTTATGCGGCCGGACAGAAACGATATGGCATCATGCGGGCTTCACCCCAACGACGGTATCCGCATGGCCAGCACCGAGCGCCGTGGCTTGAAGCAGATCTACCTGGCCTTCCTGTGGTCGATGAAGGGCCTGAAGGCCGCGCTGCGCCACGAGGCGTCGTTCCGCCTGGAGTTCTACATGGCGATCGTGGTGATCCCGCTGGGCCTGTGGCTGGGCGACGGTGCCATCGAGAAGGTGCTGCTGGCGGGTTGCCCGTTGCTGGTATTGGGGTCGGAATTGCTCAATTCGGCCGTGGAGGCGGTGGTCGACATGGTCAGCCCCGACTTCCACGAGCTGGCCGGCCGTGCCAAGGACATGGGCTCGGCGGCCACGTTCATGATGATGTTGCTGGTGCTGCTGACCTGGGGCCTGATCCTGGGACCGCGCCTGTTCTGATCCGGCGCCCCGGCAAAGCCGGGTTCAATCGGCGCCGGCCTGACGGATGTCGCCGTCGAGGTAGTACCAGCGACCATCATCGCGCACGAAGCGGCTCAGCTCGTGCAGGCGTTGCGCGCGTCCGCCGCCGACGCGCAGGCGGGCCACGAATTCCACGCGCGCGTGATCGGCGTCTTGCAGGTCATGACCGCGCACATCCAGGCCCAGCCAGGTCGGGACGGGTTGCTGGCGTCCCAGCCCCAGCGTGTCGGGCCGCGTGTCCGGGTGCCAGGTGGCCAGAAGATAATCCTCGCGGCCCAGCACGTACGCGCTGTAGCGCGAGCGCATCAGCGCCTCGGCATCGGGGGCCGGCTCGCCGGCGTGCAGTGGCCCGCAGCAGGCGGCATAGCCATCCGGGTTGCCGCACGGGCACGGCGTGGAGGTGTCGACGGCCCGCAGGCCGCCACGCGGTCGGGCCGCCCGGCTCATGGCCGGGCGGTGTCGTCGTCGAGGTATTTCTGGAACCAGCCCAGGGCCCGCTCCAGCACGTCGCGGTTGTGTTCCGGCTTCATGAAATGGTGACCCTCGCCGGCGTAGACCACCAGCTCGGTGG
Organism: uncultured Rhodanobacteraceae bacterium; assembly: GCA_964566965.1. Lineage (GTDB taxonomy): Bacteria > Pseudomonadota > Gammaproteobacteria > Xanthomonadales > Rhodanobacteraceae > Oleiagrimonas. The sequence goes on from CAZMKO010000054.1 coordinate 10,786, forward strand.
GTACCCCCATGGCGCGCAGGGCATGCCATTGCTCGAACGATTGCGGGGCCGGGCATTCCTTGTCGAACTCGCCGGCGATGATCAGGGTCGGCGCCTTGGCTTTCTTGATGTAGTTGATGGCCGAGCTCTTGGCATAGGCGTCGGGATCGTCGTAGACCGAGGCACCGAAGAACGGCAGCATCCACTGGTCGATGGAGTTTTGTCCGTAATAGCTTTGCCAGTTGCTGATGCCGGCACCGGCGACCACGGCGTGGAAGCGGTCGGTCTGGGTGGGTACGAACATGCTCATGAAACCGCCGTAACTCCAGCCGGTGAGGCCCAGGCGGTCGTCGTCGACGGGATACTTCTTTTCCACCGCGTCGACGCCGGCCAGGATGTCGCGCAGGTCGCCGTAGCCCATGTCGCCACGGACCAGCTTGGTGAATGCCTCGCCCTGGCCCATGCTGCCGCGCGGGTTGGGCATGAACACGAAGTAGCCCAGCGCCGACAGCGGCGCCGGGCCGTAGCCCACGCCGGGCCAGCCCGGACGCACCGCCCACACCGGGCCGCCGTGCACCGACACGATCATCGGATAACGCTTGGACGGGTCGTAGTCGGCGGGGAACAGCAGCCAGCCGGAGACATCGTGGCCCTCGTTGTGCCAGTTGATCGGCTCGGCCTTGCCCCACATCGGTTTGATGTCGGCGTTGACCGAGGTGACCGCGTGTGCGGTCTGCTCCGTGCCGGTGGGCATGCCGTTGCCATCCAGGCGCAGGGTGCCGGCATGGATTTCCGGCGCGTCGGCGAAACTGGAGTGGATGAACGCGAAATGCGAGTGGTCATTCGAGAAGCTCAGCGCCGATACCGCCGTGCCGTCGCTGAAGGCGGCCGGCAGGGTGAACAGTTCGTGCGTCGTGGCCGGCTTGTTGCCGTCCAGCGTGAACACGGCCAGCTGCGACTGGGCGCCGGCGATGGACGACACCAGCAGGTGCGTGTCGTCGGCCCAGCGGAACCAGGACGGGGTGATCTGGATGTCCGGCGTGATATTGACCGCCTCGCCACCGGCCACCGGCACCCGGTAGATGTCGCCGCCGGTGACGCCCTGGTCACTCATCAAGCCGCCGATGAAGGCGATCGACTGGCCGTCCGGCGAAAAGCGCGGCAGGGCCATCTGCAGCTGGTGCAGGTCGCCCTTGGCGGTCCAGGCGTCGACCAGTTGGCGCGGTTTGGCGGCATCGGTGGCCTGCACGTACAGGCGTGCCTTCCACCAGTTGTTGGCGCCCGGCGGCGGGGCGGCCACGTACGCCAGTTGTCGCGAGTCCGGCGACCAGGTGTATTCATAGACGAACAGCGATGTCGGCGTGACCTGACGCAACTTGCCGTTGTCGGCGTCGAGCACCGCCATGCGCTGGCGCTCCACGCCATTCTCGCCAATCACGCCCACACGTGGCTTGCCGGCCGCGGCGGCGCCGATCATGTGGGTGTCGCCGGCCACGTACAGGATGCCCAGCTGCTTGCCGTCCGGCGCCCAGGTGAGCGCATGCACGTAGCCGTCCAGCTCGCCAAGCTGTCGGGCTTGCGGCTTGCCGGCCGTCGCGTCGACGGTGTAGATCTCGTCCTGCGCCTTGTTGTCGGCATCGCCGCAGTTGCTCAGGAAGGCCAGCCGCGTTCCGTCCGGTGACCAGCTGGGCCGCCCCTGATGGCAACCCTTGAAAGTCCCCTTGAGCGATATCCCGCGCACATGTCCGCCATCCGCGTCGGCCAGCTGCACGCGGCTGCCGTCGGCCGTCTGCAGGGTCCAGGCCAGCTGCTTGCCGTCCGGAGAGATCGCCACGCCACGGAAGTGCCGGGCCTTGCCCAGGTGCTCCAGAATCGCGTCGATGCGCGAGTCGGTGTCGGAGGCCGTGGTCGACGGCCCGGCGTGGGCCGGCAGCGTGGCGATATCCAGGGTCAGGCCGGCGGCAACCAGCGCGGTACCCAGCAGTGCGGAACGCAGAACAGGTTTCATGGCAGTCGATGTGGTGGAAACGCATCGAAACTAGCACGGCGGCGGGGGTGGTGGCACGTGCCGGTGGTTGATGGCGGTGTTGTTGGTACCTGTCCGGCAAGTGGCAGGCTTGTAGGGGATCTCGAAAACCCGGGTACCGGACATCGATCTGTGGGAGCGGCCGATGACCGCGATCAGTGCTTGCGGATATCTCGCCATCGCGGCTGAAGCCGCTCCCACAAAAAAACCGTTTTTCGAGGTGCCCTACAGTGGCAGTTCGCGCAGTCATGCGGAGAGCGGCAAGACGAACGGTGCCGAATACAGCTATCGGGTACAAGCATGCAACGCAAGCGGTTGCGGCCCCTGGAGCGGCACGAAAACCACGGTGATCGCCGTGCCCCCGGCCAAGCCCTCCAACGTTTATGCCGACCATGTGGTCATCAATCCGAAAATGGAGACGCTGACGGTCAATTGGAAGGCGGTCAGCGGCGCGACGAAGTATGAGATCAAGAATATACGCACGGGTAACGTCATATGGTGGGACACCATAACGTCGTACCAGGTGGAAGGAGGAAGGCCGCCGTTGTCGCTGGATGGTTACGCGGTACGCTCATGCAATAAATGGGCATGCAGTGCCTGGGTAACGGCAAGCTGGCGGGAGGTGGTGCAAAAACCGACCGTGGCGCCCAGCCTGAGTGCGCCGACAGGGAGCGCATCGGGCACTTATAAAGTGAGTTGGAAGGCGGTAAACAACACCACGAGCTACACCTTGCAGGAACGCAAGAACAGCGGGAGTTGGACGCAGGTCTATAAAGGCAGTGGCTTGTCCAAGTCCTTCAAGAGCCAGGCGGATGCCACCTACGGTTACCGCGTTCAGGCGTGCAACAGCGGAGGTTGTGGTCCATGGAGCGGCACCAAGACTACCGAGGTTTCGACGCCTCCCGCTACACCCACGGGCCTGGCAGTGAGTATGACCGGGCCAAGTTACAAGCCGGTGGTGCATGTGAGCTGGAAAGCGGCGGCCCGCGCCAAGCGCTACGACCTGGAAGTGACCCATATGGGCATGACGCCGCAAGTGCAGAATGTGGGCAATGTCACCAGCACCAGTTCCTTGGAACTGGGGGGTGGTGACATCCGCTACCGGGTACGCGGTTGCAATGGCGTGGGGTGTTCGTCATGGAGTGCGTCAAAATCGATACTCTTGCCGCCGGGTAATGGGGGCCCAGGACCGCTTCCCCTGAAAGCCGCACCGGATACGGAGACATCGGTCACCTCCACGGCGGGAGTGGCCACATCGGGAGACGAGGCATGATCCGGCAGTCGAGCACGTGGCAGGTAAAGACAAAGCATGTCGTGACGGCCTTGGTGCGGCATACCCGAAAAAGGGGCATTGCACTGGCCGGCTTGCTTGTCATCCTGGGCATGTCATCCGCCCACGCCGAAAAGGTCACCTACTACGTCGCCGACGCACAGGGCACGGTGGTGGCGACCATGAACAGCCAGGCCGCCGTGACCTACACGGCGGCCTATCGTCCCTACGGCAAGCAGGCGCAAGGTGCGGCACAGACCGGCCCGGGTTACACCGGCCACGTGAACGACGCGGCCACGGGCCTAGTGTACATGCAGCAGCGGTACTACGACCCGGAGGCGGGACGTTTCCTGAGCGTGGACCCGGTGGTGCCGGCACCGGGGGACGTGTTCAACTTCGGGCGGTATACGTATGCCAATGACAATCCCATCGTAAATACCGACCCGGATGGGCGAAATGCCACGGCGTTTATTGGCGGTCTTTTCTATGAATCCTGGTCCCTCGTCACAGGCAACGGCTTTCATGGAAGCCAACTCGCCGGCGCTTTGGCCGATGGTTACAACGGCCAAGGCGAAAGCAGGCTCAGCGCAGCGCTGCAAGATGTAGGAACGCTTTCTGTTGTTACAGGCGGGGTTGGGGCACTCCGGGCGGCTGGTTCTCTTGCAGTAAAGGAAGTGGCAGCCAAGGGTGAGACGGAACTCGTTCAACGCGCGATGTCGCGCGCAGAACTTAAAGCGATGCAAGAAACTGGTCTTGTCAGAGGTGGTCGACCAGGAACCCACTACGCGAGTGACTCGGTGAATTCTTCGGCTGGGCGTGCGCAGCAACGTTTGGCGTTGCCGAACAAGCCAGAAGTAAAAATCACGATAGAGGTCTCGAAGGGCAAATTCTCCTCGCCGGCTCGCGTCGAGCCAAACTACAACATGCCAGGTGGTGGAATGGAGCGCACTGCGACGGGGAAAATTCCTGTGCTCATTAAGCGTGTTGAGGAGTTGAGACAATGAACTCTCTGCGGGTTTTAATTGTTCTGAGCGATCCGTGGGAACTCGGTGAAGCGCTGAACTGGGAGCCGCTTAAGGGCGAGCTCTTACGGAGGGAGGCGGGTGGACATGGAGGACGAGCACTCATAAAACTTGAGAAGATCATCACCTATCGCGGATCGAGTTGCCGGTTCGTCGTTGCCTCTCCGCGGCATCAGGGGAAGGAGATTACATATCTCCAACGTCGAGAGACCGTGTCATGCGCATTTACTGGAATTTCGGACTCACAGGCAGCGCTTGGTGGCGCGCCGGAGACGCTTGGTTGGAGAGGTGGCATCGCATTCATTGGGGACATCAGAGTGATTGATGTCTAAGGAAACTCTGAACAAGTCCGTTCCAAGCGGTACAATTTAGCCATCCAAACG
>CAZMKO010000055.1:0-15208 GCA_964566965.1 uncultured Rhodanobacteraceae bacterium
GCGGTTTGTTGTCCATAAGGCCTCCAGCATTCGGAAACGGATGGCGCGGCGGCGCCGATACGGCGCCCGGCGACCCGTTGATCAGGTGATGCGCGGTTCGATCCGGCCAACGTCGGCGCACTGGGCGCGATGGCGCAGGGCCAGGTCCATCAACACCAGGGCCGTCATGGCCTCGGCGATCGGCGTGGCACGAATGCCGACGCAGGGGTCGTGGCGTCCCTTGGTGACCACGTCCACCGGCCGACCGGCGGTGTCCACGCTGCGTCCCGGGGTGGCGATGCTGGAGGTGGGTTTGAGCGCGATTGAGGCGGTGACGGCCTGGCCACTGGAAATGCCGCCCAGCACGCCGCCGGCGTGGTTGGACGCGAAACCGTCCGGCATCAGTTCGTCGCGATGTTCGGTGCCGCGCTGGGCGACGACCGCGAAGCCGTCACCGATTTCCACGCCTTTGACCGCGTTGATGGACATCAACGCGGAGGCCAGTTCCGCATCCAGTTTGCCGTAGACCGGTTGCCCCCAGCCCGGCGGTACGCCCTCGGCCACCACATTGACGCGCGCGCCGACCGAATCGCGGTCGCGCCGCACGGCGTCCAGATAGTCCTCGAGTTCGGGCACCTGGGGCGCATGCGGCCAGAAGAAGGGGTTGCCCTCGACCGCCTCCCAATCGAACCCCGCCGGCACCACGTCGCCCAGTTGCGCCAGGTAGCCGCGCACACGCACGCCGTGATGCTCGGCCAGCCATTTTTTGGCGATCGCGCCGGCGGCCACACGCATGGTGGTCTCGCGTGCCGACGAGCGTCCGCCTCCGCGCGGATCGCGGATGCCGTATTTTTGCCGGTAGGTGTAGTCGGCATGGCCGGGGCGGAACGTGTCGGCGATGGCGCCGTAGTCGCGCGAACGCTGGTCGGTGTTGCGGATCAAAAGCGCGATCGGCGTGCCCGTGGTGCGACCCTCGTACACACCGGACAGGATGTCCACATCGTCGTCCTCATGCCGTTGCGAGGTATGCCGCGAACGCCCGGTCGCACGGCGCTCCAGGTCGTGCCGGAAATCCTCCGGCGCAATCGCCAGCCCCGGCGGGCAGCCGTCGACGACGCAGCCGATGGCCGGCCCGTGGCTTTCGCCGAAGGTGGTGACGGTCAGGAGTTTGCCGAAGGTGTTGGACATGGTTTGAACCACGATGGACGGTTGCCCGCCGGCGCCCGCGTCACGGGTGCCGACACGGTGAAACGGAGCGGGCGCTCATCATTTCACGTCGGCGCACGCCGCGCCAAATGCCCCTCACGCATGACGCGCGCCCCGTGCCGCGGCGATGGCTTCGGCGTGCGCCACGAGATCGGCGCGGCTGATGACGAACACACCCATCTGGCCGACACTGAACTCGATCCACATGAAAGGCACCTGCGGCAACACCTCGCACAAGGCGTACTCGCTGTTGCCGACCTCGACCATCAACAGGCCCTGGTCGGTGAGATGGTCCGGCGCCTCGACCAGCATGCGCAGGCACAGGTCCAGGCCGTCCTCACCGGACGTCAGGCCAAGCTTCGGCTCGTGGCCGTACTCGGCCGCCAGCCCGGCGTACTCGTCCTCGCCGACATAGGGCGGATTGGAAACGATCAGGTCGTAGCGACGCCCCTGCAGGGCGGCAAACAGGTCCGACTCGATGATCTCGGCGCGCCCTTCCAGCCCGTGCAGCGCCAGGTTCTCGCGTGCCAGCGCCAGCGCGTCCGGGCTGATGTCGACCAGGTCCACTTGCCAGTCGGGGTGATATTCGGCCATGGCCAGACCGATGCAGCCCGAACCGGTGCACAGGTCCAGCGCCCGCTCGACACCGATGCCGTCCAGCCACGGTGAAAAACCGTTCTCGATCAACTCGGCGAACGGCGAGCGCGGCACCAACGCCCGCGAGTCGCTGACGAAGCGCATGCCGGCGAACCAGGCCTCGCCGACCAGGTAGGCGACCGGCACCCGCTCGTCGACGCGGCGCGCGATCAGCTCCAGCAACCGCTTGCACTCCTCGCCGGTGAGATGCGCCGCGCCGTAGGCCGGCGGCAGGTCCGGCGGCAGGTGCAACGCCGACAGCACCAGGTGCGAGGCCTCGTCGATGGGGCTGCCGTGGCCGTGGCCGAGGGTCAGGCCGGCGGCCGAGAAACGGCTGGCGCCGTAGCGGATGAAATCGATGATGGTGGCGAGTTCGCGGGTCACGGCGGTGGTTCGTGTCGGGGCGGGACAGTATAAACCGCCTGCCCCGGACGACCGCGACCGCTCCGGCATGCACGACAATCCCCCGCCTTGCCGCCATAATCGTGCCGATGACTCCCAACGTGCTCCTGCAATACCTTCTGCCGCACCGTCTGCTGTCGCGTATCGTGTACCACGCCACGCGCTGGACCTGGCGCCCGTGGAAGAATTTCCTGATCGGCCGCGTGGTGCGCCGTTACGCCGTGGACATGAGCGAAGCCGCGCAACCCGATCCGTTCGCGCACCCGCACTTCAATGCCTTCTTCACCCGCGCACTGCGTGCCGGCGTGCGCCCGCTCGCCGGCGGCGCGGACAGCATCGCCTGCCCAGCCGACGGACGCGTCAGCCAGACCGGCGCCATCCGCGACGGGCGCATCGTCCAAGCCAAGGGGCACGATTACAGCGTGGCCGAGCTGCTGGCCGACGAAACCGCCGCGCAGACCTATCGCGACGGCCATTTCGCGACCATCTACCTGTCGCCGCGCGATTACCATCGCGTGCACATGCCGCTGACCGGCGTGCTGCAAGGCACGGTGCATGTGCCCGGCCGCATCTTCAGCGTGGCACCGTTCGCCGTGAACGCGATTCCGCGCCTGTTCGCCCGCAATGAGCGGCTGGTGTGCCACTTCCGCGGCGAGCACGGTCCGTTCGCCGTGATCCTGGTCGGCGCGATGCTGGTGTCCAGCGTGCACACCGTGTGGGACGGCCTGGTGATACCGCCCTACGCCGGCCGCGTCGCACGCAAGGATGCCGGCGCACGGGGCATTGCACTGGAACGCGGCGCCGAGATGGGCAACTTCAACATGGGCTCCACGGTCATCGTACTGGTGCCGAAGCAGGCACGCATCGAGACGTTGTCGTCCGAGCAGACGGTACGCGTGGGCCAGCATCTCGGCGAATATCCCGCGTAACGGCGTCATGACGACGCATGTGACGCTGTGCGTCAATTTGTGACGTTATCTGGTGTTTGCGGCGCGCCGGCACCGTATAGTGGGCGGCAACCGACATCAGGCAGGCCCGAGACCCGCCGCAGGAGAACAAGCATGCGCATCGTCGCCCGTATCGTCGCCATGAGCCGCGCCACGCAGCTGAACCGGGAATTCCGTGAAATCGAACGCGCCAGCCGTTCCCTGCCCCCTGCCCTGCGCCAGAAACTGGCCCTGCTGTGCATGCGCGAGTTGGCCCAGGCCGGCCGCTGCGAATTTCCCCATCTGTACGGCACCGCGCCGGAAAAGCGTTACACGATGTGGGGCAGCGGCACCGATATCGGCCTGTCGCGGGCACGCTCGGACAACCCGCAGGTGCGCCTGCGCGGCATCGCGCTGTGGCTGGCCGTGGCCTTTCACGAAACGCGCGATGCCGACTACAACCAGATCGCCGCCGTGCATCGGCAGGTGCTGGGCATGCTGCGGCAACTGAAGGAAAGCGTGCCCCGGGCCGAGGCAGCGCCGGCGCGCTGGAACGCGTCCGAAGCCGCCGCCTGACGGCCCCGAGCAGGAATACCGCACCGGCGGTTTTTCACACGCGCTCAGTAGCAGCGCGGCAACACCAGCCGCTGACCCTCGTGAATGGCATACCCCGGACGCTTGAGGTGATTCAGGCGCGCGACCTCGCGCACGCTGGAGCACCCCAGCTTGCGTACGATGGCGGTGAGCGTGTCGCCACGTCGCACGATGTAGTGTCGGGGCAGGCCCGACGGCGGCGGCTGCGGCACGCTGCCCGAATGCAGGTCCGCCGCCAGGATCGGCCACGGGCCGTCGGTGCAGTCGCTCTGGTAGACCGCTTCCAGCTCACGCGGCAGGTTGACGCGCGTGCCGGGTGCCAGCTCGGTCTGCGGATTGATGCGCGGGTTGAGGTTGCGCAGGGTGCGGAACCAGCCGTCGCGCATGTCGCCGGCCTGTCCCAGGCAGATCGTCAATTCCGACAACGAGGCCTGGCGCGCCAGCTTGACATGGCCGGCCTGCGCGTCCAGGCGCGGGAACCTCAGGTGATAGCTGTCCGGATGCAGGAACAGCCACGCCGCCGCCAGCACCGTGGGCACATAGTGACGGGTTTCCTGCGGCAACGCGAAATAGATGTCCGGATCGTAGAAACTCTGCCCGGATTTGTCCGCCGCCAGACGGCGCACGCGCCCTTCACCGCCATTGTAGGCGGCCAGCACCAGCTCCAGGTTGTCGTTGAACACCTTCAGCTGCTCGTCCAGGTAATCGGCCGCCGCCTGGGCCGAGAGCGCGGGGTCGAAACGCTCGTCGAACCCGTTGACCACTTTCAGCCCGAACCGCGAGCCGGTGGCGTACATGAATTGCATCAGGCCCTTGGCGCCCGAGCGCGACACCGCGTGCACCTTGCCGCCCGATTCCTGCGCCATGATGCCGAACAGGACCGCCTCGGGCAGCCCGGCCTTCTCGAAGCGCGGCCACATCAAATGGCGCAGGTAACGGTAATTCTCGTGCGCCTTCATCAGCTGCGGCCGGCGCCAGGTGAGCCAGTCCTCGAGGGCGGCTTTCACCGGGCCGTTCATGGCGATCAGGTCCGACAGCTTGTGCCCGTGCAACAACGTCACCGTGCGTTGCGACTGCGGCACCGCGCTGTTGGCGGCGGCGGTGTCGTCATCACCGGCCGCGCTTTGCGTACCGTCGGCGAGATCCTCGTCGCCGCCGCGCAGCAACCGGTTGTAGACCGACACGAAGCGCTGCATGTCGCAGCCCGCGGTCTTGCCACAACGTGCCGCGGCATCACGCAGATGGTCGAGCGCCGCGCGCATGTCCGCGCCGGCCTCGTCCGAACCGCCGTCGTCACTGGCCAGCGACGCGTCCCGGTAGGCCTGGCTGGCCTGATCCAGTTCCGTGTACAGCTGGTTGACCGCGCCCGAGCGCGTACCGCCACTGCTGGCACAGCCGGCCAGCACGACGCACGCGGCGGCGAGCACGCCGGGCAGGATTCGTCTCAATATCATGTACTCCACCTCGAGGCCCCCTGTCGGGAAGCCCTGACTCGATCCAGGGTGCCCAGGCTCCCAGGCAACAGGCGCACACGGTAGCCGGCATCGACGGGGGACTCAAGAACCGGTGTCGCCCATCCCGATTGAGCCACCCGGGCGCCGCAGGTCATAATGGCGCCCGGCCCGAATCCCCACGTACCGCATGAGCCGTTGGCGCCCGCCCCGTCCCGGATCCACCCGCATCATCACCCGCGAAGGGTTTGAGCGCCTGAAGGCCGAGGTCGACGAGCTCTGGCACCGGCGCCGGCCGGAAGTGGTCAAAGCGCTGGCGGCGGCCGCCGCCGAGGGGGATCGCTCCGAAAACGCCGAGTACACCTATCGCAAGAAGCAGCTGGGCGAAATCGACCGGCGCGTGCGCTACCTCAGCAAGCGCATCCCGTCGCTGAAAGTGGTGGATGCGATGCCGTCGCGCGCCGACACCGTGTTCTTCGGCGCCCGCGTGACTGTCGAGGACATCGACAGTGGCGACACCGCCACCTACCGCATCGTCGGCCCCGACGAGACCGATGCGCGACGCGGCCACATCAGCGTGGATTCACCGCTGGCCCGTGCATTGCTGAAAAAATGCGTCGACGACGAATTCGAGGCGGAACTGCCCGCCGGCACGACCCGTTTCGCTGTCGTCGCCATCGCCTACCCGGAGCGCACCTGAACCGACGCTCCGCGCCACGACCGGCGCCCGCTCCTCCGATCGGGCGCCGCCGGAGAAGGCCCTACTGTTCTTGCGCCCCGTCTTGCCCGGCCTGCTCGGCGCCGGCGTTGACGAGTTGATCCATGGCCTGGCGGTGCGCCTTGTAGAAACGCACGTTGGCCGGGTTGAGCTGCCCGGTGACGGCATCCGCCTGGCCGTTCTGCTCGGCGTAACGCATCGTCATCACGGTGCTGACCAGGGCCAGGTTGGCGACCAGGAACTGGCGCGGCGAAAAGCGGTACTTGTCCAGCAGCGGCTTGATGCGCGGATCGGCCTCGATGACCTGGTTGGCCATGTCGTCCAGCGATTTCACCTTGCTCATGTCCAGGTGCGATTTCTTGATGTTCATCTTGCGCCCTTCGGTGACCACGCCCTGCAGGCGCTGGAACACGTCCTGGTCGAAGGTGAAATCGCGGATGTCCTGCTGGTCGGCGGGCGACAGTCCCGGAATGCCCTGGGCCATGACGGCCGCCGGCAGCACCACGGCGAGCAGGAGCAGGCAGGCCACCAGCCAGCGGCGGGCCGGGGAACGGGAGCGGGTGTACGATGCGTGCATGAGGCGGTTCCGGTGGGTGTGTGACACCCGACTTTACCGCAATCGGCCGGCCACGCCAGCACCCGCGACCGGTCAATCGAGCAGGCGCGCCACCAGGTCGTGGGTGTCCGCGGATTCGATCCGGACCCGCGCGAACCGGCCCGGACGCAAATGCGCCCCATCCGGAATCGAGACCACGCCGTCGATGTCCGGCGCATCGGCGCTGGAACGCGCCACCGCGCCGTCCGGGCCGACCTCGTCCACCAGCACGTCGAGCGTCATGCCGACCTTGCGCTGCAGGCGCCGGGCGGAGACCTCGGCCTGCACCGCCATGAACTGTTCCAGACGGTCCTCGCGTACTTCGTCGGGCACCGGGTCGGGCAAGGCGTTGGCGCGGGCGCCGTCGACCGGCGAGTAGGCGAACGCGCCCACGCGGTCCAACTCGGCCTCGCGCAGAAAGTCCAGCAGCTCGGCAAACTCGGCCTCGGTCTCGCCGGGGAAACCGACGATGAAGGTGCTGCGAAGGGTGAGCTCCGGCACCTCGCGGCGCCAGGCACGAATGCGCTCCAGGGTCTTGTCGATGTTGCCCGGCCGCTTCATCAACTTCAGGATGCGCGGATTGGCGTGCTGGAATGGAATGTCCAGGTACGGCAGGATGCGGCCCTCGGCCATCAGCGGCATCAATTCATCGACGTGCGGATACGGATAGACGTAGTGCAGCCGCACCCACGCATCCAGCTCGCCCAGGCCGCGGCACAACTCGGTCATGCGCGTGCGCCAGGTGCGGTCGCGCCACCGGTCCTCGGCATATTTGACGTCCACACCGTAGGCGCTGGTGTCCTGCGAGATGACCAGCAGCTCCTTGACGCCGCCGTGAACCAGGCGCTCGGCCTCGCGCAACACCTCGCCGACCGGTCGCGAGCGCAGCTTGCCGCGCATCGAGGGAATGATGCAGAAGCTGCACTTGTGGTTGCAGCCCTCGGAAATTTTCAGGTAGGCGTAATGTTTTGGTGTCAGCTTGACCCCGGTATCGGGCAGCAGGTCCACGAACGGATCGTGCGACGGCGGCACCGCTTCGTGCACCGCGCCGACCACGCTGGCGTAGTCCTGCGGCCCGCTGATGGCGAGCACGTCCGGATACGCTTCGCGGATCAGCTCGGCACGTTTGCCCAGACAGCCGGTGACGATCACCTTGCCGTTTTCGTTGAGCGCCTCACCGATGGTGTCCAGCGATTCCTGCACCGCCGCATCGATGAAGCCGCAGGTGTTGACGACCACGGCGTCGGCGCCGTCGTAGCTGGGCGAAAGCGCGTAGCCCTCCGAACGCAGCTGGGTCAGGATGCGCTCGGAATCCACCAGTGCCTTGGGACAACCGAGGCTGACGAAACCGATCTTTGACGAGGTCTGCGGCATAAGGCGTAACATGTCGGACAAACGCCTATTGTACGCAATCGGCGCCCCGTCCACCTGTCAAAGGAGGTTTCCATGGGCCAGCAGATCCACCTTCCCACCACACGCACCCAGTGCATCGGCGCCTATCTGGCCGAGCCCGAAGGAAAGCCCAAGGGCGGCATCATCGTGATTCAGGAAATCTATGGCCTGACGGCGCACATCCGCAGCGTCGCCGACCGTCTCGCGGCGGCCGGCTACACCGCCGTGGCGCCGGCATTCTTCGACCACCTGGAAAGCGACACGGAGCTGGATTACGACCGCGCCGGCACCGAACGCGGCAAGAACCTGGTGAAGGAACTGGGCATGGAACGTCCGGTCGAGGACCTGCGCAGTGCCGCCGAGGCGATGGCCTCCGCCGGACGCATCGGCAGTGTCGGCTTCTGCTGGGGTGGCACGGTCGCGCTGCGGGCCGCCCAGGAACTGGCGATGCCGTCGGTCAGCTATTACGGCGCGCGCAATACCGCCTACCTGGACACCGCGCCGCAGGCACCGGTGATGTTCCACTTCGGCGAAAAGGACACCTCGATCCCACCCGAGGCGGTGGAAAAGCATCGCCGACACTTCCCGGACATGCAGGTCTACACCTACCCCGAGGCAGGACACGCCTTCAACCGCAACATCGAGGGCGACCCCCACTTTCACGAGGTCAGCGCCGAACTGGCCTGGGAACGCACCATGGCGTTCTTCAACGAACACCTGGCGTCGATGTGACGGGCACACGCGCAGGCGGCCGGCAGAGCCGGCCGCCTGCGGCGAAACAGGGTGTGCCGCCGGCCTGTTGCCGGCTCACGGGTCAGTAGCCGTAACCGGGATCCGGACGGGTGCCGTTGTGCGAGGCGCCGCGGCGCTCGACCTCGTCACTGCCGACGCTCTTGGTCGGATCCGGCGAATCCTTCAGCTTGGTGGTGCCGGTGGGCACGATGCGGCTCAGCTCGCCCTTGTGCTCGTAGTACACCGTGAATCCGTAGGTATAGGCCATGCTGGCCATGTAGCGCAGGTGATCCTTGCGGATCTTGGAATCGTCGCTGCGCTCCAGGAGGACACTCTTGGGCAGTTGCCCGTTGTCCTTGAGGTAGGCGAAATGCGAATTGAGGTCCATCGAGGACAGCACCGCGCCGTCAAGCAGGAATTGACCGCTCTTGTAGGCCTCCACCTCGGCATCGAACTGGCCCGCCGCCTTGGCCTGCGAGGCGGATTCGCTCTTGACGTTGCTGCTGCACGCGCCCAGACCGAACGCGGTGCCAAGGGCCAGGAGCGCGACCAGCACGGTCGTGCAACGGGGAAAACGGTTCATGCGTGGATCTCCTGAGGTTTGCGCTCGCACAAGACGGATGATGCTCCAGTGTAGCGCGTGCGCGCGGGATTCGCGCGCGCGGCCGACACGGCATTCAGGCCTGCGGCAGGGTGACGCCGCGCTGACCCTGATACTTGCCACCACGATCGGCGTAGCTGGTGTCGCAGACCTCGTCGGACTCGAAGAACAACATCTGCGCCACGCCTTCGTTGGCATAGATGCGCGCCGGCAGCGGGGTGGTGTTGGAAAACTCCAGCGTCACGTGGCCTTCCCACTCCGGCTCCAGCGGCGTCACGTTGACGATGATGCCGCAGCGCGCGTAGGTGCTCTTGCCCAGGCACACCGTCAGCACCTGGCGCGGGATGCGGAAATACTCCACCGTGCGCGCCAGTGCGAACGAATTGGGTGGAATCACGCACACGTCGGAGGTCACGTCCACGAAACTGCGCTCGTCGAAATGCTTGGGATCGACGATGGTGGTGTTGATGTTGGTGAACACCTTGAACTCGGCGGCGCAGCGCACGTCGTAGCCGTAGCTCGACGTGCCGTAGGAAATCAACCGTTCCCCGGCCGACGCGCGCACCTGGCCCGGTTCGAACGGCTCGATCATGCCGTGCTCCGCGGCCATGCGGCGGATCCACTTGTCGCTCTTGATGCTCATGTCGCCTCGCTTGCGGATTCGTGCCCGAATTATGCAGCAAACGCGCCCGCGTGGTTTGCCGGCCCCCACATCAGAGCTTCCTCAGGTATTGGTCACCGTGATCTTGGGAAAACCGATGTTCTTGTTGCGCGCATTGAGCGACAGGCGCGCCGCGGTGTTGCGCGCCAGCTCGCGGTAGCGGCCGGCCACGTCCGAGTCGGGGTCGGCCGCCACGGTCGGGTGTCCGCCGTCGGCCTGCTCACGGATGCGGATGTCCAGCGGCAACGCCCCCAGCAGCGGCACGCCGTACTGCTCGGCCATGGCCTGGCCGCCGCCGGCGCCGAAGATGTGTTCCTCGTGGCCGCAGTTCGAGCACACGTGGGTGGCCATGTTTTCGACGATGCCCAGCACCGGTACTTCGACCTTCTCGAACATCTTCAGCGCCTTCCTGGCATCCAGCAAGGCGATGTCCTGCGGCGTGGTCACGATGACGCCGCCTGACACCGGAATCTTCTGCGCCAGCGTCAGGTGGATGTCGCCGGTGCCCGGCGGCAGGTCGATGACGAGGTAGTCGAGATCCTCCCAGCGGGTATCGGTGAGCAGCTGCATCAGCGCCTGGGTGACCATCGGGCCGCGCCAGATCATGGGCGTGTCGTCGCCCACCAGCAGGCCGATCGACATGGCCTGGATGCCATGGGCGCGCATCGGCGTGATGGACTTGCCGTCCGGCGAGGCCGGCTTGCCTTCCAGGCCCAGCATGCGCGGCTGGCTGGGGCCGTAGATGTCGGCGTCCAGCACGCCCACCGAGGCGCCCTCGGCGGCCAGCGCCAGGGCCAGATTCGCGGCCACGGTGGACTTGCCCACGCCGCCTTTGCCGGAGGCCACGGCGATGATGTTTTTCACGCCCGGCAGCGGCGACAACTTGCCCTGCACCTTGTGCGCATGCACACGGCAGGTGATCGACACGCTGGCCGAGTCGATGTCCGGGTCCGCCTCCAGGGTGCCACGCACCTGCGCCGCGAGCTCGGCACGCCAGCCGGCGGCCGGGTACCCCAGTGCGATGTCCACCGACACGCGGGCGCCATCCACGCCCACGGCGCGGGCCGAGCCCTCCAGTGGTTGGTCGGTGTGCGGATCGGTGATGCCGCCCAGGATCTCGCGAACCCGGGCCTCGGTTGCCTGTGCCATGAATACCGTGCGATGTGATGGGGAGGTCGCCCATTATGCCGCAGCCGCCGGGGCGGAGGTCTGATGTGGGTCAGTCATGCACGCCTTGACCTGACGCGGGAACCGGGGCAGTCTCGAAACACCTACATATGGCGGGGAGTCATGTCATGCGTCACACCACCCGTATCGCGTGTCTTTTGTGCCTGTCATGGCTGGCCGCACCGCTGTTGGCGGCGACCGGCAGTCCGATCGGCACCTGGAACCAGGTCGACGACGACAGCGGCAAGGTGACCTCGGTGATCCGCATCGCCCAGCAGGACGACGGCACACTCAGCGGCACCGTGGAAAAGGTCATGAACATGACCCCCGAGCAGATTGCCCGCGACGGCCAGCCGCCCAAATGCACGCAGTGCGACGGCGAGCGCCACAACCAGCCCATCGAGGGCATGACCATCATGTGGGGCCTGACCGCCCATGGCGACAGCTGGGACGGCGGCCATATCATCGACCCGGCCAGCGGCAAGACCTACAAGGTAAAACTCACGCCCACCGACGGCGGAAAAAAACTCAAGGTGCGCGGATATATCGGCTTTTCCATGCTGGGCCGTACCCAGGTCTGGCAACGCGTGAGCGAATGATTGCGTGAGGGCCGGGCGCGCTGGTGCCCCTCGTCCCCGGCCCCTCCCGCATGCCATAATCGGCGGCTCCCCTCACAGCCACCGAAGCCGCCCGTGAACGCCGCCTCCCGCCGCATCCTCGTCACCTGTGCCCTGCCCTACGCCAACGGCCCGATCCACATCGGCCATATGGTCGAGCACGTGCAGGGCGACATCTGGGTGCGCGCCATGCGCATGGCCGGCCACGAGGTGCATTTCATCTGCGCCGACGACGCGCATGGCACGCCGATCATGTTGCGCGCGCAGCGCGAGGGCATCACGCCCGAGGAGCTGATCGGGGCCAGCCATCGCATGCATCTGGCCGATTTCAACGATTTCGGCATCGGCTACGACCACTATTCCAGCACCCACACCGAGACCAACCGCGAATTGACGGCGCGTATCTACACCGCGCTGGACGCGGCCGGCCACGTCGAATCGCGCCCGGTGGAGCAGTTCTACGATCCGGAACGCAACATGTTCCTTCCCGATCGTTTCATCAAGGGCGAATGCCCGCACTGCCACGCCAAGGACCAGTACGGTGATTCATGCGAGGTCTGCGGCAAGACCTACCAGCCCACCGACCTGATCGAGCCGTATTCGGTGGTCAGTGGCGCCACGCCGGTACGCAAGGCCTCGGAACATTATTTCGTCAAGCTGGCCGACTTCGAGGCCATGCTGAAGGCCTGGCTGGAGGAACGCCGCGACGCCGGCAAGCTGCAGTCCGAAGTGGTCAACAAGCTCAAGGAGTGGTTCGAGGACGGCCTGCGCAGCTGGGACATCTCGCGCGACGCGCCCTATTTCGGCTTCGAGATCCCGGGTGCGAAGAACAAGTTCTTCTACGTCTGGGTGGACGCGCCGGTGGGCTATCTGGCCGCGTTTCGTGAATACGCCGCACGCAAGGACCTGGATTTCGACGCCTTCGTCGAACGCGACGCCGCGGCCGCCGCCGGCACCGAGATGGTGCATTTCATCGGCAAGGACATCACCTACTTCCACACCCTGTTCTGGCCGGCCATGCTGCACGGCGCGGGCCTGCGCACGCCGACGGCGGTGAACGTGCACGGTTTCCTGACCGTGGACGGCGCCAAGATGAGCAAATCGCGCGGCACCTTCATCAACGCGCGCACCTGGCTGGACCACCTGGATCCGGAATACCTGCGCTACTACCTGGCCACCATGCTCGGCCCCACCCTGGGCGACGTCGACCTCGACCTCAAGCATTTCGAGGAGCGCGTCAACTCGCACCTGGTCGGCAAGTGGGTCAACATTGCCAGCCGCACCGCCGGCTTCCTGCGCAAGCGTTTCGACGGCAAGCTGGTCGACACGCTGGATGTCGACCTGCAACAGCGTTACGACGAGGCCGTGCAGCGCCTGAAGCCGGTGCCCGGCCTGTACGAGAGCCGCGACTACGCCGCCGCCATGCGTGCCATCATGGCCGTGGCCGACGACACCAATGCCTGGATCGCCGAACGCGCGCCCTGGAAAATGGCCAAGGCCGAAGGCCAGGACGCGGCCCTGCACCAGGTGTGCACCCTGGCCCTCAACCTGTTCCGCCTGCTCAGCGTGTATCTCAAGCCCGTGCTGCCGGCCACCGTGGCCCGCGCCGGAGCTTTCCTGGCCAGCGAATCGGCGCGTTTCGACGATGCCGACACGCCGCTGCTCGGCCACGCGCTGGCCGAATTCACGCCGCTTCTGACCCGCATCGACCCGAAAAAGATCCAGGCCATGATCGAAGCCTCCCGCGAATCCCTCAAAGCCACCCAGACTCCGACCGCCGCCACCACCGGTCCCCGGTCCCCGGTCCCCGGTCCCGATTTCATCAGCATCGACGATTTCGCCAGGCTGGACCTGCGCGTCGGCCGCGTCGACATCTGCGAGGCCGTCGAGGACTCGAAAAAACTGCTGCGCTTCGAACTGGACGCCGGCGAGCTGGGCAGGCGCCAGATCTTCTCCGGCATCAAGGCCGCCTACCCCGAGCCGGAAAAGCTCGTCGGCCGCCATGTGGTGTTCGTGGCCAACCTGCCGGCACGCAAGATGCGCTTCGGCGTGTCCGAGGGCATGATCCTGTCCGCCGGCAGCGGTGGTGCCGATCTGAAGGTGGTGGAGGTGGATACGGCGGTGGCGCCGGGAGCGAAGGTGGGGTGAGGACTTGAGGCTAGGGATTCGGGATTCGGGAATGGTGCGGCCCCCGCGGCATGGCGTCACCTTGTGGGAGCCGCCCGTCGCCGCGACAATGGTCTCCTGCCCGCACCTGCATACGCACCTTTCATGTCCACGCTTGCCGACCGCATCGATGCCCTGCTGCCACAGACCCAATGCGAGCAGTGCGGTTATCACGGCTGCCGCCCGTACGCCGAGGCCATCGCCGCCGGCGAGGCGGACATCAACCAGTGCCCACCCGGGGGCCAGGCCGGTATC
Organism: uncultured Rhodanobacteraceae bacterium; assembly: GCA_964566965.1. Taxonomy (GTDB): domain Bacteria; phylum Pseudomonadota; class Gammaproteobacteria; order Xanthomonadales; family Rhodanobacteraceae; genus Oleiagrimonas. Next base: position 14,099 of record CAZMKO010000055.1, read on the forward strand.
GGCAAGCTCGCCGCCCTGCTGGGGCGCGAGCCGAAACCGCTGAATCCCGACAACGGCGAGGAAAAACCGCGCCAGTTGGCGCGCATCATCGAGGCCGACTGCATCGGCTGTACCAAATGCATCCAGGCTTGTCCCGTGGACGCCATCGTCGGTGCCGGCAAGCGCATGCACACCGTCATCGACGACCGCTGCACGGGTTGCGAGCTGTGCGTACCGGCATGCCCGGTCGACTGCATCGTGCTCGATCCCATGCCCGAGACACAGATCGACGCTGCCCACGCCGACGCCGCGCGCGAACATTTCCGGCAACGCGAGGCGCGTCTGGCCCGCGAGCGCGCCGAGCGCGAGGCGCAGCTGGCCGCGCGCAAGGCCGCCATGCACCGGGACACGACGAAAAACGATCAGCCGGCCATCAGCGCACCCTTGAGCCGCAGTGCCGTGCAGGCGGCGATCGAGCGGGCCCGTGCCAAGCGCGCGGGCCGTAACCAAAAAAACCACTGAGCTGTCTTGCTGGCGTCATCGAACCATCGCGGCTGAAGCCGCTCCCACAGGGCTTGGTTGGGGTTTCGGGAAACCCTTGTGGGAGGGATTTCAATCCAGCGGCCTCAACTTCCGCAGGATCCGACGCCTGTATCTTGCGCAACAGCGCTTGCCACTATGATGCCGCCTGAACCAACCATTCTGGACGCGCCATGAAAAAAGCCGATGTCGTGGAGATGTTCACGCGCCTGCGCGAGTTCAATCCGCATCCGACCACCGAGCTGGCCTATGACACGCCGTTCCAGTTGCTGGTCGCGGTGATCCTGTCGGCGCAGGCCACCGATGTCGGCGTCAACAAGGCCACGCGCAAGCTGTTCCCCGTAGCCGGCACGGCGCAGGCCATTCTGGATCTGGGCGAGGACGGCCTGAAGCGCTACATCAACACCATCGGCCTGTACAACGGCAAGGCGAAAAACGTCATCGCCACCTGCCGCATTCTGGTCGAGCAATACGACGGCGAGGTGCCGCGCTCGCGCGAGGCGCTGGAAGCCTTGCCCGGAGTCGGCCGCAAGACTGCCAACGTGGTCCTCAACACCGCCTTCGGCGAACCGACCATCGCCGTGGACACGC
>CAZMKO010000056.1:0-15095 GCA_964566965.1 uncultured Rhodanobacteraceae bacterium
CCACCGACCACATCTCGCCGGCCGGCGCCATCAAGAAGGACTCGCCCGCGGGCCGGTTCCTGATCGAACGCGGCGTCAAGCCGGCCAACTTCAACAGCTACGGCTCGCGCCGCGGCAACGACGACGTGATGGTGCGTGGCACCTTCGCCAACATCCGCATCCGCAACCAGATGCTGGACAACGTCGAGGGTGGCTACACGAAGCACGTGCCCAGTGGTGAGCAGATGGCCATCTACGACGCGGCCATGAAGTACAAGAAGGAAAACACGCCGCTGGTGGTCATCGCCGGCAAGGAATACGGCACCGGTTCCTCGCGTGACTGGGCCGCCAAGGGCACCCTGCTGCTGGGCGTGAGAGCCGTGCTGGCCGAAAGCTTCGAGCGTATCCACCGCTCCAACCTGGTGGGCATGGGCGTGCTGCCGCTGCAGTTCGCCGATGGCGAGAACGCCAAGAGCCTGGGTCTGACCGGCGACGAGACCTTCGACATCAGCGGTCTGGACAACGCCGAGTCGCGTGAAGTGACCGTCACCGCCAAGGGCAAGGAAGGCGAGAAGACCTTCAAGGCCAAGGTGATGCTGCTGACGCCGAAGGAACGCGACTTCTACCGCCACGGCGGCATCCTGCAGTACACGCTGCGTGACTTGGCTGCCAAGTCGGCCTGACCGGCCCGGCATCCAGTGAAAAACCGCCAGCTTCCGGGCTGGCGGTTTTTTTGTGGGGTTGGTTGCGGGGTGGCTCGGCCATCGCGGCCATGGGTCGCTCCCACAAGGCCTCATGATGTTCCCGGCAAGCCTTGTGGGAGCGGGGTCAGCGCAGCCCCTTCCAGATGGCGGTCAGCAACTCGCCGTCATCGTCCTGGCCGGCCTGCCAGAACATGATGCCGCCGAGGTGGTGCAATTTCACGTAGTCGGCCTTGGCCGCCAGCGACGCCGGATCGTCGTACACGACGAGGCTGCGGGTGGTCGGATTCCAGAGGTACGGGGCCTCGGCGCGATCGTCCCAATGTCGCTGGTATCCCTGACGGTTGATGAAGTCCCGTTTCAGGTCGCGCCAGGCGATGGCACCGCCGAACTTGTCGTAGGGCTGGTACAGGCCGTCGTGTTCGGGCTTCACGCCATCGAAGCGCAAGGCGTAGAACGCCGCGCCGATGACGATCTTGTCGGCCGGCACGCCGGCCGCCAGGTACTGACGCACGGCGCGCGACGTGGTGCGTGCGTCGGACGGCGCGACAGCGGCCGGGTACAGGCTGCTGTGATGGCCGGTGAGACGGGTCAACGAGTTGTTGAAGTCATAGGTCATCACGTTGAACCAGTCCAGCAGCGGCGCCACGGCCGCCAGGTCGATACCGTCCACGTACTTGCTGTCGGCCGACGCGATGGTCAGCAGGTACGGCTCGGCGCGCCCCCGGGCGGCGGCGGTACGCTGCAGCGTCTCGCGCACGGTGCGCAACAGCGCCGTGAAATTGGCACGGTCATCGGGGCTGGCGGTGATCTTGGCCAGGTCGCTGCCGGGATACTCCCAATCCACGTCCAGGCCGTCGGCGTGGTGCGCCACCAGCAGGCGGGCGGCGCTGTCGGCAAACGCCTGTCGACCAGCCGACGTGGCGGCGGCCTCGGAGAAACCGCCGGCTCCCCAGCCACCCACGGACACCACCACCTTCAAGTGCGGGTGGTCCTGTTTCAGGGCGACGCGTTGGTCCAGACGCGTGGCCGCGTCGTCGGGCAGCACCACACGCCCGTCACGCACCACCGCGAAGGCGAAATTGAGAACGTCCAGCTTGTCCACATCCGGTACCGGTGCCCCGGCCTCGACCGTGTCGTAGCCGACCACGCGATACGGTGAATCAGGCCGCGACGGCCCGATGGTGCCGCAGGCACCAAGCAGGACGACGAAAAGCAGGCTGGCGACCCGCAAACCACGTGAATACCACAACATGCGCATGCCCCTCTCTCCCGTGAAACGGATTCCCGCAGCTACCCTACCAAGTTTGCGCGGCGTCGGTATATGAGGATGTGTGTCGGCTGGACCGGGCCGTCGCGGCCATGAGTCGTTCCCACAGGGAGTCTCGAAAAACCGGATACCCGACATCGATCTGTGGGAGCGGATTCAGCCGCGATCAGTGCTTGCGGGTGTCTCGCCATCGCGGCTGAAGCCGCTCCCACAAAAAACCGGTTTTTCGAGGTGCCCCACAGGGAGTGCCATAAACATCATCGAACCATTCTGGGGAGCCTCGAACAACCATACTTTCTTGTGGAAACAGCCCATGGCTGCGATGGCCGGATGTCAGTGCCGACGATCCGTGGCAAAGGCACCAAACAGTTCGCCGACCGCCAGGGCCAGCGGATATGGCTTGGGATCGTTGCGGTTGGTGAGGATGATCACCGTCAAATGCCGCTTCGGCCAACGCACGATGACATTGCGGAAGCCCTGGCTTTCGCCGGAATGCCACAAGCTGTCACCGGTGATGCGCCAACCGTATCCGTAGCCGACATCGGGATCGTCGGTGGGCGTGTGTACGCGCATGGCGGCACGGCGCGAATCGGCGTCGAGCAGGCGGTTGTCGTACCAGGCCGCGTCCCACTTGGCGAGATCGTCGATCGAGGAATAGATGCCGCCGTCGCCGCGCGTGGCGCTGGTCAGGCTCTGGTCGGTGCGCTTCCATCGGCCGTCCAGGAAACTGTAGCCCCAGGCCCGGTGCGCGATGTGCTGGTCGTCGCGGTGTTCGTACATCAGGGTGTGGTCCATGCCCAGCGGCTTGAAGATGCGCTGGTGCATGAATGCCGCCAGATCCTCGCCGGACACTCGTTCCACGATCAACCCCAGCAGCACGTAACCGCCGTTGCTGTAGCGGTAGTCGCTGCCCGGCGCGAAGTACAGGCGGTGCTGCGACACAATCAAGTCGAACACGTCGGCATCGCTGAGCTGCTTCTGGCGATCGTCGGGAATCAGATCCTCGTAATCGATCAGGCCACTGGTGTGCGTGAGCAGGTGGCGGATGGTGATGGCGTCGTCGCTGGCCGGAAGTTGCGGCAACCACTTGCGCACCGGGTCGGACAGTTTCAGCTTGCCGTCTTGTTTCAGCAACAGAATGCTGGCCGCGGTGAACTGTTTGCTTACCGACGCCAGACGATAGTTGGTGGCGGGCGTCGCGCGAGCACGCGTTTCCAGGTCGGCAAAACCGTATCCGCGTCGGACCAGTGCCTTGCCGTCTTTCACCACCAGCAGCGACACACCGGGCACCTCGCCCGTGTAACGATCCATCAACCGGTCGACCGCCGCACGGCGCTGCGCGGCATCCATGGGAGCCGCGTCGTAGGCACTTGCGAGGTTCACGACACCGGCCAGCAATACGCAGGCCAGCCACGACATGAGCAGGGAGCGTTTCACGGGCAGCCTCCTTCACGGGTGAATGCCAGATCTTCGTAGTCGTAGCTGAAATCGGTGTCCGGGTCGACTTTGGCCAGGTGCAACGTGCCGTCGGCGGTGATCGGGAAATCCAGCCAGGCCTCGGCGTCACCGTGATCCCAGTGCACCAGGTAGCGCTTGCCCACCCGCATCACCCGTCCTTCCAGGGTCGGCGATTTCAGCGACACGAAGCGCACATCGTCGCCACGCCGGCACACCCGTGCCACGCCGAACCACGGATCCCGCCAGGTACCGAGCATGGCCGCCAGTTCGTCCGCCGTGGCCGGCCGCCGCGTCGAGGTGTCGGGCACCTCGACGGCGCGGCGCCGGTGTCGGGCCTGCTCGAGCTCGTCGGCATAACTGGCAACGTCACGATCGCTTTCGGGATCGGTGAAGTGCTTCAGCAACACCTCGTTCAATACGGTCCGGGCCTGGCCGGCATTGGTGTTGATGAGAAACACGAATCCGCTTTTGCGGAACGGCAGAAGGGTCAGAGCCGAGTACATGCCGGACAGCGTGCCGGTGTGCGAGACGGTCATTTCGCCATCGACATCGGCGATGCGCCAGCCGTACCCGTAGCCGTAGAAACGCGTGCCGTTCCAGGCCGAACGCTGCGCCGAAATCGGCATCGGGGTATACGGCGTCCACTCGGCATGACGCTGGGCGCGGTCGAGCCAGCGCAGCTGGTCCGCTGTCGGATCCAGCCAGTTGCCGGCCCAGGTCAGCATGTCGTCGAGGCTGCAACGCACGCCACCGGCGGCATCCATGGTGGTCGGCTCGATGATTGTGCCGTCGGCATGTGCCACCACGTTGCGGCCGTTCCGCCGGGCGTGTGGCTGGGCCACGTTGCCGACCGCATCGCGGTCCCAACGCCCGACCTGGCAGCGGTCCATGCCCAGCGGCGCGAACACTTCGCGGCGCATCAACTTGTCCCAGGGCGCCCCGCCGGCGGCCGCCGCCACCTCACCGGCCACCACGTAGAGCAGGTTGTCGTAGGCGTAGCCGGCGCGGAAGCTGTAGGCCGGCTTGATATAGCGCAGGCCGTGGATGATGTCGCGGCGAGTGAAATGGTTGGGTTGCGGCCACAGCATCAGGTCGCCGCCACCCTCGGGAAGACCGCTGTGGTGCACCAGCAGGTCGCCGACCTGCATGTTTTTCGTGACCCACGGATCGTGCATGCGGAAATCCGGCAGGTACTTCGTCACCGGATCGTCCCAGCGCAGCTTGCCCTGCTGCACCAGTCGCGCCAGCAGCGTGGACGTCATGGCCTTGCTGTTGGAGGCGATCTTGAACAGCGTGTCGGCATCCATGGGTTGCCCGGAAGGCAAATCACCGACCACGCGCCGGTAGGTGACCTTGCCGTCCTCGATGACGCCGACGGCGATGCCCGGCAGGTGATAACGCGCCACCACGGCGTCGACAACGGCATCGTATCGCGCGGTGTCCGGAACGGCCGCCATGGCCGCCGAAGCCATGCCGAGCAGGGCCAGGACAAGGGACGTGAACAGGCGCTTGAGCATGCACTCGGCCTCCGCAAAGGCGAAAAAAAGGCGGCCTGATCGTACGATGCAGACCGCCTACCGGGGAGGACCAGTCGGGTCGGAGGGGTCCTTGAATCCTGTCCGGCGCGGGACGACGGGCGCCCGCGCCGGAGAAACGATCAGAAGCTCAGCGATACCGTCAGCGCCGCGTAACGGGCGGACTGGAAGCCGCGCGCACGCTCGAAGTCGGGATTGTTGCTGCTGGAGATCGTGGTCTGCATGTCCTGGTTGACCCAGGTGGTGCGCTGCTGGTTGAGCAGGTTGTAGAAGGCCAGCTTGGCCTTCAACTGGCCGCCGTTGTTCCATTCACGCAGGTAGGTGATGCTGGCGTTGAGGTCGTAGATCCAGTGCAGGCGATCATATCCGCCACGTCCGCCCGGGGACGGTTCATAGACGCGATCCTGCGAGTTGGCGGCACTGCAGTTGTCCACGCAGATGAAGTAGCTGTGGTAGTTGCGCCCGTCGTACGGGTTGCCGACACCGTAGGCCGTGACCGGCGTACCCGAATGCACATCCAGGCTGCCGCCGACCTGCCAGTGCGGTGACAACGCGTAGGTACCGCGGAACTTGAACTGGTGGCGCATGTCGTTGGGCAGGTAGCCGCTGGAGCTGTTGACCCACGGATCGTCGAAGTTCTCGGTGCGGCCGGTGTCGCTGAAGTTGGTGTCCGAGTTGATCGGTCCCTCGGCGTTGCCGCGCGACCAGGACAGGATGTAGCTGGCATTGAGCGACCACTTGTCGTCCCAGGCGCGATCGACCTGCAGCTCCAACGCCGTGTAGCTTCGCTTGGGCTTTTTCCAACCGGTCTGGCCGAGGTAGTTGCCTTCCGAATCGTATTTGGCCCAACCCTCCTTGGAGGTATCCACGGTGACGTAGCCGTCGGCCTCGCCGTCGCAGTCGGTGTCGCCCCAGACGGTGACCTTGTCGCCCGGGTTGGCCATGACCCAGCCGATGGCCCCATCCGGGCCGCACTGGCCGGTGGCGGTGATGTTCATGTCGTCGATGGCGCGGTGCAGGCGGCGATAGGTCCCGCTGACGCCCCACGACCATTTGTCGGTAAGCATCTGCTGGAAGCCCAGGATCAACTCGTCCTGGTAGACCGGATCGATGTTCTTGTCGACTTCCGAACGCAGGTCGCCGACGGTACCGTCGCCCTGCGAATCGTCCACGGCGCCGAGCTGCGGTCCCAGTTTGGGCACCGCGTACTGGGTGCCCTCGATGTCCTTGATCTCCCAACCCTTGAAGGCGTAATAGGTGCGCCGGTCGAGCAGGCCACCGGCCTGCTTGATGTTGATGACGTTGGCGACCGGCAGGTAGTAGCGGCCCAGGTTGCCGAACAGCTTGGTGGTGCCGTCACCCTTCACGTCCCAGGAAAAGCCCAGACGCGGCGCCAGTTGGCGGTCGATCTTCATGTAGCTGCGGCCTTCGGCATCCTGGTTGTCGAAGCTGTCGTTGCGCAGCCCGAAACTCAGCAGCAGGTTGGGGCTGACCTGCCAGTCGTCCTGGATGTAGAACGCCGAGTTGATGGTCGGGAAGGTGCCGCCGACGGAGTACTCGCGCTGGCGCACGTAAGCGTTCAAACCAGCCGGGATGGTGGCACCGTTCTCGATGCTGTCGCCCGGCTTGCCGTACCACACGTTGTAGTAGTACTCGCCCGGGCCGGTGTAATGCTGATCGGACACCGAGGTGTCGTTCTCGTGGTCGTAGCCGAAGCTCAACAGGTGGTTGCCCAGATCCCACTCGAAGTCGGCACGCCACTGCTTGCGGGTGTCGTTGCGTTTGTACACCGTCGAACTGCTGGTGCAGCCGGTCTGCACGCCGGGATCGTTCTCGGACAGCACCGAGTCGTCCACCGCCACGTAGTTGCACTCCAGGTCGCGGTCCGAATACGAATAGGACTGGCGCTCGTTGCGACCGTACATCAGGCGCATCGACAGGTTGTCGGTGAAGTAGCTGCTCCAGGTCACGGCCCAGTCGCGGCCGCCGGAATAGGAGTTGATGCTGTTGACCTTGTCACCCAGCGTGTCGGTGGCGTAGTCGTACTCGTAGTCGTCGCCGACGTTCTTGTTCTTGTCGGAGAAGGCCATCACCGACAAGGTGTTGCGGTCGGTGATGTTCCAGTCCACGTTGACGCCCCAGAAACCGGTATCGGAGCCGTTGATGGTCATGCTGTTGCCGGCGTCGTTGGTGTTGCGCGGGTCGTTGCCCCGTGCCTGGTACAACGCGAAGAAGAACAGCTTGTCCTTGACGATCGGACCGGACGCCCAGACATCGGTTTGCACCAGCGAATGCTGGTCGCGGCTGGCGGTGTAGTAGCGCCGTCCGTTCTCGTCGTAGTGGTCGCGCTGCACCGACTGCCAGCTGCTCGGCTCGAGGTTGAAGTCGGTGCCGAAATGGAAGTCGTTGGTGCCCGAACGCACCACGGTATTGACCACGCCGCCGGTGGTACGGCCGTACTTCACGGAGTAGCCACCGGTCTTGACCTGGAACTGCTCGTAGAACGCGTACGGTGCCTCGGAGAAACCGTTGCGGTTGTAGAAGTCGGTGACGTTGAGGCCGTTGACGTAGAAGGCGTTCTCCGCGATCGACGAGCCGCCGAAGGAAATGCCGCCGAAGGACGTCTTGCCGCCTTGCACGCCCGGCGCCATCAAGGTCACCGAGGCGACGTTGCGCTCCACCGGAACGCGCTGCAGCTGCTCGCGCGAGACGTTCATGGCCGAGGCCTCGGTGGAGCTGACATCGACGATCGGCGCGATGGCGTTGGCGGCCACTTCCACGCCGCCCAGGCTGGTGGCGTTCTCCTCCCCGCCGCCGGCGCCGGTGGGCCCGACGTTGACGCGCGTGGTGCGGCCGATGTCGATCGACACGCCCACATTCTCGCCCACCTGGCTGCCGTCCTGCTTCACCGACAAGGTGTAGGTGCCGACCGGCAGATGCGTGATGCGGTAGTCGCCATTGCCATTGGCATGCACCGTGCGCGTGTAACCGGTGGCCGGATTGACGACGGTGACGGTGGCGCCGGCCGCGGTATGGCCGGCCACCGAGCCGTCGACGTTGCTTTGCGCCATGACCGCCGGCGCGGCCGCGAAGGCCAGGCACGTGCCCAGCGCCGTGCACAGTGCACGCTTGCGAAGTTTGCGGTTGCTGTTACCCATGATGCCCTCCCCACCCAATATGAGCGATGTGTGGTCTTGTGGTTGTCAATCGCCTGCCGGCTTGTTCCCCTGCCGCTTCGGCGTCTGGATTGTCCACTCGAAGTGGTAACTCCATTGGTCGTAGTACACATTGCCGCCATCCCACTCGACCTCGCCGCGTTGCGAATCGACGGTGTCGGAGCGGAACGACTGCTTGGCCGGCACGAACGGCCGGCCGAAATCGTCATTGAAGGCGATGCGGAAGTTGTCCAACCCGCCCAGGTAGAACCATTTCACCGCCGGATCGGCCGAATCCAGCCGTCCATAGGTGACGTCCACCGGCACCCAGCCATACGGCTCGAGGTAAATCTCGGCCCAGTCGTGGATGTCGTTGTAGTCGCCGCGCGTGAAAGTCCAGCCCGACTGCCAGCGCGCCGGGATGCCGTTCATGCGCATCAAGGTGATCAACAGCATGGTCTGCTGGCCGCAGTCGCCGTGGCCGGCATGCATGGCATAGGTCCCCAGATGGGAAATGGTGGAATATTCACGCGCGCCGGCCCATGGCACGTCGTCCACCGCCGCGTAGATGCGCTGGGCAATGCGGTACGGATTGGTGGCGTTGCCCACGATCTGTTTCGAAAACACTTCCAGCGGTTGCGAGAACATGATGTGCGGCGGCCGCTCGGAGACATAGGGTTTCAGCTCCGGCGTGATCTTCGCCGGCACCACCTCGTCGGCGTCGATGGCATGGTATTGCGCGTACAGATCCAGATCGTAGGTCACCGAGAATACGGTCGGCTTGCCGGCCTCGGCGGTCTTTTCCAGGTACACGGTACGCTGCATGGTCGACTCCGGAGCGATGCGATGGTCGACCGGATCGCTGGTGTCGAAGTGGATGTCTTCCTGCTGGCCCTTGATGGCGCGCGGGTAGGGAATCCAGGCCCGCAACGTCTTGCCGGCCGGCACCGCATCGGCGTCCACGGTCACGCTCTGGGTCACCTTGACATGCTGCGGCAGCACGCTGGACTTGTCGCTGCCCAAGGCCGCGCGGATGATCTGGCGATGGTAGTCGTCGGCACTTTCCAGGAAGCCGGCGTGGAAGGGCGTCTGCTTGGCGCGGTGCTTGCGGGCTTCCGCACTCAGGCGGAACAGATTGGAGGGCGAGCGACGGAAGTAGCGCCGTTCACCGTCGATCACCATGTGCTCGAACAGGCCATGCGCATCCCAGCGGGCGAATTCGGCATCCGACAGGTCGGGAATGCTGCGGCGCACACGTTCCTTGACGTCGTCCGCGGTGAGCGAGAAATCCATGTGCATGCGTCGCATGCGCTCGCGCTGGAAACGCCAGGCGCGTTTTTCATCGGCGGACAGGCTACCCTGCGCCAGCCGTTTTTGGATGCGCGCCTCGGCGGCGTGAAACTGGCCGTCATCGATCATGCGGATGACGGTGTCCAGCGAAGCGTCCGACGTGGCAGCCGGCGGTGTCGCCATCGCCATGGCCGGCAGCGGGGCCGCGAGCAAGCCCAGGGCCAACGCCCCGGCCAGCACCCCGCGACGCCAATGCGTCGTCCCCGTCACGTTCGTCACCTGTCTTTTCAACGGCGCGCCCTCCCCGGCGTGGTTTGCCATGATGATGTGTGTATCACGGACGTTCATGAAGGTCAATAATTTATTCTTTCGATGTATGATATAAGAATCATCACTTCACGAAACCACGTTCCGCATGACATGGGGAAACACGTCATGCCCGCCACCCACAAGGGGGTTCGATGATCCATTCGGTCTGGCCGTTCATGGCCGTCATGCTGCTCTGCGCAGGCATCTTCCCGGCCCTGGAGCGGCGTTTCGGCTGGCGCCTGTTCTCGATCATGCCGCCGATCGTGATGACCTATCTTCTGGTCACGGCGCTGGCGGCCGCCGGTCTGTGGCAGAACAACGAGGCGATTCACACTGCACAAACCACCATGGTGTCGCACCTGGTGCCGGCGTTGCTGTTTCTGCTGATGATCAATTGCGACCTGCGCGCCATCTTCCGGCTCGGCCCACGCGTGCTGGCCGTGTTTTTCAGTGTCACGGTGTGCCTGTTCATCGCCTTCATGGTGACCTTTTTCGTGTTCCGCCCCTGGCTGGCGGGGAATGCGTGGGAACCGCTGGCGGCGCTGTCCGGGAGCTGGGTCGGCGGCACCGCCAACATGATCGGCGTCAAGCAGGCCATCGGCATGCCCGACTCGCTGCTGGCCTTCTCGCTGCTCACCGACGCGCTGTGCTACTCGATGTGGGTGGCGGTGCTGTTCTCGGTGGCACGCCTGGCGCCGGCCTTCAACCGTTGGACACGCGCCAGGTCCAGCGCCGACCTGATGGTGACCGAGGCACGCGAAACCGGCGCGACCACGGCCGAAGGCGTGTTGCTGTGGCTGGGCATGGGCCTGCTGGCGGCCGCCCTGGCCGGCTGGCTGGCCGGCTACCTTCCCGAATCGGCGATGGTCAGCCAGACCACCTGGACCATCATCCTGGCCACGCTGATCGGGCTGGTGGTGGCACACACGCCGCTCGGCCGCTACCCCGGGGCCGGCCGCGTGTCAGGCACGCTGCTGGTCGCCGTGGTGGCGATTCTGGCCTCGCAAAGCAATTTCCATGGTATCGCCGATGCCCCTCTGTACCTGCTGTGCGGCGTCAGCGTGATCGCCATCCACGCGTTGTTGTTGGTATTGGCGGCACGCCTGTTCCACTTCGATCTGTATTTGTGCGGGATTGCTTCACTGGCGCATGTCGGCGGTGTCGCCGCCACCCCGATCCTGGCTGCCAGCTATTCCCGCTCGCTGGTACCAGTGGGCATCCTGCTGGGCCTGCTCGGCTACATCCTCGGTACCGGTTTTGGCCTGATGGTGGCTTCCATCATGTCTTCCATGGCCCTGACGTCATAGGTGAATATCATGTCGATACGCCATATTCTCGCCATCCTCGCCCTGTCGCTCGTGGCAACCCCCGGCATGCCCGCGCTGGCCGCCGACCAACTGCCGGTGCCGGTCCACGGCGTGGTCGGCATCACGCCGGCCCAGCTGGAGGTGGATTTCTGGCTGAAGCGCCTGTCCGATCCGGACCATGTCATCATGGACGCGGACGCCGTGCGCGCCTACGGCGCTCGCGTGCAGAAACTGGATCCGTACGTGTACGACCTGCGTGCGTTGCCCGCGCAACTGGACGGCGCCAAGTTGCGCGAATGGATCACGCCCTCTTCACCGCTGACCGAACGCACGCTCTACGACGTGCACGGCGAGCAGGTTCCCGCGGCGACGTTGCAAGGATTTGTCGACGCCCTGGCGCTGGACGCCATTCCCGATCGCCAGAAAGTAGGCTTCGGCCTGGTGGTGCACCGTGCGGCGGTACGCAGCTACCCGACCACGTTGCGTGTGTTCAGCCACAAGGGCGACACCGACATCGACCGCTTCCAGGAAACCGCCCTGGTGCCGGGCACACCGGTGGCCGTGCTGCATGAAAGTGCTGACGGCCAATGGCTGTATGTGGAGGCGCCGCGCTACCGCGCCTGGGTGCAGGCCAAATACATCGCCACCGGCGACAAGGGCGAGGTGCTCGACTACGCCGGCAAGGCACCGTTTCTGGTGGTCACCGGCGATTCGGTGCGCACCGTGTTCACGCGCGAGGAACCGCGGGTGTCCAAGCTGCAGCTGGACATGGGCACGCGCGTGCCGTTCGACCCGTCCTGGCCGGACGACAAGCCCGTCAACGGTCAGGGGCCCTACGCTTCGCACGTGGTCAAGCTGCCCGTACGCAACGACGACGGCTCGCTCGGCTTCCGCCATGCCCTGCTGCAGAAAAACACCGACACGCGGGACCATTACCTGCCACTGACCCAAGCCAACATCACGCGCCAGGCGTTCAAGTTCCTGGGTGAGCGCTACGGCTGGGGGCACTCCTACGACGGGCGCGACTGCTCGGGTTTCGTGTCGGACGTGTACCGTTCGATGGGCATCGTGATGCCGCGCAACACCAGCGCGCAGAGCGTCAGCCCGGCCGCCGACCTGACCTCGTTTGACGAACACTCCAGCCACGCCGAACGCATGAAGGCCGTCGAGGCCCTGCAGACCGGGGACCTGATCTACATCCCGGGCCACGTGATGATGATGCTCGGCCGCCTGCACGGCCAGCCCTACGTCATCCAGGATGTGCTCGGTGCCGGTTTCTTCGACGAGGACGGTCAATTCCGCCACGTCAAGCTCAACCAGGTGGCGGTGACGCCGCTGCTGCCGCTGATGAACAGCGATCACAAGACCTGGGTGGACCGCATGACCGCAATCGTGCGCATCCGCCCGCAGCCATGACACGAAGGATCCCCCATGAAAATCACCGACATCACCTATTCCATGCTGCGGGTGCCGTTGAAGACACCTTTCAAGACCGCGCTGCGTACGGTCGACAAGGTGGAAGACATCATCATCCAGGTGCACACCGACACCGGTCATGTCGGGCATGGCGAGGCCCCGGCCACCGCCGCCATCACCGGTGATACCCACGGCTCGATCGTCGATGCCATCCGCAACTACATCGCGCCACGCCTCATCGGCGCCGACATCGCCGACCTCAATCATCTGGTGCGCCAGATCCAGGGCTCGATGGAGAAAAACTCCAGCGCCAAGGCGGCCGTGGAAATCGCCATCTACGACCTGTGGGGACAACTGTACGACGCGCCGTTGTACAAGCTGCTGGGCGGTGGCGATCCGGTCATCACGACCGACATCACCATCAGCGTGGACTACATCGACAAGATGGTCGCCGACTCCATCGCCGCGGTGGAACGCGGCTTCGAGACGCTGAAGATCAAGGTCGGCAAGGACATCGGCCTGGACATCGAGCGCGTCAAGGCCATCCACGCCGCGGTCGAGAATCGCGCCCTGCTGCGCCTGGACGCCAACCAGGGCTGGACCGCCAAACAGGCCGTGCATGCATTGAACGCGCTGGAGGATGCCGGCGTCCGGCTGGAGCTGGTGGAACAACCGGTGAAGGCACGCGACCTGGAAGGCATGCGCTACGTCACCGAACGGGTGCACACCCCGATCATGGCCGACGAGAGCGCGTTCGAGCCGATGCAGGTGATCGACCTGATCCGCATGCGCGCCGCCGACATCGTCAACATCAAGCTGATGAAGACGGGCGGCATCTCCAACGCCGTGCGCATCGCCGACATCGCCGCGCTGTACGGCATCGAATGCATGATCGGCTGCATGCTCGAGGGCAGCATCAGCGTCGCGGCAGCGGTGCACGTGGCCGTGGCAAAATCCAGCGTCATCACCAAGGTCGACCTGGATGGCCCCTCGCTCGCCACCTTCGATCCGGTCCAGAGCAGCGTGCGCTTCAACGAGGCCGAAATCAGCATCGGCGAGGGCGCCGGCCTGGGCATTCGCAAGATCGAGGGGCTGGAGGCACTGGCCGCCTGAGGACACCGGCATGGATCACGACACCGACATCTATCAGTCTCCCCTGACCAAGTTGCGCTCCGAGCGCGACAGCATGTCGGCCATCGAGCGTCGCATCGCCGATTTCATCCTGGAAAACACCCAGTTGCTGCGTGACTACTCCTCGCAGCAACTGGCCAACGCGGTGGGCATCAGCCAGTCCAGCGTGGTCAAGTTCAGCCAGAAACTGGGCTTCAAAGGCTACCCCGACCTCAAGTATTCGGTAGGCGAGGCCGTGGCACGCGCCGACAACGGCCACACGCCGCAGCCCGATCCCGACGCCGACGGATCCCGCCCCGACCACCCTGCCTCGGCCTTGTGGCGGCTGAAGGCCGAGGCCGAACAGGCCACCCGTCTGCTCAACGAGCCGGCCACGCTGACCACCGTGGCCGACGCCCTGGCCGGCGCCTCCAAGGTGTTCATCATCGGCCTCGGACGCGATGACATCCACGCCCGCGTGACGGCATTGCGCCTGTCCATGCTGGGCATTCTCACCGTGCACAATTTCGACACCGCGCACATGACCGCCAGCATCTCGGCGGCGGTGCCCGGCGACGTGTTCCTGGTGTTTTCCGAATACGGCACGCAGCCGGCCCTGTGCGAGATCAGCCGCTATTTCCGCGAGGCCGGCGGCACCGTCATCAGCGTCACCCGCCACAACTCCAACCCGCTGCGCGCGCATGCCGACATGTCACTGGTGGTGTCCGCCCACGACGGCCGTCCGCACATCGAGCCACTGCTGTACCAGGCCGCCCTGCAGCACCTGATCGACGGCGTGTTCGTGCTGCTGTGCGAAGGCGACGACGAACGCAGCGCGCAACTGAAAGCCACCATCGACCGCATCCAGCCGGTCGCCGATTCCTGACCCGAACCTTCCGCGAGGTCATCATGTCGCCCACTCGTCCGTTCCGCATTGCCGCCGCCATCGCCGCGGCCGCCTTGTGCCTTGCCGCCGCCGCCCAGCCGGTGACGACCACTACCGACGATCCGTCCGCCGCCTGGCAGGACGCACGCCAGATGGTGGTGGTGACCATCCCGGACTGGCACAGCACGCGCGGCACCCTGCGCACCTATACGCGGGACGACGCTGACGGCCGCTGGGAGGTCACCGGCGAACCGCGCCCGGTGGTCATCGGCAAAAGTGGCGCCGGTTGGGGCCTGGGCCTGCAACCGCCACAGCACGACGGACCGGAGAAAAAGGAAGGCGATGGCCGCAGCCCCGCCGGCGTGTTCCACATCGGCATCGCCTTCGGCTATGCGGCACATGCGGACACCGGCCTGTCCTACCACGGCATGACGGACTCGGACTGGTGTGTGGATGTCAGCGGCTCGCCCCACTACAACCGCATCGTGGACGCCGACGCCGCGGGCAAGGATGCCGTGAAAGGCGCCACCGAACCGATGCGTCGCGACATCCACGTGCACGGCGACCAGCGTTACCGGCAGGGATTCGTGATCGAAAGCAACTGGCAGCAACAGCCCATGGCCGGCAGCTGCGTGTTCGGCCACTTGTGGAAATCGTCCGATTCCAGCACCACCGGCTG
>CAZMKO010000057.1:0-14987 GCA_964566965.1 uncultured Rhodanobacteraceae bacterium
CCTCCACCAAGACCGGCTCGATCACCTCCATCCAGGCCGTGTACGTGCCCGCCGATGATTTGACCGACCCGTCGCCGGCGACCACCTTCGCGCACCTGGATTCCACCGTGACCCTGTCGCGCCAGATCGCCTCGCTGGGCATCTACCCGGCCGTCGATCCGCTCGATTCCACCAGCCGCCAGCTGGATCCGCAGGTCATCGGCGAAGAGCACTACAACGTGGCCCGCAACGTGCAGGGCACGCTGCAGCGCTACAAGGATCTCAAGGACATCATCGCCATCCTGGGCATGGATGAATTGAGCGAGGAAGACAAGCTGGTGGTGGCGCGCGCGCGCAAATGCGAGCGCTTCTTCAGCCAGCCGTTCCACGTGGCCGAAGTGTTCACCGGCGCCCCCGGCAAGTACGTGCCGCTGAAGGAAACCATCCGCGGCTTCAAGATGATCCTCGACGGCGAAGTCGACCACCTGCCCGAGCAGGCCTTCTACATGGTCGGCACCATCGACGAGGCCATCAAGAAGGGCGAGGAAATGAATGCCAAGAAGGCGGCGTAAGAGCCGGGACTCGGGACTCGGGACCGGGATTCGCGAAAGCGGCTCCCGCAAGCTCGAAATCCCGGGACTCGGAGAGAATCATGCGGCAACAACTCGCCTCAGGGCGTGACTCCAACCGAGTCCCGAGTCCCGAGTCCCGAGTCCCGCGACCGAGCCAAGCGAGTGAGCAAACCATGACCACCATCCGTTGCGACATCGTCAGCGCCGAAGCCGAGCTGTTCCACGGCGATGTCACCATGATCATCGCGACCGGCGAAGAGGGCGAGCTGGGCATCGCCCCGCGCCACGCGCCGCTGATCACCCGCCTCAAGCCGGGCGTGGTCGAGGTCCTGAAGGAAGGCGGCGAGCGCGAGTCCATGTACGTCTCCGGCGGCATCCTCGAGGTACAGCCGCAGGTCGTCACCGTGCTGGCCGACACCGCCGTGCGTGCCGAAGATCTGGACGAGGCGGCCGCCACCGCCGCCAAGGAAGCGGCGGAAAAGGCCCTGGCCAACCGTGGCGATGTCGAGGACGTGGTCGCCCAGCAAGCCAAGCTGGCCGAGGCCATGGCCCAGCTGCAGGCGCTGGAGCGCATGCGCCGCAATCTCAAGCACTGACGATACGCGGAAGACCATCCGGCGGCATTTTCGCCACGGCGCCGGATTTTTCACACGCTCCGGCCCTTTCGCGGTTCGTGCTGCGATACACGAAAACGCCCGGTCTGTTCACCAGACCGGGCGTTTTCGTGTGCGAATACCGGTTCGCGCCCGGGCCCGAAGCCCGCTCCACAGTTGGCTTTTTTTTGCAATAAGAATAATTCAGGTTGTGACATGCCGCACGCGGGGGGTAGGTTGAACTGCCGGTCGAGGCCAATCGCACGGTGAGGGGGATACCCCGTGGCCCGGCTGCCTGTTCGTGGGGACGAACGGCAGCCGGGCGGCGGGAAACCGCACCGGCGTATTACAGGGGGGTCCGAGACAGGAAAACACTTGCCGCGAGGCATGGTGCTTGTCGCGCATCCGGTCATCACGCCGGATGCAACAAAATCCGGAGGGAGGTCTTTGATGATGAAGTGTAAACCAGCGTACTTCGCGTGCCTGGTCGTCTGTGGCGCATTCGTGATGGCACCGGCCATCGCCGCCAACGGGGGCCAGAAACAGGCGCGCATCGCAGGATCGCAAGATACATCGGCCAGCGTGCAATACCACGGCGTGCAAGTCGCCATCGACCCGGCGACGGGCCGGCTGCGCCAGCCGACCGAGGCCGACCGCAAGGCGTTGTCCAAGGTCATCCAGCGTGACCGTGCCATGCAAGCCGCCAGTGGCACGATGCAGCGGCCGCAAACCGAGGCTCAGGCCCAGGCCACCCTGCGTCGCTCCGCGCATGGTCAGGTCGGTGCCGTGATGCAGGTGCCGGAAAGCCACATGAACTATCTCACCGTGGAGCGTCAGGCCGACGGCAGCCTCAGCATCCACCACCAGGGCGACAAACCGGCGGCCAAGACCGAGGAGGCGCTGAAATGATTCGACGCAAACGTCTTTTCAGTGCGCTTCTGGCGCTGGGCCTGGTCGGCACCATGGGCATGTCGGCACATGCCGCCGACATCGAGCTGGTCAACCAGGACGCCGGCACGCAGAAGGGTCTGGACGATCCCACGCCGGCCACACCGGTGGGCATGAATCCGGGCACCACGCGTGGCGAACAGGCCCTGATCGTGTTCCAGTTCGCGGCCGATCTGTGGGGCTCGGTGCTGCAGAGCGACGTGCCCATCATCAACACCGTCACCTTCCAGCCGCTGTCGTGCAACGCCACCAGCGGCGTGCTGGGTTCGTCCGGCACCAACTACATCTTCGCGTTCAACGACGGCCCCAGCCTGCCCGAGGGTGCCCTGGCCGACACCTGGTACCACTCGGCCCTGGCCGACGCGCTGGCCGGCACCGATCTGGGCGTCGAGAACGACCTGCCGCCGGACACGCCGGACATCGTCAGCCGCTTCAACGGTGATCTCGGCAAGGCTGGATGCCTGGAGGACTCGGGCTGGTATTTCGGTCTGGACGGCAATCCGCCGTCGGGGCAGATCGACCTGCTCAACGTGGTCATGCACGAGATGGCGCACGGGCTCGGCTTTTCCGGGTTCAACAATCTTGCCTCGGGTACCCTGAATCAGGGACAGATCGACATCTATTCGCTGGGCGTCAAGGACAATTCCACCGGCAAGATGTGGGTGGACATGAGCGACGCCGAACGCCAGACCGCGGCGCTCAATGACGGCCACCTGGTTTACACCGGTGCGGAGGTCAAGGCCCAGGCGCCACTGGCCCTGGAGACGCCGATCACGCTGACCGTCACCGCGCCGTCGGCGATCGCCGGCGACTACGACTACAACGCGGCCGAATTCGGTGCCGAGGTCACGGTGTCCAGCTTCAGCGGCGAGGCCGTGGTGCCGAGCAGCGATTCGCTGGCGTGCAACGTCGATGACGCACCCGCGGCGGTGGATGGCGTGTCCGGCAAAATCGCCCTGCTCGATCGCGGCACCTGTGCGTTCACCGAGAAGGCTGCCAACGCGCAGGCCGGTGGTGCCACCGGCGTCATCATCGTCAACAACGAGGAAAGCGGCATCATTCCGGCCGGTGACGATGCGTCCATCACCATCCCGGTGATCGGCGTGACCCAGTCGGTCGGCGAGAGCTTCAAGGCCAACGTGCCGGTCAGCCTGGGCCTGGTCGAAGGCGAGGGCCTGGCCGGTGGCGATGCCGATGGCAACGTGCAACTGTACGCGCCGACCACCCTCGCGCAGGGTTCGTCGTTCTCGCACTACGACACGCGCCTGACCCCGAACGCGATCATGGAATACGCGATCAATCCGGATCTTCAGGCCAACTTCAACCTCGATTTGACGCCGGCCCTGCTGGAAGACGAAGGTTGGGCCGTGAATCAGGACGGCCGCATGCTGCTGCAATGCGATACCGGTGTACCGGCCAGCATTCCGGGCGGAATCATCATGGGTTCCAACGTCTATGCGATGGCCCGCAACATCGCCGCGCACAGTGCCGATGTCGATGCCTACCGCCAGGCGGTGCGTGACTACGCCGGCCAGTTGGCCGACGGCGGCCTGATCACCGCCGACCAGGCCGACAGCCTGAACGCGTGCTTGTCCGATACCGAAACCGAGGCCCAGTTCGATGCCTGGGGCGGTGACGGTGACGAAGGCCCGGGCGATCCGGGTGACGCCATCGACCTGGCCAACGGCGTGCCGTTGACCGGTATGGCCGGTGGTGCCGGCGACGTGCTGGTGTTTGCCCTGGAGGTTCCGGAAAACGCCCTCGCGTTGAACCTGCGCAGCTACGGCGGATCCGGTGACGTGTCCATGTACGTGAAGTTCGGCGAGCCCGGCAGTGCCGACGACTACGACAGCCAGTCGGCGCGTCCCGGCAACACCGAGTCGGTGGTCATTGCCCGTCCGCAGGCGGGAACGTACTACGTGACCCTCGTCGGTGAGCAGGCCTTCGATGGCGTGAACGTTCGCGGCAGCTTCGTCGACCGCAACTGATCGCTCCACCCCGACGTGGCAACCGGGTCCGGCATGGCGCCGGACCCGGCCCACACCGGGTCTTTCACAGACAACCACCCAGAACAATCGCCGCAGCGCATGCGCGCGGCGGACGTGGCCGGCCCCCTGGCATGCGGCCGGGGCCACCGGCGGCGTTTCCTCCGGCCCGGCCGGATTCAATCAACCATGCAACGCACCGCGCGGGGAAGTCGTGATGAACAGGATTTACAGCAAGGTCTGGAACAAGTCGCTGAACATGCTCGTGGTCGCTTCCGAGCTGGCCAGGGCACACGGCAAGGGAGGCCGACGACGCCGCGCCGCGACCGCCACGCTGGGTGCGTTGGCACTGGCCGTGGGCATGGCGATGTCGCCGGGGGCCGCGTATGCCGACAACTGCCTGGGTGATTTCCAGTTGGGTGTCGACCCGGTCGGCATCAATGGCGGTTTCGCCTGTGGCGCCAACGCGCTGGCCAGCGGCAGCGGCGCAACGGCTGTCGGTACGTATGCCAACGCGAACGGCGAAGGGACCACCGCACTGGGCGCCTATGCCACTGCGGCGGGCCCCAATACAACGGCTGTCGGCAACCATAGCGCGGCCCAGGTCAACAACGGTACCGCACTCGGCGCCGCCGCCACGGTCACCGGTGACAACTCGGTGGCCCTGGGGGTGGCTTCGACCGCCAATCGCGCCAATGTCGTGTCGGTGGGCAGCAGCGGTATGGAGCGTCAGATCACGCATGTGGCGGCAGGCACCGACGATACCGATGCCGCCAATGTGGGTCAGTTGAACACCGCCGTGGCCGACGCGACGCGTTATTTTCAGGCCGACGGTGCCCATGACGGCAGCGATGATGCCGTGATCGGCGGCGCCGGTGCCGTCGCAGCCGGCGCCGGCAGCCAGGCATTTGGTGACGAGGCCACGTCGGTGGGTACGTTGGCGATTTCCAACGGCTGGGGTGCGACTGCTGTCGGCGCGGAAAGTGTTGCCGACGGCGATCTTGCCGTGGCGGTCGGCCCGGCCGCTGAAGCACTGAACGCGGCATCCACGTCGATCGGCGGGTGGTCGACAGCGAACGGGGTCAACAGCACGGCGCTCGGCAATTACGCGACCGCCAATGGTGACAACAGCACGGCCACCGGTGCCGACAGCGAGACCGACGGCGACAACAGCACCGCAACCGGCGCCGGCAGCACGGCCCTGGGCAACGACAGCACCGCGACCGGCGCCTACAGCACGGCTCTGGGCAACGAGAGTACCGTGACCGGCGCCAACAGCATGGCGCTGGCCGACGGCGCCACTGCAACCGGTGCCAACGCCACTGCTGCGGGTACCGACAGCGTGGCCACCGGCAACATCAGTTATGCCGAAGGGGATTACAGCAGCGCCGTGGGTTCGGCGGCCGGTGCCTTCGGCGAAGGCGCTTCGGCCTTCGGCAGCAGCGCCACCGTCACTGGCGACTTCGGCATTGCCGGCGGTTATGCCAGCACCGCAAGCGGCGACAACAGTGCCGCCTATGGCAGTCATGCCGAGGCCGATGGCGATTCCACCACGGCCATCGGTGGCCAGTTGTATTACGAAGACCCGGATACCGGCGAAGTGTTGCTGGACAGCCAGACGCTGGCCGGTGACGTGGGAGCCACGGCCCTGGGTGCGGGTGCCCAGGCCTTGGGTGCATTCAGCGCGGCGGGTGGCGCTGGCGCACAGGCGCTTGGCCTGCAGTCGACTTCATTTGGCTACAGTGCCACCGCCATGACCGATTACTCGATGGCGTTGGGTGCTTTCGCCGAAGTCGCGGGCGACTACGGTTCGGCGGTCGGTTACGGCAGTGCCGCCAGCGGGGAATCGAGTGTGGCGGTGGGAGGCATGGCCGACCTGCTGCCGGGATTCGGTTTCCTGGTTGGCACCGAGGCGGACGGTGACGGCGCCTCGGCGTTTGGTGCCGGTGCCTACGCGTCGGCCGACTACAGCACCGCTGTGGGCATGCTGGCCGAAGCGACCGGTGAATCCAGTGTCGCGCTGGGCGAACATACCTACGCGAGCGATCTGGGTGGCACGGCCCTGGGGGCACAGTCGGAGGCCGTCGGTGTGCAGGCCACGGCGGTAGGCGCGGCGGCGGCGGCCGAAGCCGATGGCGCCAGCGCCCTGGGCAGTGGCAGCTATGCGGCGATGGAAAACAGTACCGCGTCGGGCTTCCTGGCCGCGGCCCTTGGTGAGAACAGCACGGCCACGGGTGCCAACAGCGAGGCCGACGGCAGCAACAGCACCGTGACCGGCGCCGGCAGCGTGGCCACGGGCAACGACAGCACGGTCACCGGCGCCAACAGCCTGGCTCTGGCCGACGGCGCCACGGCGACCGGCGCCAATGCCGTGGCCGCGGGCACCGACAGCGTGGCCACGGGCAACGCGAGTTATGCCGACGGCGATTACAGCAGCGCCGTGGGTTCGGCGGCCGGTGCCTTCGGCGAAGGCGCCTCGGCGTTCGGCAGCGGCGCGACGGCGGCGGCGGACAACGCCACCGCCACCGGTTACGGCAGTGTGGCTTCGGGCACCAACAGTTCAGCCTACGGCGCCGGCGCCGAGGCCAGCGGCCCGGGCAGCGTGGCCATGGGTGGAACGGCGGTGGATGAGAACGGCGACCCGCTGATTGTGGATGCCGACGGCAACCCGATCCAGATCGCGGCGACCAGCGCCGGCGTGGGCGGTACGGCCGTGGGGGCGACGGCCAGCGCCGACGGTCTGGGTGCCTCGGCGTTCGGCCTGGGGGCCACGGCCACCGGTGAGATCTCCACCGCGGTGGGCGCGGTGGCCAACGCACTGGGCGACTACAGCACGGCCATGGGCTACAGCTCGCTGGCAGCCGGTGTGGACAGTGTGGCCATCGGTGATTCGGCCGCCGCCTACAGTGATGCCGCGATGGCGTTGGGTGCCGGCAGTTCCGCCGCCGGCACCAACAGCGTGGCGATCGGTACGGCCGCGGAGACCGGGTTTGGTCTGTTGGGCATCGAGAGCGGCAATGCCACGGCCATTGGCGGCGGCAGCTGGGTGTTGGGCGAAGACAGCACCGCGTTGGGTGCCAATGCCTGGGCCCTGGGCGACAACGCGGTGGCGTTGGGCGCCAACAGCACGGCCGACCGCGACAACGTGGTGTCGGTGGGCAGTGCCGATGACGGCCTGACCCGCCAGATCACCAATGTGGCGGCGGGCACCGAGGACACCGATGCGGTGAACAAGGGCCAGCTGGACCAGGTGGCGGAGACGGCCGACGGGACGGCGCGCTACTTCCAGGCCGACGGTGCCAATGACGGCTCCGACGATGCGTTGGCGGTCGGCGAGCACGCGGTGGCCTCGGGTGCCAACGCCATGGCGGTGGGCACCGAAAGCGTGGCCAGCGGCTACAACAGCTACGCCGACGGTGACTACGGCACGGCCGTGGGTTCGGGTGCGGCGGCGTTCGGCGAAGGCGCCTCGGCCATCGGCAGCGGCGCGACGGCGGCGGCCGACGATGCCACGGCGACCGGCTACGGCAGTACGGCCACGGGCACCAACAGTTCGGCCTACGGTGCCGGTGCCGAGGCCAGCGGCCCGGGCAGCGTGGCCATGGGCGGAACGGCGGTGGACGAGAACGGCGACCCGCTGATCGTGGATGCCGACGGCAACCCGATCCAGATTGCGGCGACCAGCGCCGGCGTGGGCGGTACCGCGGTGGGTGCGACGGCCAGTGCCGACGGCTTCGGTGCCTCGGCGTTCGGCCTGGGCGCGACGGCACAGGGCGAGATCTCCACCGCAGTGGGTGCGGTGGCCAATGCGCTGGGCGATTACAGCACGGCCATGGGCTACAGCTCGGCCGCCGTGGGCGCCAGCAGCATTGCGGTGGGCGAGTCCAGTGTTGCCGGCGGTGATGAAAGCATCGCGTTGGGCGGGACCGCCTTCGGTCTCCTGAACGCCGAGGCCGACGGCAACGGGGCGATTGCCATCGGTGCCGGCTCGTATGCGCCGGGCGACTATGCGACGGCATTGGGATGGACGGCCATTGCCGGGGGCGACTCCTCACTGGCCCTGGGTGAAAGTTCCTTTGCCACGGGCATGGGGGCGAGCGCACTCGGCGCGCAGTCCGAGGCCGATGGCGTACAGTCCACCGCGGTGGGCGCCGCGGCGGCGGCCGCCGCCGATGGTGCCAGCGCGCTGGGAAGCGGCAGCTACGCGGCGGCGGAAAACAGCACCGCGTCGGGTTTCCTGGCCGCGGCGCTCGGCGATAACAGCACGACCACGGGTGCCAACAGTGAGGCCGATGGCAGCAACAGCACGGTCACCGGCGCCAACAGCCTGGCTCTGGCCGACGGCGCCACGGCGACCGGCGCCAATGCCGTGGCCGCGGGCACCGACAGCGTGGCCACGGGCAACGCGAGTTATGCCGACGGCGATTACAGCAGCGCCGTGGGTTCGGCGGCCGGTGCCTTCGGCGAAGGCGCCTCGGCGTTCGGCAGCGGCGCGACGGCGGCGGCGGACAACGCCACCGCCACCGGTTACGGCAGTGTGGCTTCGGGCACCAACAGTTCAGCCTACGGCGCCGGCGCCGAGGCCAGCGGCCCGGGCAGCGTGGCCATGGGTGGAACGGCGGTGGATGAGAACGGCGACCCGCTGATTGTGGATGCCGACGGCAACCCGATCCAGATCGCGGCGACCAGCGCCGGCGTGGGCGGTACGGCCGTGGGGGCGACGGCCAGCGCCGACGGTCTGGGTGCCTCGGCGTTCGGCCTGGGGGCCACGGCCACCGGTGAGATCTCCACCGCGGTGGGCGCGGTGGCCAACGCACTGGGCGACTACAGCACGGCCATGGGCTACAGCTCGCTGGCAGCCGGTGTGGACAGTGTGGCCATCGGTGATTCGGCCGCCGCCTACAGTGATGCCGCGATGGCGTTGGGTGCCGGCAGTTCCGCCGCCGGCACCAACAGCGTGGCGATCGGTACGGCCGCGGAGACCGGGTTTGGTCTGTTGGGCATCGAGAGCGGCAATGCCACGGCCATTGGCGGCGGCAGCTGGGTGTTGGGCGAAGACAGCACCGCGTTGGGTGCCAATGCCTGGGCCCTGGGCGACAACGCGGTGGCGTTGGGCGCCAACAGCACGGCCGACCGCGACAACGTGGTGTCGGTGGGCAGTGCCGATGACGGCCTGACCCGCCAGATCACCAATGTGGCGGCGGGCACCGAGGACACCGATGCGGTGAACAAGGGCCAGCTGGACCAGGTGGCGGAGACGGCCGACGGGACGGCGCGCTACTTCCAGGCCGACGGTGCCAATGACGGCTCCGACGATGCGTTGGCGGTCGGCGAGCACGCGGTGGCCTCGGGTGCCAACGCCATGGCGGTGGGCACCGAAAGCGTGGCCAGCGGCTACAACAGCTACGCCGACGGTGACTACGGCACGGCCGTGGGTTCGGGTGCGGCGGCGTTCGGTGAAGGCGCCTCGGCCGTCGGCAGTGGTGCGACAGCGGCGGCGGACAACGCCACGGCGACCGGCTACGGTAGCACGGCCACGGGCACCAACAGTTCGGCCTACGGTGCCAATGCGCAGGCCAACAGCGGATCCGGCATCGCCATCGGCGGTGTGGCGGTCGCCGATGACGGCACCCCCCTGCTGAATGATGCCGACGGCAATCCCGTGACGGATGGCGCGGTCAGCACCGGCGCCGGCGCCGTGGCCCTGGGCGCCAGCGCGCAGGCGGACGGCGTGGCCAGTATGGCAACCGGCCTCGGCGCCAGTGCCGTCGGACAGCAAAGCACCGCCGTGGGTGGCGTGAGTCTTGCCAGCGGCACATTCGCTACGGCGATCGGTTCGCAGAGCGCGGCCGTCGGTGATGGCAGTGTGGCCTTGGGCGGATCCGCGGATCTTGCACCGGGGATGGGCTTGTATGTCGACACCATTGCCGCCGGCGTCAACGCCACGGCACTGGGTGCCGGTGCGCACGCCATGGCCGACAGCACCACCAGTGTCGGGGCCATCAGTGAAGCCAGCGGAGAGGCGAGCACGGCGGTGGGCTACTTTGCCTATGCGCCGGGAGACCAGGCCGTTGCCCTTGGTGCGGAAAGCTGGGCCTCCGGCAACGGCAGCGTGGCGATCGGCGACTACAGCACGGCCGTGGCCGACAACAGCGTCGCCCTCGGCGCCAACAGCTGGGCCGATCGCGACAATACGGTGTCGGTGGGCAACGCCGATCAGGGTGAAACCCGTCAGATCACCAACGTGGCCGCCGGCACCGAAGACACCGATGCGGTCAACGTGGCCCAGCTCAACGCCGTGCAGGGTGACCTGGGCGACCTGAGTGAAACCGCGGTACGTTACGACGGCAGCGACAAGGACCAGGTCACCCTGGGCGGCGCGAACGGTACCACCCTGGCCAACGTGGCCGCCGGTACAGCGTCCGGCCAGGCCGTCAACGTCGACCAGTTGCAGTCGTTGGCGGCGACTATCGGTGGCGGTATCTCGATGGGTGCCGATGGCATGATCAACACGCCCAACTTCACCGTCCAGGACAGCGTCTATTTCAACGTCGGCGACGCGGTGGCGGCATTGGATGGTGCGTTGGATCAGGCCATGGGCTCACTGGCGGCGATCGATACGCGTGTCGGGGCGCTGGAGCAAGGCACTGGCGGGCCGGGCGGGAACGGCTCGGGCGTGCTGACCGGCACGGGTGACGGTCTGGCGGTCGGCAGCGGCAGCCATGCCCAGGACAGCCACGACACCGCCGTTGGCACCGGTGCCCATATCGACGCCGATTCCAGTGTCGCGGTGGGCGACAACGCCACGGTGACCGGTGCCGGTTCGACCAACGCGACGGCCGTTGGTGCCAACAGTGACGTGGCTGCCGCCTCCGGTACGGCATTGGGTGAAGGCGCCAGTGTTCAGGCCGGCGCCGACAACGCCGTGGCTCTGGGGGCCGGATCGGTGGCGACCGAGGCCAATACCGTCTCGGTGGGCAGCGCCGATCAGCAACGGCGTGTGACCAACGTGGCGGCCGGCACCGCGCCGACCGACGCGGCCAACGTCAGCCAGGTCGACCAGGCGATCGAAACGGCCAAGTCCTATGCCGATGCCGGGGATACCAAGACCCTGGAACAGGCCAATGCGTACACCGACGCCAAGTTTGGCAACGTGGTCAGCAGTACCGACTTCGACTCGTTCCGCAACAAGGTCAACGAACGCTTCCATGGCGTCAACCAGCGTCTGGACCGGGTCGGCGCGATGGGCGCGGCGATGTCGCAGATGTCTTTCAGCACGCAGGGCATCCAGACCGAAAACCGGGTCGGTGTCGGTGTCGGCGGCTACCACGGGCAGGCCGCGCTGTCAGTCGGCTATTCGCGGTCGCTGTCGCCCAAGGCGAACCTGACCTTCGGTGCGGCCATCAGCGGCGACGAAAGCTCGGCCGGTGTGGGTGTCGGCTTCGGTTGGTAAGGCATGGCGGGTGCGTCGGCATCCGTGATCGCAAGAGGGGCCGCGCTTCGGCGCGGCCCCTCTTGCGTTTTCGCCTTCCCGGCAAGGCTTGCCGGGGGCTCGGGAAAGCCTTGTGGCCATCGCGGCCCATGGCCGCGATACTTTCCCGAGTCTCGCCTAAAACGACGAACCGGGCTGCTCCAGAAACGCCTTTTCCTCGGCGGTCGACGTGCGCCCAAGTATCGCGTTGCGGTGCGGATACCGACCAAAACGGTCGATGATGTCCTTGTGGGCGTGCTCGAACTTCAGGTTGTATTCCAGGCCCGGCTGGCTGAACAGCTCCACCGCCCGCGCGTGGATGCGGGGCGATTCGCTGTGCATGAACGGCATGTACGCGAACGCGCGCCGGTCCGGCGTCAGCGTCTGGTCCCGTCCCGCACGGACCATTTCCTGGGCCAGTACCAGGGCCACGGTGTCATTGGCGAAGGCGCGCGCGTCGTCGCGAAACAGGTTGCGCGAAAACTGGTCCAGCACGATGATCTCGGCCAGGCAACCCGATACATCCGCACGCCAGGTCTCCAGCTCGCCACGGCTTGCCGCGGCATGCAACTCGCTGAAATCGGTGCGGATGCGCCGGTCCAGCGCGGCGTCCTTCGC
This sequence comes from uncultured Rhodanobacteraceae bacterium, assembly GCA_964566965.1. Taxonomy (GTDB): domain Bacteria; phylum Pseudomonadota; class Gammaproteobacteria; order Xanthomonadales; family Rhodanobacteraceae; genus Oleiagrimonas. The sequence goes on from CAZMKO010000057.1 coordinate 12,167, forward strand.
GAAGTGTTGCGCGGGTTTCAACTCGTCGAACCAGAACGTCAAAACGTCTTGTGCTTGCATGCGGGTCTCGGCGGTGGTGGAAAGGTTGAACGGCAGGCCGCATCAGAAGATGTCACCCGCACGCTCGCGGCATGCGTGCGTATCGGGTGTCACCATTTGTCCGGACCGCGGCGCAGCCACCTGTCAATCAGCGCCTTGTCGTAACGCAGCGGGTCGGTGTCGTTGATGCGTACCGGGCTGTTGTGCAGATAGCCCACGTCACGCAGCTTGCGGGTGCCATCGCGCAGCAGCGTGCCGTCGGCGGCGGTGAGCCGGAAGCGCAGATCCATGCGTGGTGGATAGGTGTCGCGCATGAAACGCACATGATCCATGGTCGTGCCATGCCACGGCTCGTAGCGGCCGGCCAGCTGGATGTCGGTGACGGTGATGTCCAGGTGCTGGCCCGGTTTGAGTTGCGAGGCGGCACGGCGGGCCAGGTAATCCTTGAGCTTGCCCAGGTAGTCGTCGTGGTTGAAACGGTGCCCGAAGGCGAAGCGACTTTCGCTGAACTTCTCCGGATCCTGGTAATGCACGCTCACCGTTTCCGCCGCGTCGGCCGGCGTGGCGGCGGATGCAGCCGGTGGCGGCGCCGTCGCCGGCAGGGTCGCCGGAATCAGCAGTGCGATCAGCAACACGGACAGGCGAATCGTAAAGGACATGACGGGCGGCCTCCGGCCGGATGTGGAGGGCATGGTCAGTATAGTCGCTTCCCGCGATCGTCGACGGCCATGCCGGACGCCGCATTTATGCGGCGCTTTCATTTAGCGGTGGCGTCGCGCCATGCCAGCATGCCGGATGTTCCGCATGATCGTGCGCCGCCGCGGCGCCCGTCGTGCGGGTGAATCGGGAGGTGGATGGCATGTGCGGTTTCGTGGCGGTACTGGATGTCGACGGCGACGTGGCGTCGCTGCGTTCGAGCGTGCTCGCGCAGGCACGCCGGTTGCGGCACCGCGGGCCGGATTGGAGCGGCGTGTACGCCGACCGCCACGCCCTGCTGGCGCACGAGCGCCTGGCCATCGTCGACGTGCTCCATGGCGCGCAACCGTTGGTGTCCACGGACGGACGGCGCGTGCTGGCCGTCAACGGCGAAATCTACAACCACCGCGAGCTGCGTGCGGCCTTTCCGGATGACAGTTTCCGCACCGATTCGGACTGCGAGGTCATCCTGCCGCTGTGTGAAGCCGGTCGCGATGCCTCGCCGGCCGCCTGGTTGAACCGCCTCCAGGGCATGTTCGGGTTCGTGCTGTGGGACGGCGCGCGCAAGGACTGGCTGATCGCGCGCGATCCGGTCGGCATCATTCCGCTGTATACCGGTCGGGATGCGCAGGGCCGCCTGTGGGTTGCCTCCGAGCTGAAGGCCCTGAGCGACGTGTGCGTCAGCGTGGACGTGTTTCCGCCGGGCTGCTGGCAGAGCGCCGGCATGGACGCGCCCGCGGCCTATTACCGCCCCGCGTGGCGTGACTATGCCATCGTCGAACACGGGCCGGACGATCCCGCTCGCCTGCGCGAGGCGTTGCATGATGCCGTGCAGTGTCACCTGATGAGCGACGTGCCCTACGGCGTGCTCCTGTCCGGTGGCCTGGATTCGTCGCTGATCGCCGCCCTGGCCGCACGCCACGCATCGCGTCGCGTGGAGGATGACGGCGCCAGCGAAGCCTGGTGGCCGCGCCTGCACAGTTTTTCCATCGGCCTGGAAGGCTCGCCGGACCTGACCGCGGCGCAGACCGTGGCCGACGCCATCGACACCGTCCACCACGGCTTCACCTTCACCGTGCAGGAGGGGCTGGACGCGCTCGACGACGTCATTCGCCAGATCGAAACCTACGATGTCACCACCGTGCGCGCATCCACGCCGATGTACCTGCTGGCGCGGCGCATCAAGGCCATGGGCATCAAGATGGTGCTCTCCGGCGAAGGCGCGGACGAGCTGTTCGGCGGCTACCTGTATTTCCACATGGCGCCGGACGACGCCGAGTTCCACGCCGAGCTGGTGCGCAAGCTCGACGCCCTGCACCTGTACGACTGCCTGCGCGCCAACAAGGCCATGGCGGCGTGGGGCGTGGAAGCACGGGTCCCGTTCCTGGACCGCGAGTTCATCGACGTGGCGATGACCACCGCACCCTCGGTGCGGCGGCCCGGCAACGGTCGTATCGAAAAGGACATCCTGCGTCGCGCCGGCGCCGGCCTGTTGCCCGAGTCGATCCTGTGGCGGCAGAAGGAGCAGTTCTCCGACGGCGTCGGCTACGGGTGGATCGACGCCCTCAAGGAACATGCCGAGGCGCATGTCAGCGACACGCAACTGGCGCAGGCCGCGCAGCGCTTCCCGCACAATCCGCCGGCCAGCAAGGAAGCCTATCTCTACCGCACGATCTTCCAGACGCATTACCCCGGCGAAGCGGCCGCGCGCCTGGTGCCCGGTGGACCCAGCATCGCCTGCTCCACCCCGGCCGCCCTGCGCTGGTCCGACGCCTTCGCCGACCGCGACGACCCGTCCGGCCGCGCAGTGGGGGTGCACAACGCGGCGACACATGGCTCGATTTCTCTTCGGGTGGGCTTCAACCGCGATGGCGAGATACCCGCAAATACGGATCGCGGCTGAAGCCGCTCGCACAAATCGATGTCGGGTATCCGGCTTTTCGGGGTTCCCCACCGGCGGTCTTGATGATTGGCCGGTTGTTCGGGGTTTTCGCGGGGCATGATCCGAATTTCATGAAGCGTTGCAAACGTCGGTCACCTACAATGGCCGCATGAAAATCGCTTCGTGGAACGTCAATTCGCTCAA
>CAZMKO010000058.1:0-14575 GCA_964566965.1 uncultured Rhodanobacteraceae bacterium
CCCAGCGCGAAGTTTTTTTCGCTCCAGCGGCCCGGCGAAAAGGGCGTCCGTTCCAAGCGGGATGCGCATCTTACACCCGGTGCGGAAGGATGCAAGCTTTTTTTGAACATTCCCCCGGCCGGCCCGCGGCACGTGCACCACGGAGCCGCCCGGCAGACGCTACACTCGGGAGGTTCCGTTCCACAGGTATCCCCATGAAACCGTTTGTCCTGACCTGCGTCCTGTTGCTGGCCGGCTGCGCTTCCGGCGCCGGGCTGATGTCCTCGCCCGCGCGAGCCGCCGATGACACCCATACGGTGGTCCTGGATGGTCACCGTTTCGAGGTGGAGGTGGCCACCACCAACCAGACACGCGCGCGCGGCCTGATGGATCGCACCGAACTGGCCGCCGACCGCGGCATGCTGTTCGTGTTCGCGCGGCAGATGCCGCAGGTGTTCTGGATGAAGAACACGCTGGTGGCGCTGGACATTCTGTACTTCGACAAGGACCGCAAGCTGGTGTCGATGCAGCTGGACGCGCCGCCGTGCAAAGCCGACCCGTGTCCGACCTTCCCCAGCTACGCGCCGGCCCTGTACGTGCTGGAGCTTCCGGCCGGAACAGCAGCACGGATCGGAGCCGCCAAGGGCGACCGGATGGAGATTGAGGGCCGCATCGGCCACGTCGAACCGTAATCCGGCGCACCGGCGACCCGGCCGGATCAATCGACCTCGACCATCTCGAAGTCGTCCTTGGTCGCGCCGCAGTCCGGACACGTCCACGTATCGGGAATGTCCTCCCAGCGCGTGCCCGGCACGATGTCCTCCTCGGGCAACCCTTCGGCTTCGTCGTAGATGAAGCCGCAGACAACACACATCCACCGCCGCAGCGGTTCCGTTGACGTACCGGAAGCACTCATGAGGTCACTTGCACCTGTGTCTGGAAAACACCCATTGTCGCAAGACGCCCCGCAAAACGCACCCGTCGGTGCACCGGCACGGCTGCGCGGGCGCGGTGTCTACGCCATCACCGACGGCCCCCGGCCCGGTCTCATGACGGATGTGGAGGCCACCCTCGGCGCCGGCACCCGGTTGCTGCAATACCGCGACAAGACCCGCGACCACGCGCGACGCCTGCGCGAAGCGCGCGCGCTCGCCGAACGCTGCCACCGGCATGGTGCGCTCCTGATCATCAACGACGACGTCGACCTGGCGGCGGCCTGTGGTGCCGACGGCGTGCACCTGGGCGAAGACGATCCGGCGCCGGCTTCCGCCCGCCGACAGCTTGGTGCCGATACCCTGATCGGCGTGTCGTGCTACAACAACCTGGAGCGCGCCCGCCGACTGGCGGCCGCCGGCGCCGATTACCTGGCATTCGGCGCCTTCTTCCCGTCTCCCACCAAGCCGCACGCACGCAAGGCGGACCCGGCCCTGTTGCGTGCCGCGCGCCGGCTGGGTCCCCCGCTGGTGGCCATCGGCGGCATCACGCCCGACAATGGGCACGAGCTGGTGACGGCCGGCGCGGATTTCCTGGCCGTCATCTCCGCGGTGTTCGGCGCGCCCGACGTGGCGCGTGCCACGCGCGCGTTCCACCCCCTGTTCAATCCCCCCCACTTCGATCCACCCACGGACATGTCATGAGCAGCAGCCACGAACTTTTTCAACGCGCCCTCGAACGTCTTCCCGGCGGCGTCAATTCCCCGGTCCGCGCGTTCGGCGCGGTAGGCGGCGAACCGTTTTTCACCGCGCGCGCCGACGGTGCCTGCCTGTGGGACGTGGACGGCAAGCGCTATATCGACTATGTCGGCTCGTGGGGACCGATGATCGTCGGCCACAACCACCCCGCGGTACGCGAGGCGGTGGAGCGCGCGGTCATCAACGGACTGTCCTTCGGCACGCCCTGCGCGGACGAGGTGGCCATGGCCGAAACCGTGGCCCGCCTGGTGCCGTCGGTGGACATGTTGCGCATGGTCAACTCCGGCACCGAGGCCACCATGTCGGCCATCCGCCTGGCACGTGGCGCCACCGGACGCGGCAAGATCGTCAAGTTCGAGGGCTGCTACCACGGCCACGGCGACAGCTTCCTGGTCAAGGCCGGATCCGGCGCACTGACATTTGGTGTGCCGACCTCGCCAGGTGTACCCAAGGCCAATGCGGACCTGACCCTGACCCTGCCCTACAACGACCCGGAGGCGGCGCGCCGGCTGTTTGCCGAACACGGCCAGGACATCGCCGGGCTGATCATCGAGCCGGTCGCCGGCAACATGAATTGCATCCCGCCGCGAGCGGGATTCCTGGAGACCCTGCGCGAGCTGTGCACGCAGCATGGCGCGGTGCTGATTTTCGACGAGGTGATGACCGGCTTCCGCGTAGCCCTGGGCGGCGCGCAGGCACACTACGGCGTGACGCCCGACCTCACCACGTTCGGCAAGATCATCGGCGGCGGCATGCCGGTGGGCGCATACGGCGGCAAGCGCGAACTGATGCAGCAGGTCGCGCCCACCGGACCGATCTACCAGGCCGGCACGCTCTCGGGCAATCCGGTCGCCATGGCCGCGGGCCTGGCCATGCTGGAATTGATCCAGGCTCCGGGTTTCCATGCCGACCTCGAACACAAGGTGGAAACGCTCACCGACGGTCTGCAGTCCATCGCCGACGAGGCCGGCTTACCGTTCAGCCACAACCGCGTCGGCGCGATGTTCGGGTTGTTTTTCAACGCCGGGAAGGTCGAGACCTACGCGCAAGCCACGGCCTGCGACGGCGAAGCGTTCAAGCACTTCTTCCACGGCATGCTGGAACGCGGCGTGTTCTTCGCACCGTCGGCGTTCGAAGCCGGCTTCATGTCGGCGGCCCACGATGATGCCCTGCTGGAACGCACCCTGGACGCGGCGCGCGAGACGCTGCGGCACCTGCATCCTCCCGCCTGAGCCCAGACCCCCGCGCCATCGCACGAGACAACGCCCCGGTTGCGCCGGGGCGTTGTCTCGTCAACACGGGCAAAAGGCCGCCGGGCTGCACGATTTCCCGCGACGGGGTAGGCTGAAAGCGGGGACGGGGGATACGTCAGTGTTCCAACCTAACGAAGGAGGGGAATCATGGATTCATTCAGTTGGTCGACCTGGGCTGGTAACGTCGGGGACTACCTGCCACGAATCATCGGCGCCTTGCTGATACTGATCATCGGCTGGATCGTGGCACTGATCTGCCGATCGGTTACCCGCAGCGCGCTGGGCCGGATACGCCTCAACGAGCGGCTTCCCACGACCACCAGTACCGGACTCGACGTCCAGAAGATCATCGCCAGCGTGGTGTTCTGGATCATCCTGCTGTTCGCCCTGATCGGGATGTTCAACCTGCTCAATATCGACAGCGTTTCCAATCCCCTGTCGGCATTGGCCAGCACGGTGATGCTGTACCTGCCGCGCCTGCTTCTGGCCGGTGCCCTGGCCCTGGTCGCCTGGGTCATCGCCACCGTCGCGCGCCGCCTGATCAGCCGCAGTCTGGCCTCCAGCGGTCTGGAAAAAAAGCTGGCCGAAACCAATGCGGACAACGCCACGCCCGTCTCGCAGACGCTGGGCGACGTGTTCTTCTGGCTGATCATCCTGCTGTTCCTGCCAGCCATCGTGGCGGCCCTGCAGATGCAGGGGTTGCTGTCGCCGCTGACCAACATGGTGCACGAGCTGCTGGGCTTCCTGCCCAACCTCATCGCCGCGATTTTCATCGGCGGCATCGGTTACCTGATCGCCAAGGTGCTGCGCAATCTGGTCACCAGCGTGCTCAGCGTGACCCGCGCCGACAAGCTCACCGAGGGCGAGAATGGCGGCGGCATCAAGCTGTCCAGCCTGTGCGGCACGCTGGTCTTCATCCTGGTGCTGGCACCGGCGCTGATCGCGGCCCTCAATGCGCTGCAGATCGACGTCATCGCGCAGCCGGCACGGCACATGCTGGAGCTGTTCCTGGATGCGGTACCCAACATCCTGGCCGCGGCCGTGATCGTGTTCATTGCCTGGTTCATCGGCCGCTTCGTGGCCGACATGCTCGGGCAGCTGCTGACCCAGATCGGTTTCGACCGCCTGCCGGCACACCTGGGCTTCAAGCCCGGCCCGATCGACACCGCGGCCGAAGGCCAGGCCACGCGCAAGGCGACGCCCTCGGAAGTGGTCGGCCGTGTCGCGCTGTTTTTCGTGATGGCCTTCGCCATCGTCGAAGCGGCAAACCGGCTCGGCTTCGGTGGTGTCAATGATCTGTTCGAGCAGTTGATCGGCTTTGCCGCGCAGGTGTTGTTCGGTCTGGTCATCCTGGCCGTCGGTCAATGGCTGGCCAATCTGGCCGCACGCGCCATCCAGCAGACCGCCGGCGCGCATGCCGTCGGCCTGTCACGGGTGGCACGCATCGCCATCCTCGGCCTGGTCGTGGCCATGGGCCTGCATGCCATGGGCTTTGCCGACTCCATCGTCAACCTGGCGTTCGGCCTGGTGCTTGGCGCGGTGGCCGTGGCCGTGGCCCTGGCCTTCGGCCTGGGTGGACGCGATGCCGCCGGTCGCATCACCCGGCACTGGGTGGATGGCTACCTGGCCCGCAAGGACGATCCGTCGCGTCGCGACTGACGGGTCTTTTGCCAACCCCAAAAAAGCCGCAACCTCCAGGTTGCGGCTTTTTTGTTTCGTCAGGGAAGCGTTGGATTCAATCAGAGCTTCCTTGCCATCGCGGCCATGGGCCGCTCCCACAGGGCTTGCCGGAAACAACCTGAAACCCTTTGTGGGAGCGGCCCATGGCCGTGATGGGGCTGGCCGGCATGTCAACCATGCCGCGCATTCATGAAAAACGCGCGGCACTCCACGCTCACCAGTCGCCGGTATTGGGCATCGACGCCCAGGGTTCGGCGGGTTCCAGATGGCCATCCTGCAGCAATTCCACCGAGATCCGGTCCGGTGATTTCACGAACGCCATGTGGCCATCCCGCGGCGGGCGGTGGATGGTGTAGCCCATGTCGACCAGATGTTGGCAGGTGGCGTAGATGTCCTCCACGCGGAAGGCAAGGTGCCCGAAATTGCGGGCATTGCCGTAGTCCTCGTCGGAGTCCCAGTTCCAGGTCAGCTCGACCTCGGCCTCGGGACTGTCGGGCGCGGCCAGGAAGATCAGCGTGAACTTGCCCTCGGGCACTTCCTGGCGACGCACTTCCTTCAGGCCCAGGCCCTCGCAATAGAAGCGCAACGAGGCATCGATGTCACGGATACGGACCATGGAGTGCAGGTATTTCATGGGGAGATCCTCATGTTCAGGGGGAAAAACGCGGATCGTAACGAGGCACCGAGGCATCGCGGAAAGTGACCACCAGCACGTCGCGGTGCGCCGGGCGTGATGCATCCAGGGGCTCGACCGCGGTCACACCGTGATACACGCGATGGTCGTCAAGCAACGTGGCGTCCAGCGGACGGGCCAGCGTGAAACTGCCCAACTCGTCGCCCTCCGGCGCGTGCACCGTGGTCGTGCCGCGGGTGATGTTGTCACGCTCGACCATCATCACCAGCACATAGTCGACCCCGTCCCGGTGTACGCCCTCGGGCGTCGGCTGCCCGGCCAGACCCTGATGTGCCTCGATGCGGAACTGATGGACTTCCACGTGCCAATGGGCCACTTCAGGCGCGAGAGCGCCGAACACGTGGCGGCAGGTGGCCAGTACCGCCCGCATGCTGGAACCGTCACCGATCACCGGTTCGATCGGCTCGAACCAGCGCTCGATGCCGCCGTTGAGGTTGTTGTACGACCGGGACTGGTAGTGCGGCTGGTGCGCCTGACGCACGACGGCGCCGTCGGCCGCGGCGGCGTAGATCGCATGACGTCGCCGCCGGTAGCGGCCGTGGTCGGCCATGTAGCGGTCGCGCCGAAGGCGGTTCCAGCTGTCGACGAAATCCTCCCAGTCCTCCAGGCCACCGTGTGCCAACAGCAGTTCGCGCATGGCGTCGGCGGGCAACAGCACGTAACCGTCGCGGGCGATCGCCGACGAGGGCGCCCTGGCGGAATCGGATAAGTGATCAGGTGCGGCGGGAGGCACGGCGGATTTCCTGCGGGCGGGATGTCCACGATGGTGCCACGACCGCATCGTTTCAATGCCGGGCCGCCGCGCCGTGGAGTTTCAGTCCAGAAACAGGTCCGGTATGAGCCTGGCGCCGGGCTCGACCGCGTACGCATCGAGATCGGTGATGCCGGCCTCGGCGAGCACCTCGTCGTCGATGCAGAAATGGCCGGTGAAGTCGCGTGCCGGCTTGCACAGGATGGCATGCGCCGCGTCGGCCACGATCTCCGGCTTGCGACAGCCCTGCGGTTGCACCGTGTCTCCCAGCATCGCGATGGCGGCGGTGGCGATCACGGTACGCGGCCACAACGCGTTGACCGCGATCCCGGCCTTGGCCAGCTCGGCGGAAAAGCCCAGCACGCACAGGCTCATGCCGTACTTGGCGATGGTGTAGGCGGTATGTGCCTTGAACCACTTCGGATCCAGGCTGGGCGGTGGCGAGAGCATCAGCACGTGCGGATTGGCCGCCTTGCGCAGGTACGGCAGGCAGGCCTGCGTGGTGACGTAGGTGCCGCGCGCGTTGACCTGCTGCATCAGGTCGTAACGCTTCATCGGCGTATCCTCGATGCCGGCCAGCCAGATCGCGCTGGCATTGTTGATCACGATGTCGATGCCGCCGAAATGCTGCGCCGTTTCCGCGGCGGCCTCGGCAACGCGCTTTTCGTCGCGGATATCGACCTTCAGTGGCAGGGCCTTGCCGCCGGCCGCTTCGATTTCGGCAGCCGCCGTATGGATGGTACCGGGCAACTTCGGGTTGGGCACGGCGCTCTTGGCGGCGATGGCCACGTTGGCGCCGTCACGTGCGGCACGCAACGCGATGGCCAGACCGATACCACGTGAGGCACCGGTGATGAACAAGGTCTTGCCGGCCAGTGAAGTCATGAGCACATTCCATCCTGCAGAGTACCGAACCCCGAGTCTACCCCAGCATACGCATGCGTAGGGAGGTGCGGGTGACGCTCAGGCACGCTGAAAGCGTGGCAACACGTCACGCAACCAGGCCAGGCGCTCCAGCGGATCAACCATTTCCAGCAACATTTGTCGCTCGCCGGCCGCCAGCGGCAACAGCTCGGCCAACCGGAAACCGACCCAGCTGGCATCGTCGTAGCGATCGCGCGGCGCGTCTTTCCAGGGTGGACGCATCTGCTCGACCAGGCGTTCGAGGATCGTGACCAGCAGACCGAATTCCGGCGCCACGTCATGCGTCGGCTCACACTCCCAGGGCACCACATCGCCACGCAGGAGGCCGTCGTCGCGCACCCGCACGCGAGCCACACGAAAGCGCTCGTCGCCCTCGATACAGATACCCAGCAAGCCTTCCGGCGACGTGTAGAAATCGGTGATGCGCGCCAGCGTTCCCACCGCCGCGGGCGAGGCCGGTGCGCCGGCCTCCTCGCCACCGAGGATCAGGCACACGCCGAAGAGACGGTTGTCGCTGGTACATTCGCGCACCAGATCCAGATAACGCGGTTCGAAGACGCGCAACTCCAGCGGGCCTCGCGGAAACAAGACCGTCGCCAGCGGAAACAGCGGCACATCCAGCAGCAGGTTGGAAGCACGGGCCATGCCGCCAGTGTACCGATTTCCCGCGCGCTTTCGTGCCTGCGTCATGACCAACGGTCGGTGACGCGCGCACGCCGATCTGGCAGGCTGAACACCCACTTCCCGCCCCGTGGACGCCCATGCACCCCGACCCCGACGCCATCCAGCCGTCACGCCGACGCTTCCTGAAGACCTCCGCCCTCGGCGCCGCCATCCTCCCGGCCGTGGGCCTTGGTGCGGTATCAAGCGCCCATGCGACCCATACCGACACCGCGTTGCCGGCGTCGATCCGGGCGCTGGGGCCGCCACGCGGCCGCATCGTGCCGATCGGCGACGACGAGCGCCGCACGCGCCTGGCCCGGGCGCAGGAACTGATGGGCCAACACGGCATGGACGCCATCTTCGTGGACGCCGGCACCACGCTGGACTACTTCACGGGCCTGCGCTGGTGGAACAGCGAGCGCACCGCCGGCATGCTGTTGCCGCGTTCCGGCGACCCCGTCTACATCGTCCCCGACTTCGAGCGCAGCCGCACCCGGGGCCAGATCAAGTTCGGCACCGACGTGCGCAGCTGGCAGGAAAACGAGAGCCCCTACGCGCTGATCGCCGGCATCATGCGCGAGCACCACGCCGGCCAGGGCACGCTGGGTATCGACGACCGTACGCCGTTCTATCGCGCGCATGAAATCGGTCAAGCCATGCCGCACGCAACGCTGGTGCAGGCCACACCGGTGACCGCCGGCTGCCGTGCCGTCAAGAGCCCGGCCGAACTGGCGCTGATGAAGACCGCCTGCGACGCCACCCTGGCCGTCTACAAGGCCGTGTGGGAGGGGCTCGAACCGGGCATGACGCAGCACCAGGTGTCGGCATGGATCGACGCCGCCTACCAGCGCATGGGCCTGCGCGGAGAAGCCAGCGTCAACGTCGGCAAGTACACCGCCAACCCGCACGGCTCGCGCGAACCGCAGCGCATCGTCGAGGGCACGCCGGTGATGCTGGACGACGGCTGCTACGTGGAAGGCTACATGAGCGACCTCACCCGCACCTTCACCCTCGGCAAGGCCAGCGACAAGATGAAGCGGGTGTTCGACATCGTGCGCAAGGCGCAGAAGGCCGCCCTGGACGCGGCCCGTCCCGGCGCCACCATGGAATCGGTGGACGCGGCGGCACGCAAAGTCGTCGTCGACGCCGGCTACGGCCCCGGCTACAAGTATTTCTCGCACCGTCTGGGCCACGGCATCGGCATGGACATGCACGAGTGGTACTACCTGGTCGGCGGCAACAAGCGGCGCATGCAACAAGGCATGACCTTCAGCGACGAACCCGGTATCTACATACCCGGCGAATTCGGCGTGCGCCTGGAGGACGACATGCACATCACCGGAGACGGGGCGCGCTGGTTCACCGGGCAAAGCCCGTCCATCGAGCATCCGTTCGGGTGAGTGCACCGGCCGCGCCGAGGCCATCGCGCGACAAGCCATCAGGACCCGCGCTACGCCTCCAACATGCCCACGAAACGCCGTGGCGCGTTTTCAAAACCGCCGTTGGACATGAACACCACATGGTCGCCGACCCGTACCTCGGCCGCCAGGGTTTGCAGCAACGTCTCGACATCCGTCACGGCACGCCCGTGACCGGCCAGGGCATCGATGACGCGGTCGGCGTCCCACGGCAAGGCCGGACGCTTCAGGAACACCACGCGATCGGCGTCGGCCAGGCTGGGCGCCAATGCCATGGCGTGCGCACCCTGGCGCATGGAATTGGAACGCGGCTCCAGCGCGACCAGGATGCGCGCATCACCCACGCGCGCGCGCAATCCGGCCAGCGTGGTGGCGATGGCGGTCGGATGATGGGCGAAATCGTCGTACACATGGATACCGCCGACCTCGCCCACCTTCTCCATGCGCCGACGCGCGTTGCGGAAAGTCTCCAGCGCCGGCAGCAGGGTCGTCACATCGCCGCCGTGGGCATGCGCCGCCGCCACGGCGGCCACGGCGTTCATCACGTTGTGCCGACCCATCTGTGCCCAACGCACCTCACCCAGCAGGGCGCCATGACGGTACACGCGAAAATGCGAGCCGTCGGCCGCCACCAGTTCGGCACGCCAGTCGCCCTGGTCGATGCCGAAGGTTTCCACCGGCGTCCAGCATCCCATGGCCAGCACCTCGGCCAGGCGCGCGTCCTCGGCATTGACGATGAGCCGGCCGTTGCCGGGCACGATACGCACCAGATGATGGAACTGGCGCTGGATTGCGGCCACGTCCGGAAAAATGTCGGCGTGGTCGTATTCCAGGTTGTTGAGGATGACGATGCGCGGCCGGTAGTGCACGAACTTGGATCGCTTGTCGAAGAAGGCGGTGTCGTATTCGTCCGCCTCGATCACGAAGGGCGCCGCCGACCGCGGCTCCCCTTCTCCCTCCGGGGGAAGGCGGGCCACCGGACCGGATGAGGGTGCGCTCCGGCCCGTCTGCCCTGACGAGGTGAGCGCCGCACCACCCAGCCGTGCGGATACCTCGAAGTTGCCGGGGACACCGCCGATCAGGAAACCCGGCGCACGGCCGGCACTTTCCAGCAAATGGGCAAGCATGCCGGTGGTGGTGGTCTTGCCGTGGGTGCCGGCCACGGCGAGCACCTCGCGCCCGGCCAGTACCTGCTCGCCCAGCCATTGCGGGCCGGACAGGTACGTCAGACCGGCATCGAGCATGTATTCCACGGCGGGGTTGCCGCGGGTCATGGCGTTGCCGACCACCACCTGGTCCGGCGCCGGTTGCAGGTGCGCGGCGCTGTAGCCCTCGGCCAGATCGATGCCGAGGGCGCGCAATTGCGTACTCATCGGCGGATAAACATTGGCATCCGAACCGTCCACCTGGTGGCCCAGCTCGCGGGCCAGTGCAGCCAGGCCGCCCATGAAGGTGCCGCAGATGCCGAGGATATGCAGTCGCATGAAGTGTTCCGCAGGAGGTGGGACACGGCCATCATGACTGAAACCAGCCATGCCGCCATCGCGGCCGGCGCCGCCCCACGGTGAATTCGAGGATCCGTGCTGATCGAGGCCTCCCGCAGGGGAGTCGACGCGCCCCGTCGTTCGTGGATCAGCGGTCCACGGCGATGCGGTCAGCCGGCAGCACGGCCAGGATGCGCGCGAACACGTCATCCAGCGCACCGACGCCGTCGACGGCACGCAACATGCCGTGCTCGCGGTACCACTCGGCCACCGGCGCGGTCTGTTCGGCATAGATGGCCAGGCGCTTGCGCACGGTGTCGGGGTTGTCGTCGGCGCGCCCCTGTTCCTTGTAGCGGATCTCGCATCGCCCGACGATTTCCTCGTTGGACACGTCCAGCTTCACCACCGCGTCCAGCGGCTTGTCCAGGCGCTGCAGCAGACCGTCCAACGCCTTCACCTGGACCAGGTTGCGCGGATAGCCGTCGAGGATGAAACCGGCCTGGGCGTCCTGCTCGGCCAGGCGCTCCTCGAGCATGCCCAGCACGATGTCATCGGACACCAGCTGGCCGGCATCCATCACTTCCTTCGCCTTCACGCCCAGCGGCGTGCCGGCCTTGACCGCGGCGCGCAACAGGTCGCCGGTGGAAATGTGAGGCACGCCCAGTTCGTTCTTCAGGCGCGCCGCCTGGGTGCCTTTGCCCGATCCCGGGGCGCCTAGTAGCACAAGTCGCATGTGATGCTCCGCTGGTGTCTCCGGCGCGACGGAGGAGCCGGGCATGGCCCGTCGGCATGCGTGCGACCACCTTCCATCGGTGGGCCCACGGACCGCACTCCCAAGGCGCCTTCGAGCGTCAATGAAATGGCGTTAAAAGTAGCCCGTGACCCGGGTCCAGTCAAACAAAACCGCGGCATGGGCCGGCCTATCCCCCTGTCGTGCAAGGGTTTACCCTGTTGGCAACACACCGCGAATCCGCCCCACGGAGAACACAGGATGGCCCAAGGCAAGCTGCTGTATGCCCAGTCCGGCGGCGTCACCGCCGTCATCAACGCCACCGCCGCGGCCGTCATCGAAACCGCACGCGCGCGCGGCGTGAAAACCTGCGCCGCCCGCCACGGCATCCTGGGCGTGCTGCACGAGGATCTCATCGACACGTCGCGCGAATCGGCGGCCGCCATCGCGGCCCTGAAACACACCCCCGGCGGCGCCTTCGGGTCGTGCCGCTACAAGCTGGCGCCGCCAGAGAAAGACGATGCCGAGTACCGCCGTCTGATGGAGGTGCTGCGCGCCCACGACATCCGCTGGTTCCTGTACAACGGCGGCAACGACTCGGCCGACACCGCGCTGAAACTGTCGCAATTGGGCAAACGAATGGGCCACGGACTTACCTGCATCGGCGTGCCCAAGACGGTCGACAACGACCTGGTGGTCACCGACAACTGTCCGGGCTTCGGCTCGGTGGCCCGCTATGTCGCGTTGTCCACGCGGGAGGCCAGTCTGGACGTGGCGTCCATGAGCAGCACCTCCACGAAGGTCTTCGTGCTGGAAGTGATGGGGCGCCACGCAGGCTGGATCGCCGCGGCGGCGGGACTGGCCGGGGATGGCCCGGACGCGCCACCGCATGTGATCCTGTTTCCGGAGCGCACGTTCGACGAGAAGGCTTTCCTGGCCCGGGTCAAGGACACCGTGGGACGTGTCGGCTGGTGCACCGTGGTCGCCTCCGAAGGCGTGCGCGACGCGGCAGGCCGATTCCTGGCCGATGCCGGCACCCGCGACGCCTTCGGCCACGTGCAGCTGGGCGGCGTGGCACCGGTACTGGCCAACCTGGTGCACGAAAAACTGGGCATGAAGGTGCACTGGGCCCCGCCCGACTACCTGCAGCGTTCGGCACGCCACGCGGCCGCGAAAACCGATGTCGACCAGGCCGTCGCCGTGGGCCGCGCCGCCGTCGAGTATGCGCTGGAGGGCCGCAACGCGGTCATGCCGGTGATCCGGCGCACGTCCGACAAACCCTACCGCTGGAAAATCGAACCGGCGCCGCTGGGGCGCATCGCCAACCGCGAAAAAAAACTGCCCGCCAAGTACATCCGCCGCGACGGTTTCGGCATCACGCCGGCGGCACGGCGCTACCTGGCCCCGCTGATCCGCGGCGACGCCACGCCGCCCGAAGGCCGGGACGGCCTGCCACGCTATGTGCAGCTGAAAAACATCGGTGTCGCGCGAAAGCTGGAGGCATGGGAGCCGGCGCGGTGACGATGGAGGTATCGGCAATCTCCGGCCATCGCGGCCATGGGCCGCTCCCACAAGAGCTCCATGGGGCCTCAGACAGGCCCTGCGGGAGCGGCCCATGGCCGCGATGGCCGAGATTCACCAGAAAACACGACCTTCACCGCAGTCACCCACCGAACAGCTCGCCCAGCTGACGATAACTTACCGTATTGGAAAAGCCATCCAGACGCCCGTCGGCCAATGTCTTGGTCGCCTCGGCAAAACCGGTCCAGGCCGCCATGGCCAGGGCACTGGCCGTGCTGACACGGCGCACGCCCAGGCTGGCCAGGGCTTCCATCCCCATGTCCGCGACCGGTCCCATCATCACGTTGACCGGCAACGGCGCCACCGCCTCCACCACGGCGCGGATATCGCCGGCGTCACTCAGCCCCGGCGCATACAGGCAATCGGCACCGACCTCGGCGTACGCACACAGGCGGCGCACCGTGTCGTCCAGATCCGGCTGGCCGACCAGGAAACACTCCGCGCGTCCGACCAGCATCACCGCCGGGTCCACGGCATCGATGGCACGCCGGGCCACGCGCATGCGCGCCACCGCCTCGTCGAAGTCGTACAGGGTGCGGTTGTCGGGCATCGAGTCCTCGATCGACAACGCCGAGGCACCGGTCTCGACGCAGCGCCGCACGTTGGCCGCAAGCGTGTCGTGGGTGCGGGCGTAGCCGTCCTCGAAATCGGCGTTGACGGGAAGCCCCGTCGCCGCGACCAGTTCCCGGCAATGACACAGCACATCATCCAGCTCGAGCGCGCGGTCGGCCCGACCGCGTGAAAAGGCGTAGCCGGCACTGGTGGTGGCCAGTGCCTTGAAACCGGCGTGCTCCAGCCAGCGTGCGGAACCGGGGTCCCACGGGTTGGGCAGAATGAAGCACCCGGCGCGATGCAGTGCGCGAAACGCGGCGTGGCGCTCGGCGAGGGGGATGGTGAGCATGACGGATACCGGCAAGGAGCGAAACAGGCCTCCCACGATACGCCCCGCCCTTTTCCGACGACGTCTACCACAGCAAGATCACGGAACACAACACATGAACGGCGATCTGTGTCTATACTCGACGGGCCGCCCGCTCGGGGCAGCCACACAATTCGGGGAGGTTCCATGCTGCATCAGTACGGTTTGTGGATCGCGCTGGCATGCGCGGTCGTTGCCATCCTCTATGGCGTGTTCTCTGTGCGCTGGGTGTTGGCCCAGTCTTCCGGCAACGAGCGAATGCGTGAAATTGCCGAGGCCATCCAGGAGGGTGCCCGCGCTTACCTGAACCGCCAATACGGCACCATTGCCATCGCCGGCGTGGTGCTTTTTGTTTTGGTGGGTTTCTTCATCACCTGGCCCACGGCCATCGGCTTCGCCATCGGCGCGATCCTGTCCGGCGCGGCCGGCTACATCGGCATGCACGTGTCGGTGCGCGCCAATGTGCGCACGGCCGAAGCGGCACGCCAGGGCATCGGCAAGGCCATGGATGTCGCCTTCCGTGGCGGCGCCATCACCGGCATGCTGGTGGTCGGCCTGGCCCTGCTCGGCGTCACCGGTTACTGGATGATCCTCAACGGCATGGGCATGGATGGCGATACCGGCCTGCACGCGCTGATCGGCCTGGCGTTCGGCAGCTCGCTGATCTCCATCTTCGCGCGCCTGGGCGGCGGCATCTTCACCAAGGGCGCGGACGTGGGTGCCGACCTGGTGGGCAAGGTCGAAGCCGGCATCCCCGAGGACGACCCGCGCAACCCGGCCGTGATCGCCGACAACGTGGGCGACAACG
>CAZMKO010000059.1:0-14484 GCA_964566965.1 uncultured Rhodanobacteraceae bacterium
GTCCAGTATCCGGTTTTTCGAGGTTCCCTGTGGGAGCGGCCCATGGCCGCGATGGCGCAAGTTCGCGGCGGAGGCTCAGTGCACCGGTTCCGTGGCCGGGGTCTCGGACGGCTTCACGTCGGCGGCGACCTGCCGTGACGGCAGGCCAAAACCGGGGGTGTCCTTGCCGCCATAGGGCAATACGGTGGTGGCCATCTTCGGATCGGCGTGAATCAGGTCGACCTCGTCGGCAACGATGTGGGCGGCCTCGTCCAGCATCACGTCGTCGCTCTCCTTGGCTTCCTTCTCGTCCTCCAGCTGGCTTTCCAGGCTGCGCTCGTTGGGCTGCAGGCCGTCGTCCAGCTCCACCTGAATGGTGTCGCTGGTGTCACCGTCGATCTCCTTGTGGCGAGCCCGGAACGACTTCTGCAACTCCTCGAAATGCTTGCGCCGTGCCTGCCGCTTCTCGTAGTTCAGCGAAATGGTGGTGCGCTCACGGTTCCTGCGGTACTCGGCCAGCTCGTCCAGCAGCAGTTTCCACGCCGGCGAAGCCTTGGTGCGCTGCTCGTGCTTTTCCTTGAGTGCCGGGACCAGCGACTTGAGATCGGCCACCGGGCTGTAGTCGGCCTTCTCGATGTGCGTCCACGGCAGCGCGTTGTCGTAGGTGGATTCGCCGAATTCCTTGGCATCCCCGTTGCCGGGGAAGCCGATATCCGGTTTGACGCCGCGCAGCTGCGTGGAACCGCCATTGATACGGAAGAACTTGGCGATGGTCATCTTGATCTCGCCATAAGTCGGTTTCTTGCCGGGATGGCTGCCGAACTTGTCCAGGTCGACCAGGTTCTGCACCGTGCCCTTGCCGAAGGTTTGTTCACCGATGACGATGCCGCGGCCGTAATCCTTGATGGCGGCGGTGAAGATCTCCGATGCCGATGCCGAACCACGGTTGACCAGCACCGCCAGCGGACCGGCCCAGAGCATGCCCGGGTCGGTATCGGCGTTGACTTCCACGCTGCCGTCGCTCTGGCGCACTTGCACCACCGGCCCCTGGTCGATGAACAAGCCGGTCAGGTTGACCGCCTCGGTCAGCGAGCCGCCACCGTTGTTGCGCAGATCGACCACGATGCCGTCGACATCGGCCTTCTTGAGCTCCTTGATCAGTCGCGCCACGTCGCGCGAGGCGCTCTTGTACTCGGGGTCGCCATTGCGATGAGCGGCAAAGTCCTCATAGAACGACGGCAGGTCGATTACCCCGATGCGGTGGGTCTTGTTGCCGTCGTCGACTTTCACGATCTTCTTCTTGGCCGCCTGCTCCTTGATGGTGACCTTGTCGCGCACCACGGTGACCACTTCGTGCTTGCCG
The DNA here is from genome assembly GCA_964566965.1 of uncultured Rhodanobacteraceae bacterium. Lineage (GTDB taxonomy): Bacteria > Pseudomonadota > Gammaproteobacteria > Xanthomonadales > Rhodanobacteraceae > Oleiagrimonas. The sequence continues at coordinate 1,343 of CAZMKO010000059.1, forward strand.
TCCAGCCCGGCCTTGGCCGGGATGATTTCCAGGCGCACCTTGGTGCCCTTCTTGCCGCGGATCCGGTCGACCACGTCGTCCAGGCGCCAGCCCAGTACATCCTGGATGGGGCCGTCCTCGCCCTGACCGACACCGACAATATGATCGCCGACGTGGATCTTGCCGGACTTGTCGGCAGGGCCACCGGGCACCAGCTCGCGGATCTGCGTGTACTCGTTGTCGGCCTGCAACACCGCGCCGATGCCTTCCAGCGACAGGCGCATGGCGATGGCGAAGTTCTCGGCGCGACGCGGCCCGAAATAATCGGTATGCGGGTCGGTGGTGCGCGCGTAGGCATCCATGAAGGTCTGGAAGGCATCCTCGCCATCCATCTGCTTGACCCGGTCGATGTAACCCTTGTAACGCTTGTCCAGCAGCTTGCGGATGTCTTCGCCCTGCTTGCCGGCCAGTTTCAGGCGCATCCAGTCATTCATGACGCGCTTCTTCCACAGCGCGTCCAGGGCCGCGGTATCGGCCGCCCAGTCGGCGTCCTTGCGGTCCAGATTGAACGTCTCGTCACCGTTGAAATCGAAATCCGTCTTCAGCAGATAGCGCGCGTAGCGGTAACGCTCCAGCGCGCGCCTGGCATACAGGTTGAACACCTCGAACGGGCCGGACAGGTCGCGGTCCCAGATGGCATTGTCCAGTTCCGTGCGCAGGGAGGCGAACCGATCGACGTCGGCCTTGCTGAAGAACAGTTTGCCGCCGTCGAGCGTCTTCAGGTACTCCTTGAAGATGTCCTCGGACATCGCATCATCCAGCGGCCGCGCGTCGTAATGGAAGCGCGTCAGGAACCGGGCCGACAGCTGCGCCGCCTCGCTCTGCACGTCGGAAGGATCCACCGGCTCGTAGGTCTCTGGCACCGGCTTGTCGGCGGCCGAGGATGCCGGCGCGGGTGCCGCCGGGCTGGACGCGGCCGGCGCCGGGGTGGTGTCGCTACCAGCCGGCGCGACACTCGCGGACGCGGCCGTACTGGCCGCCGGCGCCAACGCCCACGCCGTCATCGGCGCCACGAAGGCCGTCAGCAGGAGCGCGGTCAGGGCGGGGCGGGAAAAACACGATTTCATTCAGGTTACCTCGGCTGGACCGCCCCCGGATGGCGGGGCTCCCGGCGCGTGCCGGCTTGCGGACGGACGATTCATGATGCCATGCCCGAACCGGCCGTGGCGGTTTCGATGACCGGGACGACCGGCGCGGCGATGCGGGCGGACAGGTCGAACTGGCGACAGAACTCCTCGACCAGCGCGTCCGCCACGGGGGCCAGCGACGCCGGGCCACCCTGTCCGGCCACGTCGGTCACGGCCAGGCCCTTGTACCCGCACGGGTTGATGCGCGAGAACGGTTCCAGGTCCATGTTGACGTTGAATGCCAGCCCGTGGAACGTGCATCCACGCCGCACGCGCAGGCCCAGCGCGGCGATCTTGGCGTCCTCCACGTACACGCCGGGCGCACCGGCCACGCGTCCGGCCCGGATGTCCCACCGCGCCAGCGTGTCGATGATCGCCTGCTCGACGCGCGCGACCAGTTCGCGCACGCCGACGCCCAACCGGCGCAGGTCCAGCAGCGGATAGGCCACGATCTGCCCGGGGCCGTGATAGGTCACCTGACCGCCGCGGTCGACATGGATGACGGGAATGTCGCCAGGCGCCAGCACATGCTCCGGCTTGCCGGCCTGGCCCAGGGTGAACACGGGGTCGTGCTCCAGCACCCAGAGCTCGTCCTCGACCGTCGCATCGCGCGTGGCGGTGAACGCCTGCATGGCCTGCCACACCGGATGGTAAGGCTGACGGCCGAGGCGACGCACGTGAAGGGGACGGGACATGACGGACTCCGTGGCGAAAAAGGATCTAAAGAGTGTATTTGATGGCCGGGTCGGCCCGCAGCACGGCGTGGGCCGCCTCGTACTGCTCTCGCGACGGGCAATCGAAATCGACCGTCACCGAGATGTAGTTGCCCTTGCTGGAATGGCGATGGCGCACCGTCTCGTGCAGCACCTCCAGACCGACTCCCTCCAGCAACTCGGGCACCCGGGTCTTGAGATCGGCATCGACATCGCCCATGGCGCTGATGGTGAAACGACCCGGAAACGTGAAGCCGCGCTCCCGACCCTCTTCGCTGCCGTGGCCGTTTGCGTCTTTGCCGTTTGCGCCATGGCCGTTTGTCGTGCCACTCACGAGGCCACCTCCGCCTTCACCGTGGTCTGGCCGTCGTCGCTGCCGTGGAACCACAGCATGATGGTGTCCCACAGCCGCGAGAAGAATCCGCCCTCGGGCGCATCGGCCAAGGCCACCACGGGACGGGTGACCAGCACGTGGTCATCCAGGGAAATGGTCAGCGTGCCCACCTTCTGGCCTTTCTTGAACGGTGCCACCAGGGTCGAGGGCAGGTTGATGCTGGCCTTCAGGTCGTCGTAGCTGCCACGCTTGACGGTGAGCGACAGTTCCTTGTCCAGGCCCACCGGCAGGTGGTTCTCGCTGCCCTTCCACAGGCGCGGCGAAGCCAGTTGCTGACCGGCGTCGAACAGCTTGTGCGACTCGAAGAAACGGTAGCCGTAGTTCAGCAGCGCCTGCGCGTCGTCCACGCGTGCCTTGGAGCTGGGCGTGCCCATCACCACCGCGATCAGGCGCTGGCCGTCGCGGATCGCCGAAGCCGCCAGGCAATAGCCCGCCGCCTTGGTATGGCCGGTCTTGATGCCGTCCACGGTGGGGTCGCGCCACAGCAGGTTGTTGCGGTTGTACTGGGTGATGCCGTTCCAGGTGAATTTCTTGATCGAGGAAATCTTGTAGTCGGCCGGAAAGTCGTGGATCAGCGCGCGCGACAGGATCGCGGTGTCCAGCGCCGAACTGTGGTGGCCCTCGGCCGGGTAGCCGGACACGTTCTCGTAATGGGTGTTGTTCATGCCCAGGCGCTTGGCGTAAGCATTCATCAGCGTCACGAAACCGGCCTCGCTGCCGGCCACGTGCTCGGCCAGGGCGATGGCGGCATCGTTGCCGGACTGGATGATCAGGCCGTACATCAGGTCCTTCAACGGCACCTTGGAGCGCACCTTCAGGAAACTGGTGGAACCGTCGGTACCCGCACCACCCTTGCGCCAGGCGTTCTCGCTGATGAACACGTCATCGTCCATGTGCACCTTGCCCGCCGCGACCTCGGCCGAGACCACGTAATCGGTCATGATCTTGGTGATCGACGCCGGTTCCAGCTGCTTGTCCGGGTTCTTGGACGCCAGCACGCGGCCGGTGCCGTAGTCCATCAGCACCCAGGCGCTGGATTCGAATTCCGGCGGCGGCGGCACCGGCACGTCCGGCACCTTGGCGCTGGGCACCTTGGCACTGGGCACCTTGGCCTTGGGCACGCTGGCCTGCGGCACCAGCTTGGCCGACTGCGCGGCCACCGCGCCGAACATGAAGACACTGGCAACCAGGGCACCGAGGCCCGCGAATACGTGTTGGCGACGAAATGGCATCTTCAAGGATCCAGGAAACAAACGGGAAAAATCCATGCGGGTTGAGGTCGCCGGCCGTGGCACAGCACCGCCAGCTTGAGACAGACGCGCATATTAACAGGGTGAGATGAACAACCCGCCGCCCGTATGCGCTCCGGGCGACCGTTCGCGATCAATCCACCGCCACGCGCGGTGCCGGCAGGCCCAACCGCTGCACCGAGGCGCTGACCCGGTCGGCCTCGGCGGCACTCTTGAGCGGCCCCAGCCGGACCCGGGTATAGCGCCGGCCCGAGACATCCACGGTACTGACCTGCACCGGTGCCAGACGCGCCCGGCGCAGGCGTGTCGCCACCGCGCGCGCGTTGGAACGGTCGGAGTAGGCGCCCACCTGCAGCCAGATGCCATGGCCGGCGGCATCCACTGGGACCACCGGCGGCTTCTTCAGTTCCGCACGCGGATGACGCGGGTCGATCGCCTGCACCTCGACCATGCCGGTGCCCTTCGGCCAGATACCGATACGCACCGCCGCGGCATAGGAAAGGTCGATGATGCGATTGGACACGAACGGGCCGCGGTCGTTGACGCGCACGATCACGCTCTTGCCGTTTTCCAGGTTGGTCACGCGCGCGTACGTCGGCAGCGGCAGCACCTTGCTGGCGGCCGTGAACTTGTACATGTCGTAGCGTTCCATGCTGGATGTCAGGTAACCGTGGAACTTGTTGCCGTACCAGGACGCAAGACCACGCTCGTCATAGCCCCTGGCATCGGCCAGCACGCGATAGGTCTTGCCGTTGACCGCGTACGGCGACTTGTTGCCGTAACGCGACAAGGGCTCCACCTTGGGCACCGGTTCGGACAGCTTGCTGACATCCCGGGCCGGGCCGTCCGGCTCGCCGTCCTGCTCGAGGTGATAGCGGTCCTGCTGCGACAGGTGGATGTTGTCGCCGCCCCGGGCATGCCGCCCCGATGCCTTGCCCGACCGCGCCGGGTGTGAGGCACATGCCGCCAGAAGCGCCGGCACCGCCAGCGCCAACGCCAGTCGCCACGCCCACTTCATCGCGCGGCCGCCACCGTCTGTTCGAGTGTCACGCCGGCGCCGTCGGCGATGGCCCGTGCCAGCTGATGCACCACCATGGCGTACATCGGGCTGCGGTTGTAGCGCGTGATGACGTAGAAATTGTTGAAGGTGAGCCAGTCCAGCGATGCGCCGTCATCGCCGTCCAGCCGCAGCCAGGTGGCCTCGAGGCCCGGACTGACCGGTGTCTGCGGCGCGTAACCCCACGCCTCCCAGCGCTCCACCGCATGCAACGGCTTGCTGTGGTCGATATCGACCTTGCGCGCGGCCTCGTCCGCCTGCGCCCGCACCACCACCGGTTGGCCCGGCGCCCAGCCGTGCGCGTGGAAATAGTTGGCCACGCTGGCCAGGATGTCCGGCAGCGAGCCAAGCATGTCGATGTGGCCGTCCTCGTCGGCATCGACCGCATAGGCCTTGATGCTGGAAGGCATGAACTGGCCCCAGCCCTGGGCGCCCGCGTAGGAACCCTTGAGCGTGTCCAGCGGCCCGGCCAGCTTGGTCGAAGGCAACTCCAGCAACGTTTTCAACTCGGACCGGAAGAACGTCGCGCGCGGCGGGTAGTAGAACGCCAGTGTCACCAGTGCGTCCAGCACGCGGTAATTGCCGGTCACGCGCCCGTAGTTGGTCTCCACCCCCAGGATGGCCACCAGATACGGCCCCGGCACACGGTACTGTGCGCTGATGCGCTCGATCAGGTCGCGATGCTTGCGATAGAACGCCACGCCGTCGTCGACGCGCTTGGAGGTCATGAAGATCTTGCGGTAGGCCGGCCACGGCTTGGATTCAGCCGGGCGGGTCATCGCGTCGATGATCGACTGCTTCTTGCTCGCGCCGTCCAGCAGCTTGCGCAGGTTGTCCGGGCTCTTGCCGGTGGCCGTCGCCACCTCACGCACCAGGTCGCCTTCGCCGGGGTGGGACGCGGCCTGTGCCGGCGCACCCGCGACCAGGCTCAACGCGACAGGAAACAGCAACGCACGAAAGGATCGGAACATGGACAATTTCACGAGTCGGGTAGCGGGCGGGCGTGGACGACCACACCCGGACATGCCGTCCAAGTCTACACAGCCACCGCCGCGCTGTCTGCTCGCGCGCTGCACCGCGCCGACGGGGCACATCCGGGTGGTCAAAGCAGTTTGCGATGGGCGTGGATCGACATCAGCACGCCGAAGCCGACCAGCAGCGACACCGCCGAGGTGCCGCCGTAGCTGATCAGCGGCAGCGGTACGCCGACCACCGGCAACAAGCCGGTAATCATGCCGCCGTTGACCATGACGTAGACGAAGAAACTCATGCCGATGGCGCCGGCCAGCAGGCGCGAATAAGTATCGCGTGCCTGCATCGCGATCCACAGACAGCGGCCGATGATGAAGGCATACAGGGCGATCAGCAACACCGCGCCGACCAGACCGAATTCCTCGCCGAACACGGCGAAGATGAAGTCGGTGGTGTGTTCGGGAAGAAACTGCAGGCGCGACTGCGTGCCGTGATGAAACCCCTTGCCCAACAGCCCACCCGAGCCGACCGCGATCTTCGACTGGATGATGTGCCAACCAGCGCCAAGTGGATCCGATTCGGGGTTGAGGAACGTCAGCACACGCTGGCGCTGATAATCGTGCAGGAAATACCACCCCACCGGCGCGGCGGCGCCGACGATGCCGGCCAGGGCGCCGATGCGCCACCAGCTCATGCCGGCGAGAAACAGGCCGAACGCGCCGGCCGTGGCCACCAGGATGGCGGTGCCCAGGTCCGGCTGCTTGGCGATCAGGGCGGCCGGCACGGCGATCAGCAAACCGGTCACGGCGATATGGGTCCACGAAGGTGGCAACTGGCGTGGATGCAGATACCAGGCCACCATCATCGGCATGGTCAGTTTCAGCAGCTCCGAGGGCTGGAAACGCAGCACGCCGAGATCCAGCCAGCGCGTGGCGCCATGGCCTTCGCCCAGTACCGCGACCACCACCAGCAGCAGCGTGCTGAGCCCATACAGCCACGGCGTCCAGGCCCGCAGCGTGGCTGGCGGAATATGCGAGATGAACAGCATCAATGCCAGCCCCAACGCGAACCGCGCGCCCTGTCCCACGATCAGTGCCGGATTCTCGTTGCCGGCACTGAACAGGGTGGCCAGACCGATCAGCATCAACAGCACGATGGCGCCCAGCAACGGCATATCCAGACGCGGCCGGTGCCACATGCGCGAGAGCATACGTTGGGTACGCACCTTGAGGGTACCGAGAACGCTCATGGTGCCCCCTTGCCGGCGGCGCCGCCGGTAGCATCGGCGTCGATGGTCGCCTCGATACCCGGTGGATGCTGTTTCAACCAGGCGTCCAGCACCGCGCGTGCGATGGGGCCCGCCGTGCTGCCGCCCCAGGCACCGTGCTCGACGATCACCGCCACCGCGATCTGCGGATCATCCGCCGGCGTGTAGGCGACGAACAGCGCACGATGGCGTTGCGCCAGGGCCTCGAGGTCGGCGTGGCTTTCATAGGCGCTGGTGGTGCGCGAGTAGCGCTCCGCGGTGCCGGTCTTGCCGGCGATCCGGTATGGAAAATCCTTGCCCAGGCCCCGCGCCGTGCTGCCGGGACCGCCATAGACGACTTGCAGCATGCCTTCGCGCACCGCCTCCCAGTTCTTCATGTCGTGCACCACCGACGCGCCGGCCTTGACCGGCTCGGCATGCGTCTTGCCTCCCTTCATGCCGTCGCGGGTGGCGCGCAGCAGATGCGGACGGTGTGGCACGCCACGATCGGCAAGCATGGCCACGGCATGGGCCAGCTGCAAGGGCGTGACCACCCAGTAGCCCTGACCGATGCCGGCGATGACGGTCTCGCCGGGATACCAGGGCTGACTCCGATGGGCGCGTTTCCAGTCCCGCGACGGCAGCACCCCAGAGCCCTCCCCGTCCAGATCGATACCGGTCGGCCGGCCGAACCCGAACTTGCCCATCCAATCGCTGAACTTGTCGATGCCCATCTCGTAGGCCAACTTGTAGAAGTACGTGTTGACCGACTTGGCGATGGCCTGCACGACGTTGACGCGTCCGGCGCCATAGCGTTGGTCGTCACGAAAACCGCGCGAGTAGCCCGGGATGTGGAACGTGCCCGTGGACAGGGTGGTGTCGGAGGGCTTGCGATAGCCCAGTTCGAGCCCACCCAGGCCCAGGAACGGCTTGACCGTCGACCCCGGGGGATAGCGCCCGCGCAACGCCCGGTGCAGCAGTGGCTTGTCCGGATCGTTCAGCAGCGCCGAATAGTCCGTCTGGCTGATGCCGTTGATGAACAGGTTGGGATCGAAACTGGGCTGGCTGACCATCGCCAACACTTCGCCGTTGCGCGGATCGATCGCCACCACGGCACCCGACCTGCCGCCGAGCGCCTGTTCGGCCGCTTCCTGGATGTGCGTGTCCAGGGTCAGATACAGGCTCTCGCCGGGCGTCGGCGCGTGCACGCTGAGCACACGCACCACGCGCTGGTCGGCATTGACCTCGTCGACCTCGAAGCCCGGCTCGCCATGCAACCGGCTCTCGTAATAACCCTCGATGCCGCCCTTGCCGTAATAGTTGGTTCCCTCGTAACGCCGCGGATCCACCGACGCCACCTCCTTGGCATTGATGCGCCCGACATACCCGAGCACATGCGCGTAGGCCGCTCCCAACGGGTAATGGCGTTTCAAGTAGGGTTCCACGTCCACACCCGGAAAACGCCAGCGGTTGACGGCGAAACGATCGATCTCGTCCTCGGTCAACTGCATTTTCAGCGGCACCTTCTGGAACACGCGGTGCTGCTTGAGGTGGCGGTGAAAATCGGCGAGCTCGCCCCGGCTCAACGGCACCACGCGCCCCAGACGTTCGAGCATGGCATCCATGTCCTTGACCTGCTCGGGAATCACATCCAGGCGGAACGCCGGCACGTTGTCGGCCAGCAGCGTGCCGTTGCGGTCGTAGATGAGTCCGCGCGGCGGCGGCAACACCCGCACATGCACACGGTTGTTGCGTGAGCGTGTCGCGAACTCGTCATGATGCAGTATCTGCAGCCAGAAAAAGCGTCCGCACAACACCAGCAGGCAGACGACAATGAGACCGAACCCGGTCAGCGCGCGGAACCGGAACAGTGCCGACTCGGCATGCGGATTCTTCAGGCGCTGACGTCGGATGCTCATGTCTCGCGCACACGCAACCGTGTGTACAGATCATCCAGCAGCAGGAACACGAACGGCCAGCAGGCCGCACCCACGAACGGCGCCACCCAGAACAGCGGTGGCGGCAGCGCCTCACCGGCGAAAAACCGGATCACCAGCTGCAGCACGCGGTCGTTGAGCAGAACCACCAGCACCGCCAGGATCTGCTGCCACATCGGAAAAAAGCGCAGGCGCGAACGGAAACGGGCAATCAGGAACACCGCCACGGTCAGCCGCATCGCCTGGTCGCCCAGCAACACGCCGTCAAGCAGGTCCGCGCCCAGTCCCATCGCAAAGGCCAGCCCCAGGTGCACGCGCCCCGGCGATTCCAGCGTCCAGAACATCAGCACCAGGATCGGCCAGTACGGTTTGAACGGCTGGATGGCGTTGGGCAGCGGCAACAGCAGCAGAAACAATGACAACAACAAGCTGCCGACGTACAACCATTTCAATGCCTGGCGCCGGTTCATGGCGTATCCTCGCGTGCCTGCACGTCGTCCGGTGCCAGCGACACCGGCGGTCCGGCCACCGTCGCCGGCGCCGGCGGCCCGACCGGCGGCGCCAGATCCCGCAACAACAACACGTTGCTGCTGTATTCAAGCCGCGCCGCCGGCCTGGCCGCGGCAGCCAGGAACATGCCGGCGGCATCAGGGTGCACCGATTCGATCCGGCCGACCGGAAACCCCGGCGGGAAACGCCCGCCCAGGCCCGACGTCAGCAATTCGTCACCGGTACGCACATCAGCGGACACGGGCAGGTTGGGCAGTTGCAGCAAACCGCCGGCCCGCGAGCCGTAGGCCACCGTGCGCTGGCCGGTGCGCTCGATGACCACCGGTACGGCCGCATCGGGATCGGTGATGAGCATCACCACGCAGGTATCGGGCAGCACCTCCACCACCTGCCCCATGATGCCCTCGGCATCGATCACCACCTGGCCTTCACTGATGCCCTGGTGCGTGCCCACATTGAGCATGATGCGGTGCCGGTAGGCGCCCAGGTCCACATCGATCAGCTGCGCCAGCTGCACGTTCATCTTCAACGACCGGCGCGTATCCAGCAGTTGCTTGAGCTTGTCGTTCTGTTTGGCCACCGAGGCCATGCGATTCAGGCGGGCGTTGGCCAGCAGCAGGTCCTGTCGCAGGCGTCGGTTCTCGCTGGTCAACTGCTTGCGGCTGGCAAAGGCAACGTGGACGGTATCCACCGCCTGCGAGGGCAACGCGGCCAGCTTGTACAGCGGTTCGATGACGACCGCGGCGCCGTAACGCGCCCGCTGCAACCAGTGGCCGCGATAGTCCACCACCATCAGGACACAGGCCAGCGCGAGGTACACAATCAGACGCAGTGTCCCGGCCATGGAGGCCGAGAACAGCGTCGAGTTTCCGTCACGTGTCAGCGCCATGCCCGTTCTGCCATACCGGCCGCACGCTCGGTGCCGCCGGATTGTCTGTCACATCTCCCGCCCCATGCGGATACCGGCGGACGCACCGGCACCCGGTCGTCACTCGCCGGCGAAGAAATCGCTGCCGTGCTGGTCGATGAGTTCCAGCGCCTTGCCGCCACCGCGGGCCACGCAGGTCAGCGGATCGTCCGCCACCTGGACATGCAGGCCGGTCTCCTCGGAAATCAGGCGGTCCAGATCGCGCAACAGCGCCCCACCGCCGGTCAGCACGATGCCACGCTCGGCCACGTCCGAGCACAGCTCCGGCGGCGTCTGTTCCAGCGCCGCCTTGACCGCCGCGGTGATGCCCGACAACGGCTCGTGCAACGCCTCCAGCACCTCGTTGGAGTTGATGGTGAACATGCGCGGCACACCCTCGGCCAGGTTGCGCCCGGAAATTTCGATCTCGCGTACTTCGCTCTGCGGATAGGCGCAGCCGATTTCCAGCTTGATGCGCTCGGCGGTCGAATCACCGATGAGGGTGCCGTGGTTGCGACGCACGTAATTGATGACCGCCTCGTCGAAACGGTCGCCACCGACACGCACCGACTGCGAATAGACCACGCCGTTGAGCGAGATCACCGCCACCTCGGAAGTGCCGCCGCCGATGTCCAGCACCATGGATCCGCGTGCCTCGTGTACCGGGATGCCGGCACCGATCGCGGCCGCCATCGGCTCCTCGATCAGGAACACGTCACGGGCACCGGCACCCTCTGCCGACTCCTTGATGGCGCGGCGCTCGACCTGGGTCGAACCGCACGGCACACATACCAGGACGCGCGGGCTGGGACGCAGAAGACGCGACTTGTGCACCTGCTTGATGAAGTGCTGCAGCATCGCCTCGGTCATGGTGAAGTCGGCAATCACGCCGTCCTTCATCGGCCGGATGGTGGCGATGTTGCCGGGCGTGCGGCCCAGCATGCGCTTGGCATCACCACCCACGGCCGCCACCGAGCGCGGGCCGCCCGGACCGCGTTCCTGCCGGATCGCCACCACCGACGGCTCGTTCAGGACGATGCCCTGCCCGCGCACGTATATCAGCGTATTGGCGGTCCCCAGGTCGATGGACACATCATTGGAAAAAAGTCCGCGAAACTTCTTGAACATGGGGCAAGATACCGCCGTGGTGGGTCGTGTAAAGGGAGCGCGTCAGTCTAGTGACACCCTCCCGGCAGCGCAAGGACACAACTGTTAAAAAATCCTTGCCAGACGCATGGTTGGGACACCGCCGGCCCTGTCGCGACGAGCATCGCGCCGCTCCCCGCGACAGCACGATTCGCGCCATATGCCTATCCGCTGTAATATAAAGGGGTTTTGCCGTGCCCGTCGACTTGGGGTGGTCGCGGCCGGTTTCCATCAGTTGCGAGGTTGACAGGCATGTCTGCACTTATTTGCGGATCGCTGGCGTTCGATACCATCATGGTGTTCCCCGACCAGTTCAAGAACCACATCCTGCCCGACAAGGTGCACATCCTGAACGTGTCGTTCCTGGTTCCGCAGATGCGCCGCGAGTTCGGCGGCTGTGCCGGCAACATCGCCTACAACCTCAAGCTGCTGGGCGACGACCCGGTACCGATGGCAACCGTGGGTGCCGACTTCGGCCCCTATCGCGAGTGGTTCATGGAGCACGGTATCCGACTGGACCAGATACGCGAGATCCCCGAATTGTTCACCGCCCAGGCCTTCATGACGACCGACCTGGACAACAACCAGATCACCGCCTTCCACCCTGGCGCGATGATGCGCAGCCACGACAATCACGTTCGCGATGTCGAAGGCATCACCTTCGGCATCGTCGCCCCGGACGGGCGCGAGGCCATGCTGCAGAACTCGCGTGAATTCGCCGAACGCGGCATCCCCTTCATCTTCGACCCCGGCCAGGCCATGCCGTTGTTCAACGGCGACGAATTCCGCGCCTTCATCGAGCAGGCCGACTACGTGGTCGTCAACGACTACGAATCCAACCTGCTGCAGCAACGCACCGGCTGGGACGCCGACACCATCGCCGGCAAGGTCAAGGCCTACATCACTACCCAGGGCCCCCGCGGCTCCACTATCCATGCCGGCAGCAAGACCCACTACGTGCCTCCCGCCGCGGAAAAATGCGTCACCGACCCAACCGGGTGCGGCGACGCCTACCGCGCCGGTCTCATCCACGGCCTGATGCGCGGTCTGGACCTGCCCACCTGCGGGCGCATGGCATCGTTGATGGGCGCATTCAAGGTGGCCCATCCGGGCACCCAGAACCAAGCCTTCACCTACGCCGAATTCGCCGTCGAGTACAAACGTCAGTTCGGCCACGCCTTGCCGGATTAAGAACAACTCGGGGCTAGGGACTAGGGGCTAGGGACGGATCGCGGCGATGGGCCAGCATTTGCCAGGCTGCCGGTGCATCCGGGCAATCGGGGTTGAAACGCCTCCTACAAGGGTGACCCGAATATCCGGTTTTGCGAGATCCGGTAGGAGCCTGCCTGCAGGCGATGAGGTGTGCGGAATAATCAGACCATCGCCTGCAGGCAGGCTCCTACGACGGCGGTGGGATCGAGTTCGGGCCGGGACGCACCGCGGCGACGGTTCCGCCATGTCATGAGCCACAAAAAACCCCCGCAACCGGGGCTGCGGGGGTTTTGCTGTTGAATCCTGGCGGTGACCTACTCTCGCATGGGCAATGCCACACTACCATCGGCGCAATTGCGTTTCACTTCCGAGTTCGAGATGGAATCGGGTGGGTCCACAACGCTATGGCCGCCAGAAAGGGGGAGGATCGCGCGTATCGCGCGGTTCCAAAGCGGGTGGTACGACAGGTCGTACCACAGTATGAACGAGTGACAAGCGTCCTGGGATCAGGATGTGTCGGTGAGGAAGATCTTCTTTGGAAGCGCGACCAGGGAAGGTCGCTTGGTTTTCCGTAGAAGGAAGCGTCTTGGGGTTATATGGTCAAGCCACACGGGTCATTAGTACGCGTAAGC
>CAZMKO010000060.1:0-14406 GCA_964566965.1 uncultured Rhodanobacteraceae bacterium
TTCATCCCCCATGCGCCATAACATCCCGGTGCACATGCAGGAACTGGACAGGAGGACAGCATGGCAACGGGCAAGGGCAACAAGCTGCTGGGTGTGGTGATCGCCATTGCGATCATCGTGATCGTTCTGGCAATCGTGATTCCGGCGTGGCATTCGCGGCAGGTACACACGCGTCTCAACACCGCGTTGGATGCCACCAGTGCGGCCAAACTGGTGGTGGAGGAAGCGGCCACGATCAAGGGTGTGCCGCCGGCGGAGTTGGGTGAGGATTTCCACAAGGGCACGACCCGGATCGCCAGCCCCTACGTGGGCGAGGTGCAATACCTGGAAGGCGGACGTATCGAGGTGCACACGCGTGACACGGGTGCCAAGCCGGACCCGGTGTTGCTGCTGACGCCGACGCAGGCGTCCGACGGCTCCTCGATTCTGTGGCAATGCAGCATCGAGGAAGGCGCCACATCGCCGTCGCCGGACGGGTGCGTGGCCAAGATCGACGATGCGGCGCAAGCGGCATCGGCATCGGCATCAGCCGGGACGGCGGCGGAAGCGGCATCGGCGGGGCCGACGCAGGATACGACCGCCGGCGAGGCCGTGCCGGCGCCGGCAGCCAGCTCGGTGGAGTGACCATACCGCCTGGCAGACCCGATCGCGGCCATGGCCGCTCCCACGGGGACCTCGAAAAACTCCCGATCATTTGTAGGAGCGGTGGAAGCCGCGATCAACGCTTGCAAGCGTCTCGCCATCGCGGTTGAAACCGCTCCCACAAAGATGCCCCGATTTTTCGAGGCCCTGCGGAGAACCTCGAAAACCCGGTTGCAGGTATGTCTGAGACCTTGACCGGCATATCGGCAAGCTTGATCGCGGGCATGGCCCGCTCCTACAGAAAAACCCGGTTTCCCGAGGTTCTTGTAGGAGCGGCCCATGGCCGCGATGATTCGGTGTGCCGACGCGGCTCACTCTTGCCGTCGCCGGTGTCGGGCATACTGCGCGCATGGGTGACGGGGTTTTCATGCGCACGGGTGAGGCGCGGCAAACACGGCGGCGACGACGCCGTGCGGAGCCGCCACTGCCGGCGCGCGCGTTCGACTTGTTGTGCCTGACCATGGCGGCCGTGCTGGCGTTGCACGCGCGGCACATGCCGTGGTGGCTGACGGCCGTACTGGGCCTGGCGCTGGGGCTACGCTGGTGGCAACGGCGCCGGCACGGCGGACGCATCGCCTGGTGGGGACGGCTGCCGTTGACATTGGCGCTGCCGGTGGTGGTGGTCGCCACCTACGGGACGCTGTTCGGTCAGCGTCCCGGCACCGCGCTTGCCGTCGGCCTGCTGGTGCTGAAAACGCTGGAAAGCGAACGCCCGCGCGATGCCCGCACCGGTGTCGCGTTTGCCTGCTTCGCCTTGATGTGTGCGTTGCTGTTCGGGCAAGGACTGGTGATGACGACCGCGGTGATGGCGGGACTGCTGCCGGCACTGGCCTGCCTGCGGGCACTGGAAACCGAATCGCCGTCCCGCTCCTGGCGCGAGCCGTTGGTACCGGTGCTGAAAATGCTGGCATTGGCCGCGCCCCTGGCATTGGCGGCGTTCGTGTTCGTGCCGCGCCTCAGTTCGCCGTTGTGGGGCGCGTCGTCGTCCGACGCGCAGGCCCGCACCGGCATCGGCGGCAGCATGTCGCCGGGCGATTTCACCGAGCTGCTGGTGGACGACAGTCCGGCTTTTCGCGTGCATTTCGACGGCACCATTCCGCCCCCGGCGCAGCGCTATTTTCGTGGACCGGTGCTGTGGTGGTTCGACGGACGCACCTGGAGCACGGACGGCCCGTGGTCGGGGCGCATGCACCACCGCCCCACGGAGACGGTACGCCACGACGGCACCATCTACCGCTACCGGGTGACCATGGAGCCGTCCCATCAACATTGGGTGTTTGCGCTGGATGTGCCGTTGAACGCGCCGCCGCGCACGCGAATGACGCCGGCGCGCACGCTGACCCGGCGCAAACGCATCGACGAGCTGTACCGCTACACGGCCGAATCCGCGCCGCGACACCAGCTGGCACCGCATCTGGGCAAGCTGGAGGCCCACATCGCGCTGGAGCTTCCGGTGGGGTTCGACCCGCGCGCACGAAAACTGGCCGAGTCCTGGCGCCGGAAACACGGCCGCGACGACATGGCGATCGTGCGCGAGGCATTGGCCATGTTCCACGACGACGGCTTCAGCTACACGCTGGCGCCCGCCCCGCTGGGGCGCGACAGCATCGACGACTTCCTGTTTTCCACCCGCGAGGGTTTCTGCGAGCACTACGCCTCGTCGTTCACCTTTCTGATGCGTGCCGCCGGCATTCCGACCCGCGTGGTGACCGGCTACCAGGGCGGCTATTTCAACGACGACGCCGATTACCTGCTGGTGCGTCAGTCCGACGCCCACGCCTGGGCCGAAGTGTGGATCCGTGGCCGCGGCTGGGTACGCGTCGACCCCACCGCGGCCGTGCGGCCCGAGCGCGTCAGCCTCGGCGCGGCCAGTGCCGCCGGCAGCAGTGCGGCGTGGTACCAGCGGGGCTGGTGGCGCGGCCTGCGCAATCGCTGGGATGTTGTCAACCATTGGTGGGACAAGGGCGTTATAGGGTTCGACACACTGCGTCAGCGCGGCATGCTGACGTCGTTTGGCGTGCGCCGCGTCGATACCGCCACTTTGCTGACCGCACTGGCGATCAGTCTCGTGGTGGCCATGGCCCTGGCGGCACTGCTGCTCTGGCTGCCGCGGCGCCGGCACGACGACCCGCTGGCCGCGGCCATGGCTTTGCTGCGGCAGCGCCTGGCCCGGGCCGGCGTGGCCAGCCGGGCCAGCGAGGGTCCGGCAAATTATTTCGCGCGCGCCATGCGTCACTTGCCGCACGAGCACAAAGCACTGAACATACTGGCAGCGTCATGGATGAACCTGCGTTACGCGCAAACCCGGCCGGATACCGAGGCCGTTCAGGCATTTTGCCGCGCCGTGCGGGATTTTCGGCCGCGCCGCGTGGTCAAATGACCTGTAGGTTCGCTCCTTTTTCCCGACCATGGGTACCTTCGCCATGTTCCATTCCGATCTCCCCGCACCAGTCCGCCGCCCGGCATCCCTATGGAAACCGGCCCTGGCCCTCACCGCCATCCTGATGCTCGGCGCCTGTGCCACCGTGCCCAAACCGCTCGTCGGCGAATACGCTCCACTCACGCCCGCCCAGGCGGCGCGGGGCGGCACCGGTGGCAGCGTGGTGCGCTGGGGTGGCGAGATCATCAAGACTGAACCGGAAGCCAACCAGACCTGCTTCTACGTGCTGTCGCGTCCACTCGACACCAACGCCCGCCCGAAAGCCGGCAACAGCAGCAGCCAGGGCCGATTCGTGGCCTGCCATGACGGTTTCTACGACCCCGAAGTGTTCACCAAGGGGCGTGAAGTGACCTTCACCGGCAGCACCCACGGCATCATCACGCGCAAAGTGGGTGACTACGACTACGCCTACCCCCGCCTGGTGGCCGACACCGTCTACCTGTGGGCCAAACGCCCGAATGTCGTGCGCTACGACAGCCCCTTCTACCGCGACCCGTTCTGGGGCCCGGTCGGCCCCTGGGGCTACGACCCGTTCTGGTACCAGCCACGCGTAATCATGGTGCACCGCCACCACCACCGCCCGCCGCCGAAGAAGGGCAAGTGACGAAAAACAAGAAAAACGCCGGTCGGTGACCGGCGTTTTTCGTTGGCGGAACCTCGCACCGTGCGACCGACTCCCGGCTGATCAAGATCCACGCTCGTCCATCATACGCGCCACGGCACATGCATGCATGAGATGCTGCTGCGCCTGCTCCGCATCGGTCAGCCACGCCGGCGGCCATGCTGCAGCCGGCTTGCAGCTCGCATCATCATCCGGCGTCGGCGGCGGGTTCGTATCGTCGTCCAACAACATCAACGACTCCTGCGCCCGAACCGCCAGACGTGTATACCAGCGCCGATCCTCCTGATTCGCCGCAAAGCTCGCGCTCCCCAGCGCACCGACAATCTCCGGCCGTGCCGACAAAACCGCCACACGGCGCCAATGCTGCGCTGCCACGTCGCCCGACGCACCCATTGCCATGACCGCATGTGCCTGCATCAACACCGGCCACGCGGCCGTCGGTGGCGCGTCAGCAAAATGCCGCAACAGGTGCGCGGCACTTTGTTCGCGTAGCTGGTGACGATCGTCCAACTTCGACAACTCGTTGCACCGGTAGACGCACTCGATCTCAGCCGCCAAATCACCCGCCAATACGCGCCGCCGCAACCTGCGCTGCTCACGCCGCGCCTGCAGGTTCTCATGAAGATTCTTCACCCCCGCCACCGGCGCGATCAACGCGGCCTCGCCCGCCATCGCCGCCTGACACGCAAGCGACCGCGAGAAGACGGTGCATTTGCAGCCCGCCATCACGAGTACCAGTGCCGCCATGAGCCATCGAAGCATCCGGCCACAGCGTGGCCAATATCGGCATCGGCGACGGCTCAGGCTATGCGTCGCCTTCCGGCCGGTTATGGAACCATTGACGGGTAACATCCTTCACCCTCAGGATCACCAAAAATTGCCGCGACTGCATGCGCCATGGCACATCCGGTCGCGGCAGCCACCGCTCCTTGTATGTTGGGAATCGAGCCTCAAGGTGAACTTGCCGCCGCACCGGGCCGACGCCGAATGCCATCAAGAAGTTGTGCCCACAGCGCGTGGGCTTCCTTCGCATTCGTGATGATGGCTGGTTGGTTCTCGGTCGGCTCGATGGTCAAATCAACTTCCATGTAAGGGCGGGTCACGTCGTTGGGCACACCATCCGCCGCCCAGAAGAACTTATAGATTTTGGCACCTTGCACCACATCGCTGGGCACGCTCAAACCAATCTGGTAACCGTCCTGCCCCGCCGCCTTGTGATCGCCACGAACCAGAACATCGACGTGGCCATCCACATTTTCCCGCAGCATGCTCAGCTCGCTGCCGGCACGGTGCCTGAGCGACGGCTCGCCCGTGTTCACGCGGTCGATGGCGTGAGCATCAATGCTGAACTGGGCATCGGGGCGGTCCTTGAAGTGCACGACCAGAGTGAAGCTCTCGTGCACCGGTGGGCGACCGTCGTCAGCGAACATACCGCCGTCCACACAAAAACCGGGGCCGCTTGGCTGAGTGTGGTTCGGCAATGGCTGAAAATGGGTAGCAGCGGACCACATGGCATCACGCGTAGCGGAGTAGGTACTAGCGCCAGCATCCTCTGATTGAAAGGTATACTTCCACCCATCTGAAATCCGATAAATCTCAGTAATCATCTTTGGAGATTCAACATCAGGGTGATAGGACAATGAAATCAATCCCAAAGATGCATCACTCTTGATATTCACAAGCTGAGTTTTTCCGAACTCTTTATCTGGGTTATATCCAGCTCTACGCTCCCACTCATCCCGATCATGGCTCCTAATCATACTATTTGATTTCAGCTTATGAGCCCGATCTTCGACCTCCTTATTAACTGCATCGAAGCTCGCAGCCAGGCTGGGGGCCTGAGTATCAATATATCGGTACGTTGCATCCAAGGCTGGCTCCGCATCCGTCGGCAAACCAACCGCGAAACGGCCCACACATAACGGATGTGAGGTACGAGTATCAGACATAGAATTAGCTCCTTGAGCGGAAACAGTCCACCCTGCCATGCTGGCAATCAACACCAAACATAGCGCTCGCATACCATGAATCATATCGACCCACCTTGTTCATAGCGGCTTTGCTTGCTGCAGCAACATACAGATCGAATACAACGTAGATTGCCGCACAGCCTCGTTGTCATAAGCCTCTTGATGCTTGAAATCCATCAACCGGAAGCTTTGCCTGACGCCGCTCCCCCCCTGTGCGTTCGGTGCCTGCCCGGAGCAAGCCGGTACAGTGCCGTCACCGGGTTGTGGATAGCCTATGTTCTGCGGATCAACAATGGAAAAACGCAACTTCGTTCCATTGGTCCGTGTGTTCACCGATACCGGGTTGCTGCCATTGGTGGGTTTGGCTTCATATAGTTCAATTTTTCCACCCGCAACACCTGTTTCACTATGCCATACAAGATCGCCAAAGGCGGGGTATTTTTTATCATCAGCCCCATAATGAACATAAGTTCGTGAATGATAGCTTGACCCAAGCTTCCCGTGAAATTCCTTAACAGGATACAGATTGTCTTTGTAGATCCCCCAAGGATCTTTTAACTTTTTTAATGGATCAATCAAGGATGGATCAACCAGCCGCCACCAACGGCTTCTTTCAAGATATATTTCCATATATGGTTCGGTCTCAGGCAATTCCATCACCGCTGTCGGATCACTCCCCATTTTGGCCTTGAGCCACTTTTTTGGGTACTGTTGGTTCGGCAGCAACTCCATCGCACCCGGCGAGTTGGCAAACACCGCCGTCACTTGTGCCGCATTGCGCCCCAGCACCCAACCGGAGATACCGCCGTACCCGCTGCGACAGTGATGATAGGCCGCTGCCGCACCGTTGGCGGGTTGTTCGCCATGCACAATGCCAACCACCAGGTCGGCCGCCGCGCCGAAATCCGGGTGCACCGCCGCGCGTGTCACCAATCCCCCCATCGAATGGCTGACCAGGATGACTTTCTCGCACTTGAAGGTGGGGCCACCCTTGCCTTTCGACTTGCCATTCCATTGCGCAATGATGGCCTTGATGTTCCTGGCCAGATCCTTGCCCGAGTCACCATTGCTTTGCAGCCAGTTGTACCCCTCCACATGCACGGGACAAAAAAAGTTGTCCCAGGCAAAATTTGCGTTCCCGCGGGTCAATGTCTGCGCAACCCTCTCCGGATGCCACTGACCGACACCCTTGTCTACCATGGCATCCCATGGCGTGGACGCGCCTTCGGCAGTCACGTTGGCGTGTCCGTTCAAACGGTCATCCAGCCAACGCACGAAATCGCCGTAGAACGCTCGTGAGGTGGTACCTTGCCCACGGGCTTTGCCTGTCTTCTCGTCAGGTACGGTGGCGCTCTGGCCATACCATCTGCCGCCGGGATCGACCTCGGCTTTTTTCGCCATCAACCTGCTCTGGCGCGTACTGGCAGACCGGAAAATCCATTGCAAAAAGATGCTTAACGTCGAATTGGTATTCCAGACGGATTTCTTGGTATTCGCGTCGCGCAGGTTCGACCCCATGATGCCAGGGACGAAAACCACGGGCACCACGGTTGTCGGCGGCACGATCATTGAGCCACGGGTCTTGTTTTCAACGGGTGTCAATCGCGTACTGGCGGTGACTCTGCCGTCATGCAAAGTCTGCTGACCCAACGGTTGAATGCTTTCCTCTGCCATGCGTTGCTTCCTTGATCAGTTCAGGCGTCGCCAAGCCATTGGACGACCGCGCCGTCGAGGCTCAAGCCATTCTGCAGTTCCGTCCAGCCTTCGCTATCTGTAACGCCACTGATGACAGCGCCATCGGCGCGATGGATTTCGTAACGCTGATTGGGTGCCGGCTTGCCGCTACGCGTCATCAATTTGACCCGCTGGTCGAATTTCGCCTCGCCCCACTGGTTCATCTCGCGCGACAAATGGGTGCCGCCCACCATCTTGTGATTGCCCGCCTTGACGCTGAGTTTGCCCGGGGCGCCGAAGGTGATGTGGCCGCCTTCGATGTGCAGGTAGGCGCCGCCTTCGGTGGCGAGGTGGACGGTTTGCTTGGCCGCCATTTCCAGTTCGGCGTGGGCGCTGACCAGTTTCAGGGTCTGTTTGGCGCGCATGGCCAAGGTGTCGTGTTGGGCCTGCACGTCCAGCGCGCCCTTGCCGGCGATGAGGCCGAGGCCGGTGCCGTTGGCCTGCTGGGCGCCGGCCACCAGGCCGATGGCCTGGTTGGCGTGCACACGCAGCTGCCCGGCGGCGCCGAGGTTCAGGTGCTGGCCGGCCCCGAGGTTCAGGGTTTCGCCGGCGGCGTGGTGCAACGATTGGCCGGCGACGCTGGCGATGCCGGCACGACCGGCCAAGGTGGTCAGGGCGTCGCGGCTGTGCGGGGTGTCGCCCTGGTCGGGGGCGGCTTCGGCCCAGGCCTCGCCGGTGACATGGGACACGGCACTGTCGTGCAAGGCCGCCAACGGGGCGTGTTGGTCGCTGAGTGCGCTCTTGCCGGCACCGGCGCTGCCTTCGTGGCCGGCCAGGCGCACCGTCTGATGGGTGCCGGCGGCGCCGCTCAGGGTGTCGGCCAGTTGTGCGTGCTGCGTCAGCAACGCGCCCACGGCGGTGGCGTCGGCGGCCGGCTCGGCCGGGTTGGCGGCCCAGGTGGTCAGCAGCAGGCCGCGATGGCCGCGCACGGCGCCGTAGCCGTCGCTGCGCAACTCCAGGCCGCGGCCGCGGAAGCTGCCGCGGTAGTTGTCCTGCTGGTGGATCAGATAACCGAGGTTGAGGGCAGTCGCGGCCTGGGTGGTGGCAAGCTGCACCCGGCCCTGCCCGTCGCTGTCGTCGAATACCAGCTGGTTGTGGCCCTGGCCGTCGAAGCCCCGGGTCTTGATGCCGGACAATGCCGCGGCGTTGGCGTGGCCGCTCTCGCCCGGGCTCTGGCCATGCCAGGCCGGGCTGGCGCCACCGGCCAGGTTGCCTTGCGCGCTGGCACGGCTGTCGCCGGCCTGCGGGTACGCCTCGCTCGAAGGGGCGCTTTCGCCCGCGCCGGGACTGGGCGCAATGCCGCCTTCGCCCTGACCGTTGTACAAGGCACCGACGATGATGGGCCGGTCGATATCGCCACCAAGGAAGTTGACCAGCACTTCCTGGCCGATGCGCGGCAAAAACTGCGCCCCGCGGCCGGGGCCGGCATGGCGCTGCGTGCTGCGCAGCCAGCAGCTGGCGCCGGTCTCCATCCAGTGGAACTTGACCTTCAGGCGGCCCAGTTTGTCGGTGTGCAACGGGCCGCTGGCACCGGGGGCGGTTTCGCCTTCCGGGCCGACCACGATCGCCGTTTGCACGCCGGGCGCAGTGGGGCGCGGGTTCAGGCGCAGACCGTGCTCGTCGGCAAGCGCCGGGCGCCACGGCACGGCCTGATCGAGCGCCTCGAAGTGCTGGGCGTAGCCGGTGGCTTCAGCCTGGGCCCACAGGGCCTCCTTGGCGGCCGGCTCTTCGGTAGATACGGCTTTGGCTTCGGTGGCGCGGTGTCGGCGCGTCCCGGTCGCGGCTGAAGCCGCTCCTACAGGGGGGGCGGGACCGAGGTGCTGGTGCACGGCGTGGCGCACGCTCTCGGGCAGGTTGTTGATGCCCACTTCGGTCAGGCGCGTCCACAGGAAGCCGGCCGGCAAGGTCTGGTCGGCGGCCTGCCACGGCGATTGCGCCAGCCGGAAGCGGGTGCCGACACGCGCGCCGCGCACGGTGCCGCGTCCGACCCAGCGTTGCTGGCGGGCCTCGTGGGCCTGGGCGGCCAGGCGTGCGTAGTGGTCGGCTTCGCGGCTGTCGGCGAAGGCGTACGCGCCGGCCGGATCGTAGCTCTCTCCGCCTTCGGCGCCGGCCACGGGCACGCTGGCACTGGTCGCGGCCATGGCCTTGTAGTCCCAGCTGAGCCGGTGGATGCCGGCCGGACCGAGCGCGCCCTGACGGCCCAGGGCCTGGAGGGTGTCGTTTTCCTCCACCGCCGCGGCGCGATGGAAGCGCAGACCGGCGAGACTGGCCGCGGAACGGGCATCCTCGGGCAGCCGGGTGCTGTCGGCGAAGATCACCAGCGCGTGCCCGGCCGGGGCGTCGGCGTCCTCGACAAAGGTGTAACCGAGCCCTTCCTCGGCCAGCAGCCGTTCGACGAAGGCGCGGTCCGACTCGCGGTATTGCACGGCGTAGCTGCGCGGGCGCAGCGCCGATACCGTCTGGCGGGCATCGGCGGTGATGGTCCAGGCGGCGTGGCCGGTGTAGTCGGCGAACACCGTCTCGACGATGTCCAGCACGCTTTGCCCCTGGAAGACACGGCTGTGACGGCCTTCGCCCAACAGCCACAGCCACGGCACCACGTCCAGGCGATAGCGCGCCAGACCGCCGTCGGCACCCAGCAGGCGTGCCTCGCGCACGATGCCGCTCACGCGGCTGCGCGTGCCGTCGGCCTGGGTCGTCAAAAGGGTGAGCGGCTGCCCCAGCATGTCCGCCAGCGGCAGACCGGCGTCATGACTCAGCGCATCGATGCCGAGGTGGCCGCAGTCGGACAATGCCGATTCGCGGCGAAAGCACTCGACGTGCAGCGCATCCAGCGGCGCCGCGCCCTCCAGGGCGTACAAGCGCGCGGTATCGGACAACCTGGCCGGCGCCAGCGACGCGAGCGATGACAGAAGCGATGTATCCACGCAACTCTCCTCCGTGACAGCCATGTTCCAGTGCACCGGTGCCGCATCCGCGGAGCCCGGGTGCCGGATCGATCCCATGCCCCCTGCATGTCACGGACCGAATCCACCGGAAGCGGCATACGCCGCCGTATGACTCATGTTGTCGGATCACCCGTTGAAATTTCGTGATCCATGTTGGGTCCTGGACGCCCACCGGCGCGTTTGACGCCGGTCGACACCCCGGCTCAACCCGGCGGCCAGCCCATCACGCGGCCGCCAAGCAGATGAAAATGCAGATGATAGACGGTCTGTCCGCCGTCCTCGTTGCAGTTGATGACCACCCGGTAACCCTTCTCCGCCAGACCCTGCCCACGTGCGTACGACGCCGCGGCCAGAAGCAGGCGCCCGAGCAGTTCGGCCTGTTCCGGCGTGGCGTCATCCAGGGTCGGAATCGGCTCGCGCGGGATGAACAACACATGTGTCGGAGCCTGCGGGTTGACGTCGGTGAAGCCGACGACATGGTCGTCTTCGTAGACGATGTCGGCGGGGATTTCGTGGCGCAGGATCTTGGCGAAGATGGTGTCGGACATGGCGGTCGGTGCGGTGGAACCACGTCGAGATTAGCATGTCGCGGTGTGGGGAATCGCGGCCATGGGCCGCTCCCACAGGGGGACCTCGAAAAATCCTGGATACCGCATTTCCTTTGTGGGAGCGGCCCATGGCCGCGATCAGACCTTGCCGGTTTGCCAATCGATGGCCCGGAAATTCCTGAAACCGGGTTGAGCGCCCCTACAAGGATTGGCGGCTGCCGAAGGCGTGGGCCAGCGTGGAGCGGTCGACGTATTCCAGTTCGCCGCCCAACGGCACGCCATGGGCCAGATGCGTGGCGCGTACGTCACCCGCGCCGGCCAGCTGCTCCAGGTAATGCGCGGTGGCCTGCCCCTCCACTGTGGGATTGGTGGCGATAATCATTTCCTCGATCGGCTCGTCGCCGAGGCGCCGAGCCAACCGATCCAGGCCCAGTTCTTCCGGCCCCAGCCCGTCCAGCGGCGAAAGGCGCCCCAACAGGACGAAATACTGGCCGCGATAGTCGGTGGCCTGCTCGATCGCGGCCAGATCGGCGGGGCTTTCCACCACGCACAGGATGTGCGGGTCGCGGCTGCTGTTGGCGCACAGCGCACAAACCTCGTCCTCGCTGAAATTGCGACACCGCGAACAGTTGCCGATGCGTTCCATGGCGGCCTCGAGCGCATGGGCCAGACGCCGCCCGCCTTCGCGTTCGCGCTCCAACAGATGGAACGCCATGCGTTGCGCACTCTTGTTGCCGACGCCCGGCAGGCAACGCAGGGCGTCGATGAGTTCATCGAGCAGGGGGGAGGCGGACATGGACGTTTTCTTGTCGGGGTGCGAAGGCCGTCAGAACGGCAGTTTCATGCCCGGCGGCAGGTTCAGGCCGGCAGTGGCGCCGCCCATCTTGTCCTTGCTGGCCTGGGCCACCTTGTTGACCGCGTCGTTGACGGCGGCGGCGACGAGGTCTTCGGTCATTTCCGGGTCGTCGGCAAGCATCTGGCGGTCGATCTCCACACGCCGCACCTCGTGGGTGCCGGTCATGGTGACGTTGACCATGCCGCCGCCGGCACTGCCGGTGACTTCCAGTTTGGCGATTTCCTCCTGGGCGCGCCTCATCTGCTCCTGCATCTTCTGCGCCTGCTGCATCAGTTGACCGATCTGGCCTTTCATGGGTTGGACTCCGAGGGTGAAGGGGTATGGGGGCGTACCGACTGCGGCACCACCGAAGCGCCGAAGTCGCGTTTCATGCTCTGGATGAACGGATCCTCGTCGATGGCACGCTCGGCCTCGGCCTGGCGCTCGTCGCGCGCCTGCCGCGCCCTGCCGGCGGGGGTCGGACCGACATCGTCGGTATGCACGAAATGCAGCTTGATCGGACGTCCCAGCGCGGCGCCCAGTTTGTCCTGCATCTGCCCGGCCATCGGCTCGACGATGAGGCCGGCATGCGCGGCCGGCAACGCCAGAGTCACCTGCCCGTCCTCGATGGAACGCAGCGACGCGTTGACGGCCAGTTCGCGCAGCGGGCCGTGCAGACCGGCGCGATCGATCAGTGTTTCCCAATCCGGCGGCCCGGCCGGGGTGACCGTCTCCGCCGTCGCGGTCGACGATGGCGGAGACGCGATGGGCTCGGACGGCTCCGGTGACGGCGACGCCACCGGGGGTACGGCCGGAGGCATGGCAGGCGCCGGTGCGACCGGTGACGGCGCGGCGACGACACGCGGTGACGGCGTTGACGACGCCCGTGGCGGCGCGGCATCGGCGACCGGCGCGGCTGATGGTGACGAAGCCTGTCGCGCGCGCGGTGCCTGCGACGACGACACCGGCGGTGCATCGGACGCCGTGGCCGGGCGGAACGCCAGCATGCGCAGCACGGTCATCTCGAAACCGGTGCGCGCGTCCGGCGCCATGCCCAGTTCGCGCTGGCCGGTGAGCGCCAGTTGATAGTACAGCTGCACGTTTTCGGGTGACAGCGTTTCGGCGAGATGCGCCACCTCGGCGGCATCCGGGCGGTCATCCTGATAACCATCCACCAGCTGGTGCAACTGGATGCGATGCAACAGCATCGCCAGTTCGTCGAGCACCCCGGCGAAATCCGGGGAAAACGACGCCATGTCGGCGCAGGCCTGCACCAGCGCCTTGCCGTCGCCGGCGGCAAGCGCCTCCATCAACCCGATCAGACGGCCGCGCTCCACGGTGCCCAGCATCGAACGCACCTCGTCGATGCGCAGATCGCCGTTGCCGTAGGCGATGGCCTGATCCAGCAGCGACAACCCGTCGCGCAGCGAGCCGTCGGCCGCGCGCGCCAGCTCGGCCACCGCTTCGTCATCGTGGCCGATGCCCTCGGCGTCGAGGATGTGCCGGATCTGCCCGCCGATCTGGTCCGGCAGCAGGCGCTTGAGGTTGAACTTCAGACACCGTGACAGCACCGTGGCCGGCAATTTTTGCGGATCGGTGGTGGCGAGCAGGAACTTGACGTGCGGCGGCGGCTCCTCCAGCGTCTTCAGCAAGGCGTTGAAGGCGCTGCGCGACAGCATGTGCACCTCATCGACCAGATACACCTTGTAACGTCCCCGGGTGGGCGCGTACTGGGCGTTCTCGATGACCTCACGCACATCATCGACACCGGTGTTGCTGGCCGCGTCGATTTCCAGCAAATCCACGAAACGCCCGGCATCCACCGCCTGGCACACCGCGCACTCGCCGCACGGCTCGGCCGACTGGCCCTGTTCGCAATTGAGCGACTTGGCGAAGATACGCGCGATGGTGGTCTTGCCCACCCCCCGGGTGCCGGTGAACAGATACGCATGATGCGTGCGCCCGGTATCGAGCGCATTGGACAACGCACGCACCACGTGCTCCTGGCCCACCAGTTCGGCGAACCGACGGGGGCGCCATTTGCGTGCGAGAACCTGATAGGACATGCCGACATACCTTGGGACGAAGGACGATTGTGCCAAGACCCGGCGACCAAGTCAGCCGGCGCGTCGACGTCTTGAACAATTCGTTTGCTGCAGGTATTCTGACGCGCTGCATCGTGGGGATCCAGCCACGTTGCGGGCAGCCCGGACGGCTGCCGACATCCCGGAGAGGTGTCCGAGTGGTTGAAGGAGCACGCCTGGAAAGTGTGTATACGGCTTATACCCGTATCGAGGGTTCGAATCCCTCTCTCTCCGCCAGATTTTTTCAGGTAGCGCAGGGATTGGCGTTACCGTACAAGGTGAAGGAACATGCGACAGAGAGAGGGTGAGAGCCCTCGTGGTTCGACGAATTCGTCGGGAACGAATTCGGACGCCGAAGGCGGCCCCGCAGTGCGCAGCACGAAGGGGTGAGGCCCAGGATGGGCCGAGCAATCCCTCTCTCTCCGCCAGATTTTGTCAATGGTGGCCCTGTTGGTCCCCCCGCGACGACAATCCGCGAACTCCGCCAGGTCCGGAAGGAAGCAACGGTAGTGGAGGACTCGGGCGCCGGGGTGTGGCTGGCAGGGCCGCCGCCATTTCGAGATCGTGAGGCCGGCAGGCTTTG
>CAZMKO010000061.1:0-14297 GCA_964566965.1 uncultured Rhodanobacteraceae bacterium
GCATGGGCGGCAGGGGGTGGTGGACATGCCGGCAGTGTAACCGCTGCCATGGGGCTCGGGTGATGCCGCGGCCCGGGAGTCTGTTCAGGAAGTGCCGGCGGCTGCTGTAACATAAACGCAATATTCGGCTGTCACCATGCGCGCCGACCATCCGATAAACCCTCCGGGAGGAGTTTGCCGTGTTCTCACTGCAAACCATGTTTGGCGGCAAGGACAAGATTTTCGACCTTCTCCAGGCCAGTGGCGAGGCCGCGCTGGAAGCGGCGACGGCCGCCAACCAGCTGACCCATGACGCGGCCGACGTGCCGTTCATGGCCACGTTCGCCGCGGCGCGGCGGCGCGAAAAGGAGCTGGCGGCCGAGATCAGTGAAGAGCTGATCAACACGTTCGTCACCGTGCTCGACCGTGAAGACGTCGAGGCGATGAATTCCTCGCTGTACAAGATCCCGAAAAAGATCGAGAAATTCGCCGAACGTTACGTGCTGGTATCCGAGCGCCTGGAAGGCGTGGACTTTCGCGAACGCACGGAAATCCTGCTCGGATGCGCGCAGACGCTCGCCGAAATGATCAAGGAACTGCGCAACGGCTTGCGCCTGGATCCGATGCGCAAGCTGCAGCGGCAGCTGCAGGCGCTGGAGTCGGAAGCCGACGACCTGTTGCTGGAGCCGTACCGGGACCTGTACCTGAACTCCACCGACCCCATGCGCGTGATGCTGGCCAAGGATCTTTTCGAGATTCTCGAAAAGGCGATCGACAAATGTCGTGACGTCGGCAACATCATCTATTCCATCGTGCTCAAGAATTCCTAGGGGGTTCCGTGAGCATCGGTCTGCTGGTCGCGGTCATCGTCATAGCGTTGGCCTTCACCTACATCAACGGATTTCACGACACCGCCAATTCCATCGCCACCGTGGTCGCGACCAAGGTGCTGACGCCTGGCCAGGCGGTGATCATGGCGGCCATCACCAACCTGATCGGCGCGCTCTGGGGTACGGCGGTGGCCAAGACCATCGCCGAGGGCCTCATCAATGCGAGCATGGTGAACGAGGGGGCCTACTTCCTCATCAGCGCGTTGCTGGGAGCGTGCATCTGGAACCTGGTCACCTGGTGGTGGGGATTGCCGTCCAGCTCCAGCCATGGCCTGGTCGGCGGCCTGATCGGCGCCGCGTTGGCGGCCAGCCACAACGACCTGCACTCGGTCATCTGGTGGGCGTCGGACGGCAGCGAGCACTGGTGGCAGGCGCAGGGCGTGATTCCCAAGGTGCTGATCCCCATGGTGGCGTCGCCGTTGCTGGGCTTTGCCTTGTGCTTCGTGTTGATGCTGTTGCTGTACATGCTGCTGATGTGGTGTTCGCGGCGCGGCAAATGGCTGGGCCGCCTCGGTCGCACGCCGTTCGTGAATGCGTTTTTCGGCAAGGCCCAGATCGCTTCGGCGGCGGCCATGGGACTGTCCCACGGCATGAACGATGCCCAGAAGACGATGGGTATCGTGGCCCTGGCGCTGGCCGGTGCCACCGCGGCCGGTACCCTGGACGACCTGCCGCACTGGCTGGAATTCCTGCGCATTTCCAAGGCGGCCGACGGGGAACTGGTGGTGCCGTTGTGGGTCGTGGTGACCTGCGCCCTGGTCATGGCGGCCGGCACCGCCGGCGGCGGCTGGCGCATCATCAAGACGCTCGGCCACAAGATGGTGCGTCTGCATCCCATCAACGGCTTCGTCGCCGAGACCGGCTCGGCGCTGGTGATCATCGTGGCCTCGATGTTCGGCTTGCCGGTGTCGACCACGCACGTGGTCTCGTCCGGCATCATGGGTGTGGGGGCAGCCAAGCGTTTCAGTGCCATCCGCTGGACCGTCGTCGAGCGCATGATCTGGGCCTGGCTGCTCACCGTGCCCATTACCACGCTGTTGTCGTGGCTGGTGGCCATGGGCCTGAAGGCCCTGTAGACGCCCTCGTCGAAAGGGCCCTGGCGCCGGGATGACGCGGGGCGTCTTCCCGGGGCGCCGGTTTTTCGGTGCGTTCCCGGTCAGGCCGGCGGGTAGACCCGCGTCTCGCGGATGCGACCGCGCGGGCCGCGCTCGGCCAGGTGCAGCATGCTGGCGGCCAGTTCGGCCGGGTCGATCCAGGTCGCCGGATCCACGTCCGGCATGGCCTCGCGGTTGCCGGCCGTATCCACCGCGCCCATGGGGTAGATGATGGCCATGTCGATGCCATGCGGCGCCAATTCGGCATGCATGGACTTCATCCAGGCGATCATCGCCGCCTTGGCCGCGGCATAGGTGCCGCACGAGGCGCCACCGTCGATGGCCTGTCCGGCGCCGACGCCGAGGATGAAGCCGTGACCGTTGTCGAGCATGTGCGGCAGCACGGCGCGGGTCGCGTTGAAGGCGGTGCGCAGGTTGATGTCCAGTTGCGCCTCGAGTTGCCGGGGTGTGGTGTCGACGGCGCCGCTCATGTCAAAGCCGCCGGCGATGTTGAGCAGCGCGTCGATCCGGCTGCACGCGTCCGCCACCTCGCCGGCGATGCGGCGCGCGTCGTCGTCGTCGGTCAGGTCGGCCTGGACCACGCAGGCGTCGTCGTATTGCTTGGCAAGGCGCGCACGGCCCGCTTCGCCGTGGGCCGCCAGGGCCGTGTTCCATCCGGCCTGGCGGAAGGCGTCGATGACGTGGGCGGCGATGGCGCCGTCGGCGCCGGTGACGAGCACGGTTCGTTGCGACATGGCTGGCTCCGATGTGGACGTGGCCGGGGATTATGCCATGCCGGCATCCATCAGCTCTCGTCCACGCCGCCATGCAGCATCTGTTCCAGACGGTCGCCCAGGGTGCCCAGTTCGTGGATCAGCCGTGTCAACTCGTCCGCATCGAGAATGGCGTAGGGGCAGTTGTCGCAAAGGTGCAGCCAAGGCTCGCCATCCAGGTCGCCGACCGCGAAATAGCCTGTGCGTTGCTCCCAGTTGAAGCGCAGGCAGCGTTCGGCGCTGGCCCGGGCCAGCGGCCCGATGGGTGTGGAAATGCGCAGGTAGCGCCGGCCGCGCTCGCCCTCGATCTCCGCCAGATAGATGCCCTGCCGGCGGCCGCGTTCCAGCGGTACATCGAAACCGATCTGGTAGGGCGCGTTGTGGGTGAGCGCATACCGGCCGCCGACGTGCGAGCGGATGGCTTCGAAGTGCTGCATGGCCGTACTCCATGGACAGGACCCGGTGCCGATTATACGCCGCGCCACGGGTGCCGATCCCTGCTGGCGGGCCGTATCATGGGGCCGTCCCGTTGTCTGCCGTGTGCCCGTGAACGACGCCTACCGACGCATCTATGCCGCCGTCGCCGCGATCCCCGCCGGGCGTGTGGCCAGCTACGGCGCCATTGCCGCGCGTGCCGGCATGCCGGGGCGCGCGCGCATGGTCGGTCGCGCTCTGCGCGAGACGCCGGACAGGCTGGACCTGCCGTGGCATCGTGTGCTGCGGGCCGACGGGCGCATCGCTTTCGCGCCGGGCAGCGCCGGTTTCCGGGAGCAGCGCCGACGTCTGCTGGCCGAAGGCGTCAACGTGCGTGCCGGACGAGTGCCGATGCGCGCGTTCGGGCTCGAGCCGGACCTGGATCGCGCCCTGTGGGGCATGGATTGACGATCGTCGCCCCGGGTGCGCTGGTCGCGGCCATGTCCGACACCCTTTCGGGGCATTGACGGACAGCCGCCGCGTGGGCCTTTGGTAGCATGGGCGGCATGCGACCGGCCTCCGACATTCTCCAGCACATCTTCGGCTACACCGCCTTTCGCGGTGAACAGCAAACCATCATCGAGCATGTCGCCGAAGGCGGCGACGCGCTGGTGCTGATGCCGACCGGCGGCGGCAAGTCGTTGTGCTACCAGATCCCGGCGTTGATGCGCCAGGGCACGGGGATCGTGGTCTCGCCGTTGATCGCGCTGATGCACGACCAGGTCGAGGCCTTGTGCCAGTTGGGCGTGCCGGCGGCCTACCTCAACTCCAGCCAGGACGGTTTTGCGCGTGCCGAGGTCGAACGACGCTTCGTCAACGGCGAACTGGATCTTCTCTACGTGGCGCCCGAGCGCTTGCTCGGCGAGCACTGCCTGCGCCTGCTCGAGCGTACCGAAATCGCCCTGTTCGCCATCGACGAGGCGCATTGCGTGTCGCAATGGGGCCATGATTTCCGTCCTGAATACCGGCAGCTGACGGTGTTGCAGCAGCGCTTTGCACACGTCCCCCGGATTGCGCTCACGGCCACGGCCGACGCGCCCACGCGGGCCGAAATCGTCGAGCGTCTGGCGCTGGACGATGCACGCCGTTTCGTGGCCAGCTTCGATCGCCCCAACATCCGCTATCGCGTCGAGCACAAGGACAACGCCAAGCAGCAGCTGAAGCGCTTCCTGTCCGGGCACGAGGGCGAGTCGGGCATCATCTATTGCCTGTCGCGCAAGAAAGTGGACGATACCGCCGAGTGGTTGCGCCAGCAGGGCATCGAGGCACTGGCCTACCACGCCGGCATGGATGCCGGGCAGCGACGGCAGAACCAGCGCCGTTTCCTGCAGGACGACGGCATCGTGATGTGTGCCACCATTGCCTTCGGCATGGGCATCGACAAGCCGGACGTGCGTTTCGTGGCCCACATGGACCTGCCCAAGAGCCTGGAGGGCTATTACCAGGAAACCGGTCGTGCCGGCCGCGACGGACTGCCGGCCGAGGCCTGGATGGTGTACGGCATGGGCGACCTGGTGGCGCAAAAGCAGTTCATCCTGGCCTCCGAGGCCGGCGACGAGCGCAAGCGTGTCGACTACGCGCGCCTGGACGCGCTGCTCGGTTATGCCGAGACCACCGGATGCCGGCGGCAACGGTTGCTGGATTATTTCGGTGAAACCGGCAGCGCGCCGTGTGGCAACTGCGACAACTGCCTGTCGCCGCCACCCACCTGGGACGCCACCGAGGCGGCGCGCAAGGCCTTGTCCTGCGTGTACCGCACCGGCCAGCGTTTTGGCGTCAAACATGTGGTCGATGTTCTGCTCGGCACGGACAACGACAAGATACGCGCGCGCGGCCACGACCGCCTCGGCGTGTTCGGCATCGGCAGTGAGTTGGACGCCCGGCAGTGGCGCGGCGTGTTCCGGCAGCTCACCGCCAGCGGAATGCTGGAACCCGATGCCGAAGGCTACGGCACGCTGCATCTCACCGAGGCCGCGCGTCCCGTGCTGCAAGGCACACGGACCGTGCACATGCGTCGTGAGGCCGATCGGGCCGAGCGGCGCGCCGCGCGCAAGGCCGCACGTGGCGATGTCGGCGGTGCGCGCAAGCAGAGCCTGGACATCGCGCCGCACGAGGAGGTGCTGTGGCAGGCGCTTCGCAACACGCGTGCCCGTCTGGCCCGCGAGCAGGGTGTTCCGGCATACGTCATCTTCCATGATGCGACGTTGCTGGCGATGCTGCGCGAACACCCCGCCACGCGTGACGACATGGCCGGCATCAGCGGTGTCGGCGAACGCAAGCTCGAGCGTTATGCAGAGGCGTTTCTGGAAACGCTCAATGCCGTCGAAACGGCCTAGGCAACTTGCCCGTTCGTGAGACCGGGGCCGGTCACGGATCATCGCGTGCGCGAGGGCGATACCGGCGACCGGGCCTGGTCCGGTCGAAAAAAAACGGCCCGCATCGTGCGGACCGTTGAAGATGGTGGCCAGACCTGGAATCGAACCAGGGACACATGGATTTTCAATCCATTGCTCTACCAACTGAGCTATCTGGCCATGTTGTCGTTTGCGCGTTTTGCTGCGCAAGGCCGCGTATTAGACCGGGTTCATGGACGTTCGTCAAGCGGCGGTCGGCGGATCGGGCGGCTCGAAGCCCGGTGGTGGCGCGGAGCCTTCGCCGAACAGGAACTTTTCCATTTCCCCGGCCAGGAAGCGGCGTGCTTGCGGATCCATTGGATTGAGACGGTTCTCGTTGATCAGCATGGTCTGGTGCGCCAGCCACTGACTCCAGGCCTCGCGCGAGATGTGCTCGTAGATGCGCTTGCCAAGCTCGCCGGGCCAAGGCGCGAAGTCCAGGCCTTCGGCATCGCGTCGGAGTCGGGCGCAGTGGACGGTACGGGTCATGTCGTTCTCCGATGGTGCCGGGCGGTGCGGCGATTGCCCGTCGTGTCCGGCATGGTGGATTCCAGCAGGGTGCGTACCGGCGCCGGCAGGCCGAGTTCGGTCAGTCGGTCGCGGGTGCACCATCTGTAGCACCCATTATCGGCGATGCCCGGGCGGCTTGTCGCCCCGTCGAACCGCATCGGCGTGACGTGCAGCCGGTAGTGGCTGAAGGTGTGCGCGAAGCCTTCCAGCCTCTCCGGCGTACCGACGCATGCCAGCCGCGCCGCCGCGTCGACGGCCGCGTCTTCCCGCGGGCTCTCGGGAAGACTCCACAGGCCGCTCCACACGCCTTGTGGTCCGCGTTTTTCCATGAGGATTCGCTGCGCACCATCCACGATCATCAGCATGACCGTATGGCGCTCGGGGAGGGTGCGTGAAGGCTTGCGTTCGGGTAGCGCGGCGGTGAGGCCGTCGCGGCGGGCCACGCAGCTTGCCGCCAGCGGGCAGGCGGCACAATCCGGACGGCTGCGCGTACACACCGTGGCGCCGAGATCCATGATCGCCTGGGTGTAGTCGGCGACGCGTTCGTGCGGGGTATGTTGCCAGGCCTGTTCCCACAACCGCTTCTCGACGGCGCGGGTGCCCGGATAGCCGTGGATGCCGTGATAGCGTGTGAGGACGCGCTTGACGTTGCCGTCGAGGATGGCGTAACGCATGCCATGGGCCTGCGCCAGTATCGCGCCCGCGGTCGAGCGGCCGATACCGGGCAGGGCCACCAGCGCATCGAAGTCGCGTGGCAGGTTGCCGTCGTGCTGCGCCACGCAGCGGCGCGCCGTGGCGTGCGCGAAGCGGGCGCGCCGGTAGTAGCCCAGACCCGACCACAGCGCCAGTACCCGGTCCTCCTCGGCAGCGGCGAGGTCCGGCAGGCCGGGAAGGGCCTCGATGAAGCGCTGGAAGTAGGGGATGACGGTGGCGACCTGGGTCTGCTGCAGCATGATCTCCGACAACCATACGCGGTACGCGCTGCGCGGGTGCTGCCAGGGCAGCTCGTGACGGCCGTGGCGGTCGTGCCAGGCAAACAGGGCCGGCGCGATCATGATGCCGTGGCGCGGGTCTCGCCGCTGTCGTCGTCGGTCGCTTGCGTGCTGGCCGCCGGTGCCGGCACCGCATCGCCGCTTTGCAGGTGCAGGCCCTCGATGTGCGTGTCCCCGAGGTCCAGGCGTTCGGCTTCGATGTGACCGTCGAACGGCGGCAGTGGCAGGTCGGCCGTGGTGTTGGGGCGGGTCACTTCCTGCCACCAGTCGGCCAGGCGCGCCGGCGGCAGGTCCAGATTGGCGTGCAGGCCGGGCCCGTCCAGGTCGAGATTGAACTCGCTGGGCTGGTCGGCGCCGGGCGGGCGCATGTTGATCGAGGTCAGATAGCTGCGCCCGTCCTGCCGGTGCAGGGTGCCGTCCAGGGAAAGCTGGATGTCGGCGCCGCCGAGCCAGGCCGCGGTGCCGTCCAGGACCATGCGTGCGCCGGATTCGGCGTCGGTCGTGATGTGGATGTTGTCCAGGCCGATGCCGTCGTCGCGCTGGCGCGGTGTGGCCAGCAAGGTCAGCTTGAACGCTTGCTCGTAGGCGCTGGCG
Source organism: uncultured Rhodanobacteraceae bacterium (assembly GCA_964566965.1). GTDB lineage: Bacteria > Pseudomonadota > Gammaproteobacteria > Xanthomonadales > Rhodanobacteraceae > Oleiagrimonas. Next base: position 7,700 of record CAZMKO010000061.1, read on the forward strand.
CGAATCAGCAGGTTGAACACGCGATTCGGCCGCAGCGGGCCGGTTTCCAGGTCCAGACCATCCAGCAGCAGCTTGCCGTTGTTGACGATGGAGCCGTGGCTGATGCGTATGCCGGCGTTGACGTGAGGCAGTACGGGGGCACGTTCGTCGCGGTCGGGCTGGTATTGCAGCAGGTGATCGAGCTGGTCGACATGCAGGCGCGGCGCGTCCAGTTCCATGCGGGTGATGTTGGGCGGCCCGCCCAGCAGTGTTCGCCAGGGGAGCACCACGCGCGCGCGCGCGGCAACCAGCACGGGACGGTTGTTGGACGACAGCGTGAGGCTGTGCAGCACCAGAGCCGGCTGCGGCCACAACGTGGGTTCGGCCGGCGCGCCGAGCACCAGGGCCAGGCCGGCCTGATGGGCCTGGTCGCGCAGCATGTCGGTGATGCGTTTGGGCTGCAGCAGCGAATATACCGCGATGCTGGCGGCCAGCAACACGGCCGTGACGGAGATCACGACTGTCAGCAAAATCAGGCGAAGGCGTCTGCGCATGGTGGCCATTGTGACAAGTTCGTGGGTCTGGAACCGTGCGGGTGCCGATAATGCCGGTCTCCGCCCTCAGGGGCGGTTCACGTTTGTGCGTCCGGGCCCCCTGACGCACAGGCCGGCGCGGTGGCCGTCCGGTCGCCGCGCCGTTTTTTCCCGGCGATACCGGCGCCGGGTCAGTTTTCCGCGCTGCCCAGTTGGGCCGGAAGCAGGCCATCCACGAAGGCCCGCGCGTCGAACGGACGCAGATCGGTCACGCCCTCGCCAAGCCCCACGAAGCGTATCGGCAGGTCGAATTCCCGGGCCAGCGCGAACACCACGCCGCCCTTGGCGGTGCCGTCGAGCTTGGTGACCACCAGGCCGGTGACGCCGGCGCTCTGCTGGAACTGGCGCAACTGGCTGATGGCGTTCTGGCCGGTGGTGCCGTCAATCACCATGAGTACCTCGTGCGGTGCCTCGGGGTCCAGTTTGCGGGTCACGCGGATGACCTTGGCCAGCTCGTCCATGAGGCCGCTCTGGGTGTGCAGGCGTCCGGCGGTGTCGGCGATCAGCATGTCGCCCCTGCGGGCGCGGGTGGCGGCCAGGGCGTCGTAGATGACGCTGGCCGAGTCGGCCCCCTGACCTTGCGAGATCACCGGTATACGGTTGCGTTGGCCCCAGGTTTTCAGTTGCTCGACCGCGGCCGCACGAAAGGTGTCGCCGGCGGCCAGGGTCACGGCCAGGCCCTCGCCGCCGTAGCGGTGGGCCAGCTTGCCGATGGTGGTGGTCTTGCCGACACCGTTGACGCCCACGACCAGGAGCACGAACGGGTGGTGTGTGGTGACCTCCAGCGGCCGCTCGATGCCCGACAGCTGTCCGACCAGTTGTTCGCGCAGTGCGTCCAGCAGGGCGGCGCTGTCGGCAAACTCGCGCTTGTGCATGCGTCGGCGCAGGTCTTCCACCAGTTCCATGCTGGTGTTCACGCCGACATCGGCGGTGATCAGCACGGTTTCCAGCTCGTCGAGCAGGTCGTCGTCGAGCTTGGGGTGGCGCGAAAAAAGCGACGACAGGCCACGCGCGAAACCGCTTCCTGCCAGCCGTTTGCGCCAGCCGCGCGGGCTCGCGTCGGTCGCCGGCAGCGCGTCTTCGCGTGGCGATGTTCCGGTGTCGGCCTCGGCCGCTGACATGTCGGCTGGCAAAGGCTCCGTTTCCGGTGCGGGCGTGGGCGCCGCTGGCGGCGTATCGGCGGCGACATCGCCGAGGTTGTCGGCGGGTGCCTCCGGCAGCGGTGCCGGCGGCGTGGCATCGGGTGTGGGTGGGCGGGTGTCGGTGGGGTCGTCCGCCGCGGGTGCCGTGTTGCCGGTATCCTTGTCGCTGTTTTTCTTCTTCCAGAACTTGAGCATGGAAAGTTTGCTGAAGGCAGGTGGTGGGGGGCTCATGCTAGCACCGGCGGGGCGCGTTTCCGCGGCCGGCAGGGCGGTGCGGGCATGACGCGTCGCGCGCATGGCACGCCCGGGCGGGTGCGGATCGGTGCCGGGACGCTGCGCGGGTCGGTGCTGGCGGTGCCGGACCGTCCGGGGTTGCGGCCGACACCGGCACGGATACGCGAAACGCTGTTCAACTGGCTGCAGGCATGGGTACCCGGTTCCCGCTGCCTGGACACGTTCGCCGGCAGTGGCGCACTGGGTGTCGAGGCGCTGTCGCGCGGTGCCGCCGCGGCGTGTTTCGTGGAGCGTGACGCGGACCTGGCCGCGGCGTTGCGTGCCAATCTGGCGCGCCTGGGTGCGGCCGGCGAGGTGGTGCACGCCGACGCACTGCAATGGTTGCGTGGTATGGCACCGGCCGCCTTCGACGTGGTGTTCCTGGACCCACCGTTCGACGCGGATGGCTGGCAGGCGGCCATGGAGCGGCTGGAGCAGGGCGGGTGGTTGGCGCCGCGGGCGTTCATCCATGTCGAGATGCCGGCCACGTGCAGGCTGTCGGCGCCACCGGCGTGGCGGGTCCACCGGCAGGGACGCGCCGGTGAAGTGGCACATGTGCTGTATCGTCGTGGCGGGGAATAGGCGGCCGCCGGCATGCGGGTTGGCGCGGTGTGCAAGGCGCGCATGGTCCGGGTTAAGCTAGCCGTCTCCCAGTCACGATCGACGGCTCAAGGGTATTCCATGACGGACGACTCCCGAACCGGGACGCGGGTGGCCGTGTATCCCGGCACCTTCGACCCGATCACCAACGGCCATGCCGACCTGGTGGCGCGCGCCGCGCCCCTGTTCGACCGCGTGGTAGTGGCGGTGGCGAAGAACACCGGCAAGGGGCCCAGTTTCGGCCTCGAGGACCGCATTTCCCTGGCCCGCCTGGCGCTGGCCGACCTTCCCAACGTGGAAGTGCGCGGTTTCGACGTGCTGCTGGCTCATTTCGTGCAGGAGATCGGGGCCCACGTGATCCTGCGCGGGTTGCGTGCGGTGTCCGATTTTGAATACGAATTCCAGCTGGCCAGCATGAACCGGCATCTCATCCCCGAGGCCGAGACCTTGTTCCTGACGCCGGCCGAGCAGTACAGCTTCATCTCCTCCTCGCTGGTGCGCGAGATCGCCCATCTGGGCGGGGACGTGTCGGGGTTCGTGCACCCGGCGGTGCAGGAAGCCATGCGCAAGCGCTGGCGCCAGCAGGATGCCCCCGATCATTGAGCGAGCGTTGAACGGTTCACCGGGGTAAGATGCCCGGTGACGCATTTCCGACTCCAGACAGTCAAAAAGGTGAATCCCATGCGCAAATACGCCCTCGTTGCCCTTCTTGCCCTGACCGGCACGATGACCCTCGCCGCCTGCAACAACGGCGCCGACGACACCGCCCAGCAGGAAACCCAGACCGCCCAGGTCAGCAAGCCGACCGATCCCAACGACAGCGCGGCCTGGGGCAAGTACCTCTCGCAGGTGCTCAGCCAGAACATGCAAGGCATGACCGCCGACCGCCCGTACCCGTACCTGGTGCCCGGTGGCGACAGTGACGAGGCCAAGGCCCAGCGCGAGCGCCAGCTGGAAAACGTCTCGTCGATCATTTCCCGTGGCGTGACGCCGGGCAACCTGATCGCCCTGGGTGGCCCCGAGTCGGCCAAGACCGCCGATCTGGCCATCGAAGCGTTGAAGAACTCGCAGCCCGGCGCCCTGAAGGGCGTGATCATCCTGTTCATCGGTGACCAGGCCGACCAGCAGCGCGTGGCCGAGGCGGTCAAGCCGACCGGTGCCACGCTGCGTTTCGTGGAAATGTAAATCGCCGTCCACGGTTCGGCCACCGCGGCCATGGGCCGCCCCCACAGGGGTTTCATGAAACTCCATGCAAACCTTGTGGGGGCGGCCCATGGCCGCGATGGTTTGCGCCTCCGGCCCTTTCCGATCCGGGCCGAAAGCCGCGATAATGGCCGGATGACAGCACTCCAGTTCGATCTTCTCGCCACGTCGGGCGCGGCCCGCCGCGGCCGGCTTCATTTTGCGCGCGGCACGGTGCAGACGCCGTGCTTCATGCCGGTGGGAACCTACGGCACGGTCAAGGCGATGACGCCGCGTGACCTGCGCGATGTCGGCGCCGAGATCATCCTGGGCAACACTTTCCACCTGTTCCTGCGTCCGGGGCTGGACGTCATCGGCAAGTTCGGCGGGTTGCATCGGTTCGCCGGCTGGAACGGCCCGATCCTCACCGATTCGGGTGGCTTCCAGGTGTTCTCGCTGGCCCATCGCCGCAAGTTGACCGAGGAGGGCGTGACGTTCGCCTCGCCGGTGGACGGCTCCCGGGTGTTCCTGTCGCCGGAAGAGTCGATGCGCATCCAGCAGGTGTTGGACTCGGACATCGTCATGGCCTTCGACGAATGTACGCCCTACGAAGTGGACGGGCGTCTGACCACCGAGGCCGAGGCGGCGTGCTCCATGGAGCTTTCGATGCGCTGGGCGGCGCGCTCGCGGCGTGCGTTCGACGACGGGGCCAATCCCAACGCGCTGTTCGGCATCGTACAGGGCGGTGTGCACGAGACCCTGCGCCGACGTTCGGCCGAGGCGCTGGTGGAAATCGGCTTCGATGGCTACGCGCTGGGCGGCCTGGCAGTGGGCGAACCCGAGGCGGTGCGCAACCGCACCCTGGATTTCAGCACCTCGCTGTTGCCGGCCGCGCGGCCGCGTTACCTGATGGGCGTGGGACGGCCCGAAGACATTGTCGAGGCGGTGTGCCGGGGCGTGGACATGTTCGATTGCGTCATGCCCACGCGCAACGCGCGCAACGGCTTCCTGTTTACCGACAGCGGCACGCTGCGCATCCGCAATGCACGTTTTGCCGACGATACCGGGGTCGTCGAGGAAGGCTGCGATTGTTACACCTGTACGCACGGTTTCAGCCGTGCCTACCTGCGTCATCTGGATCGCTGCAACGAGATCCTGGGCGCGCAGCTGGCCACCATCCACAACCTGCGTCATTACCAGCGACTCATGGCCGGCCTGCGCGACGCCATCGCGGCGGACCGGCTGGACGATTTCGTGGCCGCCTTCCACGCCCGGCGCCGGGGCGCGCGGGTGGTCTGAATTCGACCGCGGCAGCAAACATGTCGTTCATGTCGTTGGGCGCATGTGGCCAGGCCCGGTACCGCCAATGCGGGGACCCGGTGGATGGAATGACTTCAATTGGCGGATTGGCGGCCGCCAGCATGCGTGTTCAGCGGCATTCGCTGCAGGCGGGTGTTTTTTCACATGCTCCCGGCCCGCGACCATGACGGGCGACACTGCATTGGCGGGGAACCTCGTGGCATAATCGGCAATCTTTATCTTGACGGCGCCGTGTCCTGCGGGCCGTGACCAACGTTTGGAGTCATCATGGACCTGTCCATTCTCAACAGCGTGGCCCTGGGTGCCGAAGCGCCCGCCCCGGCCGGTGGCGGCGCGTCGTTCTTCATCGTCATCATCGTCATGTTCGTGCTCATGTACTTCATGATGATCCGTCCGCAGCAGAAGCGTCAGAAGCAGCACAAGGCCATGATCGAGGCGCTGGGCAAGGGCGACGAGGTGATCACCAACGGTGGCGTCGCTGGCCGCATCGACGCGCTGGGCGACTCGTTCGTCACGGTGGAAATCGCCGATGGCGTGAAGATCAAGCTGCAGCGCGCTTCGATCGCGCAGGTGCTGCCCAAGGGCACGCTGAAGTCGGCTTGAGGGGGAGGGTGGCCGCACATGCGGCCACCTGCATGTCGGCCGTCCGGAACGGCCGTGATTTAGACGGATTTGACGCATGAGTGATTTTCCACGCTGGAAATATGCGCTGGTGGTCGTGGTGTTGGCGTTGGGCGTGTTGTACGCGGTGCCCAATATGTACCAGCGCGAGCCGGCGGTGCAGGTTTCCGCCAACCGCGGTGCCACCGTGGACAAGGCTCTGGAGGCACGGGTACGCGGCATTCTCCAGGATCGCAAGATCGCCTTCGACAAGCTGGACCTGGACCAGGATTCGGGGCGGCTGCTGGTTCGGTTCACCAGCCCCGAAGTGCAGCTGAAAGCCTCCGACACCCTGACCGAGGAACTGGGCGACGGCTACGTCGTGGCACTGAACCTGGCCTCGACGGTGCCCTCCTGGTTGCAGTCCATCCATGCCAACTCCATGCGCTTGGGGCTCGATCTGCAAGGTGGTGTGCATTTCCTGATGGAAGTGAACCAGGACGCCGTCCGCGAGAAGCAGGAAACCGCCTACGTCGAGAACATCCGCGACCTGCTGCGCAACAACAAGATCCGGTATTCCAACGTCACCCCGACCAGCGCGGGCGTGGGCGCCCGCGTGGTATTGCGTTCCGGTGCCGACCGTGATCGCGCCGCCACGCTGATCGGCCAGAATTACGAGGATCTCCAGCTTGCCAATGGCAGCGGCGGCGGCAACCGGTATGTGCTGGAAGCCACGATGGCCGAGCAGAAGCTGCGCGACCTGGCGCAGGATGCGATCAAGCAGAACGTCGGCACGTTGCGCAACCGCATCAATGCACTGGGCGTCTCCGAACCACTGATCCAGCAGCAGGGTGAAAACCGCATCGTGGTCGAGCTGGCCGGCGTGCAGGACACCGCCGAAGCCAAGAA
>CAZMKO010000062.1:0-9146 GCA_964566965.1 uncultured Rhodanobacteraceae bacterium
TCGCGCCGCCGCAGGATTTCAAGCATGTCGAACCGGGCGGTGTGGCCTGAAAAAGTCGCTCTGCAAGGGCGGGCGGATACCATCCCCACAAGCACCTGCTTCGACGCCAACGCATGGACCGCCGCTCAACATTGAAGTCAAAATGGTTACGAACCCGCTCCCCACCTTTCACCGAGGTGCGCTTCGATGGCGTGGTTCAGGGTCATGATCGACGGCAAACCACCGGATTGCAGACGCACATCGGGACCACCGCCCGAAAAAACGTAAACTGACCGCCCAGACTGAAATTCAGACAGGCGTATGTGAACCTGACCCCGCCCTTCCCCACACCGACTTTGCTCAACCAGCTTGGCGTCCCGACGTGAATTCGTGGGGAAACCTCAGACTCTGACCCCTTTTTTTCTGGTTTTTACCTTGTTCTTGCGCCCCTTCTTGCGTGGCGCGACGGATCCTGGCCACCGAGTTCAAGCGCCGCCAGGTCGCTCCCGCCCCCAAGGCACCTCCAACCGTCAGCGTCACCATCCGATCGACTCCGCCTGGTACTGACCATCAAACCTGATGTGCAGAGCGGGCATTGTCCGCCGATCCCTTCTGGGCGGCATGCCGGGGGAATGCCCCCGAGCATGCGTATTGTTGTTACACTAACCGGATGATCATGACGACGTACCATCGCCGCAACCGGCTCATTACGCCGCCATAACCCGCATCATCCATCAGGGTTCGTCGCGGGCAGGGCCAAGGGCATGTGCGACACGGTTATCGCGACCGAGGGGCACGCAGGCACCGTTGCACTACGTTGAGCATGCTGACCGAGCGAAAACCGTGCCGGACGTGTCATTCGACCGGCACGGTAACATCCTGGTGAATGATGCAGGATAAGGCGCTGTGCGCCTTCCGCGCCCGTTCCGACGAAGCGCACACCTTTCATTTTTTCTTTTTGACTTGCCGTTGACGTCACGCAGCCAGCGTGGGACGTCGGCATGTCCCTGTGGAATTTTCATGATGACGAGTACCTGGCGCCAGGATTGGCTGGGCAATATCCGCAATGACGTCCTGTCGGGCATGGTCGTGGCCATGGCCCTGATTCCCGAGGCGATCGCCTTTTCGATCATCGCCGGCGTGGATCCCGAGGTCGGCCTGTATGCGTCCTTCTGTATCGCGGTAACCATTGCCTTCAGTGGCGGGCGCGTGGGCATGATTTCGGCCGCCACCGGCTCCACGGCGCTGGTCATGGTGACCCTGGTCCGCGACCATGGCCTGCAGTACCTGCTGCTCACCACGTTGCTGACCGGCGTGCTGCAGTTCGCCTTCGGCGCCTTGAAGGTGGCCAACCTGATGCGCTTCGTGTCGCGCTCGGTGGTGACGGGCTTCGTGAACGCCCTGGCAATCCTGATTTTCCTGGCGCAGATGCCGCAGGTGATCGGCGAGTCCTGGATCGTTTACGTGCTGGTGCTGGGAGGCCTGGCGATCATCTACGGGCTTCCGCGGCTGACCCGGGCCGTGCCGTCGCCGCTGATTTCCATCGTCGTGCTCACCGTGGTTTGCGTGTGGGCGGGCGTGGACGTGCCGACGGTGGCCGACATGGGCAAACTGCCGGACGCACTGCCGGTTTTCCTGTGGCCGGACGTGCCGCTGAACCTGGAGACCTTGTGGATCGTGCTGCCGTACGCCGTGACCATCGCGGCGGTGGGCCTGCTGGAAACCATGATGACGGCGACCATCGTGGATGACTTCACCGACACCGGCAGTGACAAGCATCGCGAGTGCATGGGACAAGGTGTCGCCAACTTCGTATCCGGCCTGTTCGGCGGCATGGCCGGTTGCGCCATGATCGGGCAGAGCGTGATCAACGTGAAATCGGGCGGACGCGGGCGCCTGTCCACCTTGGTGGCCGGTGCGTTCCTGCTGGTCCTGGTGGTGTTCGCCAAGCCGCTGCTGGCCATGATTCCCATGGCGTCATTGGTGGCGGTGATGGTCATGGTGTCCATCGGCACCTTCAACTGGGCTTCGTTCCGCAACCTGCGCAAGCATCCCAAGTCGTCCAGTACCGTGATGATCGCCACCGTGGTGATCGTGGTGGCCACCAGCAACCTGGCCATCGGCGTGCTCGTGGGCGTGTTGTTGAGCGCGCTGTTTTTCGCGCGCAAGGTCGGCCAGGTCCTGCACGTCGCATCCGAATCCGATGAGCAAGAGCGGGTGCGCGCGTATCGCGTGACGGGGCAGGTGTTCTTTGCCTCGGCCGATGCTTTCATCAACAGCTTCGACTTCAGCGAAGCGCTGGACGTGGTGCGCATCGATGTCAGCCGCGCCCACTTCTGGGATTTGACGGCGATCGGCGCACTCGACAAAGTCGTGCTGAAGTTCCGGCGCGAGGGCGCCCGCGTGGATTTGCATGGCATGAACGAAGCCAGCGCCACGCTGGTGGACAAGCTTGGCGTGCATGACAAGTCCGATGCCGTGGAACGCTTGATGAGCCATTGAGGAGATCGCCATGACCGCGTCGTTTGCCTGCATCGATGATTCACAATACACCCACAGCGTGCTGGACCACGCCGCCTGGGCGGCTTCGCGCCTTGGTATTGGCGTGGAGTTGTTGCATGCGTTGGAGCGCCACCCCGAGCGGGCCGACAGCACCGATTTCAGCGGCAGCATCGGCATGGATGCCGGCGATGCATTGCTGACCGAACTGGCCGCGCTCGACGAGCAACGCGCCAGGCTGGCGATGGCGCAGGGGCGCCGGTTGCTGGATGCCGCTCGCACGCATCTTGCGGACAAGGGCATCGCATCGATCCATACCCGCCTGCGCCATGGCGAACTGGTCGACATCCTGGATGCCGAGGCCGCTGATCGCGCCTTGACGGTCATCGGCAAGCGCGGCGTGGCCGCCGACTTTGCCAAGTTGCACCTGGGTTCCAATCTGGAGCGCGTATTGCGTGCATCCGCACAGCCGGTCCTGGTGGCATCCCGTGCTTTCCGGGAAGTCGAGCGGGTACTGGTCGCTTTCGACGGCAGCAAGGGGGCGCGCAAGGCGGTGGGGATGGTGGCGTGCAGCCCGTTGACGACCGGATCGGAGTGTCATGTGGTCATGGCCTGCAGTGAAGATGCCGGCAGTGCCGAGGCGATGGCGTGGGTCGAGGACCTGTTCCGTGACAGTCCGGTGGCGTGCCGGGTACAGGTGATCCGTGGCGATGCCGCGCAGGTCATTCCCGCCTACGTCGAAACACACGACATGCACCTGCTGGCGATGGGTGCCTACGGTCATTCGAAAATGCGCGAGTTGCTGCTCGGCAGCACGACGACCACGCTCATCCGGCGCTGCCTGCTGCCGGTGCTGGTCGTGCGCTGACGGTTGCGCACGATGCACCTGTTTCTCAGGGACCACCTGCATTTCGCCCGGACCAACCTGCGCTGGATCAGTGCCGGCTTTCTGCTCACCCTCTTTTCGTCGTTCGGGCAGACCTTCTTCATCGGCCTGTCCGGCAACGACATCCGGGCCCGGTTCGACCTGTCCGGAGGCGAGTTCGGTGGCCTGTACATGGTCGCGACACTGGCCAGCGCGTTGACGTTGCCGTGGCTGGGACGCAGCCTGGACCTGGCCCCGGGCTGGAAGGTGGTGCGCTTTTCCATGCCCTTGCTGGCCGTTGCCTGCCTGTTGCTGGCGTTTGCCCCGCATGTGCTGGTGCTGGTGCTGGCCCTGTACATGCTGCGCCTGTTCGGGCAGGGCATGATGACCGAGATCGCCTTCACCGAAACCGGGCGCTGGTTCGTGGCCAGTCGCGGCCGCGCCATGGCCCTGGTGGCGATCGGCCTGCAGGCCGGCTCGGCGTTGTTTCCGCTGGCCTTTGTGCTGGCCCGAGATGCCGGCGACTGGCGCTCACCGTGGCTGGTTGCCGCGGCATTGCTGATGATGATCGGTTATCCGGCCATCCTGAAACTGATGCACGAGCCGCGCGTCCCGCATGCACGCGAGCATGCCCGGGCGGGCGAGCATCTGGCCAGGGACTGGACCCGCAGCGAGGTGATCCGTGACCCGGTGTTCTATCTGCTCTTGGTCGGCGTGCTGGCGCCGCCGTTCATCGGCACCACGATCTTTTTCCACCAGGGCTACCTGATTGCCTTGCGCGGTTACGATCCGCTGGCCTTCGTCGGCGCGTTCCCGGTCATGGCCGTGACCACCGTCGTGTTCGGCCTGTTCTGCGGTCACCTGGTAGACCGCTTCGGTGCCTTGCGTCTGCTGCCGTTTTTCCTGGCGCCGCTGGCGGTGGCCACGCTGGTGGTAGGGCTGGTGGCGCCGGTGTGGGGCGTCTACGTGTTCATGTTCCTGCTCGGCGTAAGCAGCGGTTTCACGCAAACCCTGCTCGGGGCCTTGTGGCCGGAGGTCTATGGCCTGGCCAACCTCGGTGGCATCCGCGCCATCATCGTGGCGGGCATGGTGCTGGCCACGGCGCTGGGCCCGGGCTTGACCGGAACCCTCATCGACATGGGCCTGTCGTTGCCGACACAAATGGTCTGGATGGCGGGTTGGTGCGTGCTGGCCTCGGTGATACTGGGTATGGCCGCAAGCATGGTTCGTGCACGTGAAACCGACTAGCAGAACAGGCACAGAACAGGGGTCCACACAGAACAGGGGTCGGAGTGCACTTTCCCTGCATCCTCGGGCGCGGTCTGCCAGGGTGCACTTGCCCGGGCTGATGAATCGGTGCGTTTATGTCGCGGTGCCTGCGGAAGCGATGCATGGTCGCGACGCCTGGCTGAAACTACCCGGCTGCCAACGCCTCGACGGTGGTTCGGTAGCGCCGTGCGATGCGTGCTTCGTCGACGTGCCGGAAATCGCGCACGAGCTCGCGGCCGGCGACTTGCACGTCGCGCACCAGCGGCGTGTTGCCGGTGAACAGGAAGCTGTCCAGGATGTCGCTGCCATGACGGGCGGCGAGCAGCGGCGAGTCGGTGTCCAGACGCAGGTGGGTGTCGCCGACGTCCGCGGCCTCCATGCCGGCGGCGCGCAGGCCGCCCGCGACGGCTTGCGGCCACAGCACCGCGCCCAGGTTTTCCCCGGCATGGCGTGCCGCCACGGCACGGCGGTGGGTCGCCAGGCGTTGGCCGTACTCCAGCCAGCGCAACTCTTCCACGGGCGACACCGAGATATGCGAGTCCGAACCGATGCCCCAATTGCCCCCCGCATCCAGGTAATCGGGCAGCGGGAACAGGCCGTCGCCGAGGCTGGCTTCGGTGGTCGGGCACAGCCCCGCGACGGCGCCGCTGCGTGCCAGATCGGCGGTTTCGGCGGCGTCCATGTGGGTGGCATGCACCAGACACCAGCGCGCATCCACCGGCGCGTTGTCCAGCAGCCAGCGTACCGGGCGCGCGCCACGCGTCTGAAGACAACCTTCGACCTCGGCAACCTGCTCGGCGATGTGGATGTGGATGGGCATGCTGTCGACAACGCCGCTGTCGAGGACGCCATGCAATGCCTGCGGCGGCACCGCACGCAATGAATGGAAGGCCATGCCCAATCGCTGGCCGGCGCCGAGACGCCCGCGCAAGCTGTCCAGCAAACCCAGGAAGGCATCCACGTCATGACCGAAACGGCGCTGACGGGCATCCAATGGACGCGCGTCGAAGCCGCCTGTCATGTACAGCACCGGCAACAGCGTCAGGCCGATACCGGTCTCGGCGGCCGCGGCGATGATCGCTTCGCTCATCGCCGCCGCATTCGGGTACGGCGTGCCATCGGGACGGTGGTGCAGATAGTGGAACTCGCAGACGTGCGTATAGCCGGCCTTGAGCATTTCCACGTACAGCTGCGCGGCGATGGCCTGCAGGTCGTCCGGGCCGATGCGGGTGGCGTAGTCGTACATGATTTCGCGCCACGTCCAGAAGCTGTCGTTGCCGGCGCCACGCCGTTCGGCGAGCCCGGCCATGGCGCGCTGGAAGGCGTGCGAATGCAGGTTGATCATGCCCGGCAGCGTGGCGGCATCGGAGCCCGGTTCGTTCATGGATGAATACGGGGTATGGGACATGCCGGGAGTGTAACCCGTCACAGCCGGGCGTCTGGCACACTGGGTGGAAAACGAACAAGGAACCCATCAATGCCGACCAAAAACGGGGAACAGCGCGCCAAACTCCATGTCCGCCAGGCACGTCCGGACGACGTTCCGCAGCTGCTGGAACTGACCGGTCGCGTATACCCGCCGGAATTCGGCTATTCGGCGGAGATGCTGCGCTCGCAGCAGACCCACTTCGCCGAGGGCCAGTTCGTGGTCGAGTACAGCGGCCGCATCGTCGGCTACTGCGCCACCTTCCGCATCGATGAAACCAGTGCGCTGGCGCCACACACCTGGGCGCAGATCACGCGTGGCGGCATGGCGGCCCGGCACAAGCCCGATGGCACCTGGCTGTACGGCATGGAAGTGGTGGTGCATCCGGATTTCCGCGGCCGCCGCATTGGCCAGCGCCTGTACCGTGCGCGCAAACGCCTGTGCACGGACCTCAAGTTGCGCGGCATCGTGTTCGGTGGCCGCATCCCCGGCCTGGCCCGTCACATGCGCCGTTACGGCAGCGCCCGCGAGTACGTGCAGGCGGTGGTCGACGGCAAGCGCCGCGACGCGACCTTGAGTTTCCAGCTGTCCAACGACTTCGAGGTCATCGGCATCCTGCCCAACTATGACCCCACCGACCACGATTCGCTGGGCTATGCGGTGCACCTGGTGTGGCGCAATCCACGCCTGATGCAGCAGCCGGACATGCCGCCGGTGGTGTCGCAAAAACGCCTGCCCGACAGCGTGCGCGTGGCCTCGGTGCAGTATCAACAGCGCCCGATCAAATCGTTCGACGACTTTGCCGCGCAAGTGGAATATTTCACCGACATCGCGGCCGACTACAACGCCGACTTCGTCACCTTTCCCGAGCTGATCACGCTGCAACTGCTGTCGACGGAAAACCTGCGCATGTCGCCGTTCGACACCATCCGCCGCCTCAGCGAATACACCCCGCAGGTAAAGAAGCTGTTCTCGCGTCTGGCCGTGGACTACAACATCAACATCATCGCCGGTTCGCATCCGACCGAGCAGCCCAACGGCGACATCCACAACGTGTGCTACGTGTGTCTGCGCGACGGTTCCATCCACGAGCGTGAAAAGCTGCATCCGACGCCCAGCGAACGCAACGTGTGGAACATCACCGGCGGCGAGAATGCGGCGGTGATCCCCACCGACTGCGGCCCGATCGGGGTGATGATCTGCTACGACACCGAATTTCCGGAAGTCGCGCGCCATCTCACCGACCAGGGAGCGCTGATGTTGTTCGTGCCGTTTTGCACCGACGTGCGCGAAGGCTACCTGCGCGTGCGTTATTGCGCCCAGGCACGCGCCATCGAAAACCAGTGCTACGTGGTGATGTCCGGCAATGTCGGCAACCTGCCCCGGGTCAACAACTTCGACATCCAGTATGGGCAGAGCTGCATCCTGACGCCGTGTGACTTCCCCTTTGCCCGCGACGGCATCGCTGCCGACTCCACCCCCAACATTGAAACCGTGTTGTTCGCCGACCTGCGACTGGAAAGCCTGGCCACGGCCCGCAATTCCGGCACCGTGCAGAACCTTCGCGACCGCCGCTACGACCTGTACGAGACACGCTGGGTGCCGCATCCGGAGACGCGCCCCGGTTCCGGGCACTGACCAGCCCGTGACGTTGACCGTCACCGCATAATGGACGACCCACGCCACACCGGAGACACCCCATGAGCCAACCAGACTGGGACCTGCTGCTGACCGACACGACCCTGGCCACCCTGCGCGGCGATGACGGCTACGGCCTCGTGCGCGATGCCGCACTGGCGTGCAAGGACGGACGCATCGCATGGATCGGCAGCCGGGAGGATGCCGCCGCGCAGGTGTTCGCGGCACGCGAGGTCGTGCCGCTGGACGGCGCCCTGGTGACGCCGGGTCTGGTCGACTGCCACACCCATCTGGTGTTTGGCGGCGATCGTGCCAACGAATTCGAGATGCGCCTCAACGGCGCCGACTACCAGGCCATCGCGCGTGCCGGAGGCGGCATCGTCTCGTCGGTGGCCAACACCCGTGCCGCCAGCGAGGACGAGTTGTTCGCGCAATCGCTGCCGCGCGCCCGCGCGTTGCTGGCCGACGGCGTCACCACGCTGGAAATCAAGTCCGGATACGGTCTGGAGCTGCAAGCCGAACGGCGCATGCTGCGTGTGGCGCGGCGTATCGGTACCGAGCTTGGCATGACCGTGCGCACCAGCTTCCTCGGCCTGCACGCCCTGCCCGCCGAATTCGCCGACGACCGCGATGCCTACGTGGGCGCGGTCTGCGACGACATGCTGCCGACGCTGGCCGCCGAGGGACTGGTGGATGCGGTGGACGCATTCTGCGAAGGCATCGGATTCACCCGCGCCGAAACCCGGCGTGTGTTCGACGCCGCGCGGGCACTGGACATCCCCGTGAAACTGCACGCCGAGCAGCTCTCCAATCTGGATGGCGCCGCGCTGGTGGCCGAGTTCGGCGGTTTGTCCGCCGACCACCTCGAACACCTGGATGAGTCCGGGATCGAAGCGATGGCCGCCGCCGGCACGGTGGCCACCCTGTTGCCCGGTGCCTTCTACGCACTGCGCGACACCACCGTGCCGCCGGTGCACCTGCTGCGCAAGCATGGCGTCCCCATCGCCATCGCCACCGACCTGAACCCGGGCACCTCGCCCCTGCTTTCACTGCGTCTGGGCATGAGCATGGCCTGCACGCTGTTCCGGTTGACGCCGGAGGAAGCACTGCGTGGCGCCACCGTCAACGCGGCGCGGGCATTGGGGCTGGACGACCGCGGCCGCCTCGAGGTGGGCCAGCGCGCGGACCTTGCCATCTGGCACGCACGCGAGCCGGCCGACCTGGCGTACTGGATCGGCGGCCCACTGCTGCGATGCAGCGTGGTCGCGGGCAAGCTTGTATCCGCGTGACATCGCTTTCACGCGGGCGTCGACGCTTCCAGGCGGCGTGATAGCACCGCCAACGGCCGTCTTCCAGCCGCCATGCCGTGGTCACGTGATACGCACCTCGTCCGGCGCGCGCCGACATCCGCCGAGCGCCACCACGACGGTCGCCACCAGCCATGCCACGCCGCGCCAACGCACACCTGCA
>CAZMKO010000062.1:9246-14209 GCA_964566965.1 uncultured Rhodanobacteraceae bacterium
CGCCACCACGACGGTCGCCACCAGCCATGCCACGCCGCGCCAACGCACACCTGCACCGGTCATGGAGTCCTCTCGCGCTTGCCAGCGGTTGCCGCTATGCTCCAATGTAAACGACCGTTTGCCATATGGGGAGCCCATGAACACAGAACGTCCTTGGCTGGCACACTACCCGGCCGGCGTGCCGGAGACGATCGACGTCGATACCTATACGTCGCTGGTGGACGTGGTCGAGGAGGCATTCGAGCGCTTTCGGCATCGGCCGGCATTTCGCAACTTCGGTCGCACGCTGACCTATGACGAGGTCGACCGGGCCAGCCGCCAGTTCGCCGGCTATCTGACCGGCGAGTTGGGTCTGTGCAAGGGCGACCGCATCGCGATCATGCTGCCCAACGTGCTGCAATATCCGATCGCCCTGTTCGGCGCCATGCGCGCCGGCCTGGTGGTGGTCAACACCAACCCCATGTACACCGCGCGCGAGTTGAAGCACCAGCTGACCGACGCCGAAGCGGCGGCGATTGTCGTGTTGGACAATTTCGCCAACACCCTGCAGAAGGTGGTCGCCGACACGCCGGTCAAGCACATCGTCACCACCGGCATCGGCGATCTGCTCGGTTTCCCCAAGGGGGCCGTGGTCAATTTCGTGCTCAAGCACATCAAGAAGATGGTGCCGCCGTTTCATCTCGACGGCGCGGTACGCTTCCGCGACGCGCTCAAGCGGGGAGCACGCCACCGCCACAAGCGCGTGGAGCTGGGGCATGACGACGTGGTGTTTCTGCAGTACACCGGCGGCACCACCGGCGTGGCCAAGGGCGCCATGCTGACGCATGCCAATATGATCGCCAACATGCTGCAGGCCGGCGTCTGGATCGGCGGCGTGGTCACACCGGGCGAGGAAGTCATCATCACCGCCCTGCCCCTCTATCACATCTTTTCGCTGACGGCCAACGGGCTGGTCTTCATGCGTCTTGGCGGTCTCAACCATCTCATCACCAACCCGCGCGACATGCCCGGTTTCGTGAAGGAGCTGCGCGGCTCGGGCTTCACGGCGCTGACCGGCGTCAACACGCTCTTCAACGGGCTGCTCAACACCGACGGTTTCGACAAACTGGACTTCTCGGGCCTGCGTTTGACCCTGGGCGGCGGCATGGCGGTACAGCGCACCGTGGCCGAACGCTGGAAGAAAACCACCGGTTGCCCGCTGCTGGAAGCCTACGGCCTGACCGAAACCGCACCGGCCGTCTGCATCAACCCGCTCGACCTGGGCGACTACAACGGCTCGATCGGGCTGCCCATCCCGTCCACGGACGTCGCCATCTGGTCGGAGGAAGGCGAGCCGCTGCCTTTCGACGAGGTCGGCGAGTTGATGGTGCACGGGCCGCAGGTCATGAAGGGCTATTGGAACCGTCCGGAGGAAACCGACAAGGTCCTCACCGCCGAGGGCTGGCTGCACACCGGTGACGTGGCGCGCATGGACGAAGACGGTTTCGTCTACATCGTCGACCGCAAGAAGGACATGATTCTGGTGTCGGGGTTCAACGTGTACCCCAACGAGGTCGAGGACGTGGTCATCCGGCATCCGAAAGTGGCCGAGGTCGCCGCCGTGGGCAAGCCGGACGAGCATTCCGGCGAGGTGGTCAAGCTGTTCGTGGTGAAAAAAGACGACTCGCTCAGCGAGGACGAGCTGATGCAGTTCTGCCGCCAGGAACTGACCGGCTACAAGCGCCCCAAGGCCATCGAATTCCGCGACAGCCTGCCCAAGAGCAACGTTGGCAAGATCCTGCGCCGTGAACTGCGCGAGGAAGAAAAAGGCGAAAACGGAAAAAACGGCGAGGCCTGAGGGCGTCACCGCGACCGCCCGGCTCAATCGTCCGCGGACCAGAATTCCAGCTTGTCGGCATAGCCGCCGAGCAGGTTCCACAGCGCGGCCTGTTTGTCGTCCGGAATGCGCGTGTAGGCCAGGCCGACGCGGCCGTCCGCGATGCGCGCCACCACCGCCTCGAGATGGATATGCAGGTCACGGCTGAAAATCATGTCGAGCACCCAGGTCTGCCCGACGCGTCCCCGCCAGTTGCGGGGACGGCGCAGCAGCACGCCGGTGGCCGAGATGTCCTCCAGCTCGGTCGGGAACGCCTCGCTGCCCCGGCTCATCAACACCGTCGTCTCGATGCGCAGCCGTGCATGTCGCAGCCCGCCGACATCATCGTGACCGGGTTCCCTGTTGTCTGGCACGTTGGTCTCCTTGCATGGCCCGCCTGTTCATCGTGCAATCAAGCAATATCCGGGCCAACACCTGATGCCGCGTGGAATCACGCCGCGCCCCCCCCCGCCTTCCGTGGAAATGACACAACCGGTCACATTTTGCCACAATCGGCCGTACCGGCCACGTCGCGCCGGCCGGCATGACGCGGGCATGCCGGCACGACGCGGGGGCTGGACTTGCTCGTCTTCTGGCGATAATCTTTGACACCACAGGCGGCATCTCGATGTTGCGTCCGGAGGCGCCGGTGGGTGCCATCCCGGGGAAGCGGGCCGTCTGTCCCATTAGAACAATCAGGCCCGCGGATACGGGGCCCGGCCATCGTGTCGCACGTGGCCATTGCGGCGCCCGCGTTGCCGGGTCGCCTTCGCATTACGGTGGTACCGCCGCATCCATGCCTGGCCAGCATGCGTGCCCGGCCGGACCGCACGCCATGAAACCGGCATGACCGAGGTCGTGCATGCATATCTGCCGCCGCCGGGTGGCCGAGTCCATCATCCAAGGGTCGATACGCTCAGATGAGCACCGAACCAGTCGAGTCGAACGCGTCCGACGCGTCGCCAGGCATGTTTGTACCGGTTCCACAGCAGCAGGAGATGCCGCTGGCGGTGGTGCACGGGCAACCGATGCTGCAGATGCCGCAGGATCTGTACATTCCGCCCGATGCCCTGGAGGTGATCCTGGAGGCGTTCGAGGGGCCGTTGGATCTGTTGCTGTACCTGATCCGCCGACAGAACCTGGACATCCTGGACATCCCGATCGCCGAGATCACGCGCCAGTACATGGCCTACATCGACATGATGCGCGACGTGATGCGCTTGGAGCTGGCCGCCGAATACCTGCTGATGGCCGCCATCCTGGCCGAGATCAAGTCGCGGCTCCTGCTGCCCCGCCCGCCGGTGGAGGAAGGCGAGGAAGAGGATCCGCGCGCCGAGCTGGTGCGGCGTCTCCAGGAGTACGAACGCTTCAAGAAGGCCGCCGAGAACATCGACGCCATGCCGCGCGAGGAACGCGATTTCTCCACCGCGCATGCCCACGTGACCGACCGTCATGTCATCCACGTGCCGCCGCCGGTGGACATGCGCGACATGCTGCTGGCGCTGAAGGACGTGCTGCAGCGTGCCGAGCTGTTCACGCGGCACGAGGTGGAGCGCGAGCCGCTCAGCGTGCGCCAGCGCATGAGCGAGCTGCTGACCCGGCTCGAGGATGGCCAGTTCCACCGCTTCGAGTCGCTGTTCACCGTGGCCGAGGGGCGCCTGGGCGTGGTGGTGAGCTTTCTCGCCATGCTCGAACTGGCCAAGGAACGCCTGGTCGAGATCGTCCAGGAGACACCGCTGGCCACCATCTACCTCAAGACCAAGAGCGTCTGTGCGCACGAGTCCTGACATGGAAATCACGCAACTGAAAAAAATCATCGAGGCCGCGCTGCTGGCCGCCTCGCGACCGATGACCGTGCCGCAGTTGGAAGCCCTGTTCGGCGATACGGCCGAGCCGGCCGAAGGCATCGGGCACGAAGACATCGCGCGTGCGCTGGAGGCTCTGGCGGACGACTGCGCCGAGCGCGGCATCGAGCTGGTCGAGGTGGCCAGCGGCTTCCGTTACCAGGTCCGCCGCGATGTGCATCCCTGGGTGGCGCGCATGTGGACCGAACGGCCCAGCCGTTACTCGCGTGCACTGCTGGAGACCTTGGCCCTGATCGCCTATCGCCAGCCCATCACGCGCGGCGAGATCGAACAGGTGCGCGGCGTCGCCGTGTCCAGCAACATCATCAAGACGCTGGAAGAACGTGAATGGATCCGCGTGCTGGGCCATCGCGACACGCCGGGTCACCCGGCCCTGTACGGCACCACCCGCGCGTTTCTCGATTATTTCAACCTCAAGGCGCTGGACGAGCTGCCGCCGCTGGCCGACATCATCAATCTGGAAGCCATGGACCCCCAGCTGAGCCTGGCCGACAGCGACACCAGCGACGAGGGCAATGACGCCTCCGGCGATACCGACGATACCCCGGCGACGCCGGCGCCGGACGCCGACGCGGAGCAGCCCGCTGCGCCGGCCTCCACCGACGAGGCGAGCGCCGAAACCCCCGACGCCGACGACATGATCGACACCCCCCTTTCCCCTGCCCCCGCAGACTCCGGCTCCACGACAGCCGACGCGGACGCCGAGACGACCGACACGGTCGACGGCCCCCAGGAATCATCCGAGGAGAATCGCGCATGAGTGCGCAAAACCGTCCCACACTATCACTCAAGCACAACGCCCGACATCCGGAGCTGGAAGAACGCCTGCACAAGGTGCTCGCCAACGCCGGCCAGGGTTCCCGACGCGTGCTGGAACAGCGCATCGCCAACGGCGAGGTCACGGTCAACGGCGAGGTGGCCGAAGTCGGCTGCAGCGTCGGCACCGGCGACCACGTGGTCATCGACAACCACCGTTTCGTGGTGGCCACCGACAGCCGCGAAAACGCCGAAGTGCTGATCTACAACAAGCCCGAAGGCGTCGTCATCACCCGTGATGACAACGAGGACCGCCCCACCGTGTTCGAACAGCTGCCGCGTCTCAAGGGTGCGCGCTGGATCGCCGTGGGCCGGCTGGACATCAACACCACCGGCCTGCTGCTGCTGACCACCGACGGCGATCTCGCCAATGCGCTGATGCATCCGGGCACCGGCATCGAACGCGAATACCTGTGCCGCGTGCACG
>CAZMKO010000063.1:0-13948 GCA_964566965.1 uncultured Rhodanobacteraceae bacterium
CGGCCCCCACCTCTGAAAACAGGCGGGAGCACTGGACGATTGAACTTGATCGCGACTTCACAGTCCTACAACGACGTGTGGCTCCTGTCCGCGTCAAGGGAGAACGGCCCGGATGGGCGAGAATGAATTGGATCGCGCGCTGGTCAAGCGCGTACAAAAAGGCGACACCAGGGCTTTCGACCTGCTGGTACGCAAGTACCAGCATCGCATCGTGGGCCTCATTTCCCGCTACGTGGCCGATCGCAGCGAGTGCCAGGACGTGGCCCAGGAGGCGTTCCTGCGGGCCTGGCGCGCCATCCACTCGTTCCGTGGCGACAGTGCGTTCTATACCTGGATGTACAAGATTGCCGTCAACACCGCCAAGAACCATCTGGTGGCCATGCGCCGGCGCCCGCCCAACGAGGATGTGGACGTGGCCGATGCGGTGTACGGTGCTGGTGCCGAGCGGCTGTCGGAAAACGCGACGCCGGAACGCGAAATGATGCGTCAGGAAATTGAACAAACCGTGGTTGACGCTGTCAAAGAATTGCCCGAGGAGCTGCGTACCGCCATTACCCTCCGCGAAGTGGATGGTCTCAGCTACGAGGAGATTGCCCGTACCATGGATTGTCCCATTGGTACGGTACGGTCACGGATTTTTCGTGCCCGCGAGGCGATTGATCAACAATTGCGGCCATTGCTGCCAGGCCGTGAGGAGTCGACGACATGACCCACAGCGACGAATACGAAACCCTTTCCGCCCTGATCGACGGCGAACTGTCCGACGACCAGGTGCGCTTCATGCTGCGCCGGATGGATGGCCACGCCGGCCTGCGCGCGTCATGGAGCCGGTACCACCTCATCGCCGACGGCGTGCGGGGCGACTTGCCACCGTTGGCTGATGACGATTTCGTGGCGCGTGTCATGCAACATGTCGATGTCCAGATGCCGGTGACGGCCGCCGATGAAAGCCGCCCCCGCCGGCATGTGCATCGCTGGTTGCGCTGGTCGGCCGGAGGCGCCATCGCCGCCGGTGTGGCGGTGGCCGCGCTGGTGGTCACGCAGCCACAGATGAACGACACGCCGGCCACGCTCGGTGTCGGCCATGCCACGACAGCTTCGACGCTGGCCTCGGCCGGCGCGGAACATCCGGCGTCCGGCGACGCGGGCGCTGACGAGGTCATGGGCGCGCCGGCGGTGCCGCGCTGGTTGCAGGCCTCGCCTTCGGCCGCGCGTCTGGCCAGCCCCGCGGCCGCCAATGTTTCCTCGCTCGGCCAGTGGATGCGCATGAACGAGGGGACTGGTGGCTACTACGAGCGCAATCTGGCGCCCTACATGCAGTTGCCGCAGGCTCGCCGCATGCGGCGGGCGGAGCAGGGCAGCGACGTGTATCGATTGTGGCGCGCGCCGCGTGCCGAGGCTCCGGCCGGTTCCTCGCGGCTGCAGATCCAGTAACTTGTGTCATGCCGGGTCGCTGGACGGCCCGGCGATGATGCCCCATGGTGTTCGCATGCGCGGGAGGCGTCCCGCGGCGCCCGGTTTGTGCCCGGCGCCGGTTGCCGCTGCCGCGTTTTCCTTCCGGTTCCGGATTGTCATCACAGGAGGTAAATCCCCATGAATCGCCTGACCCTGCGACTGACCACTGGCCTTGCCCTGCTGATGGCGGCGGCGAGTGCCTGTGCGGCGCAGTTGCCCGATTTCACGCAGATCGTCAAGAAGAACTCGGCGGCGGTGGTCCACGTCGAGGCCAAGTACGACGGCGGCGACAACGGCCCGCGCCTGCGCTCGTCGCAGCGTGGCCCGCAGCAACTGCCCCCCGGCGTCCCGGAAATCTTCCGGCATTTCTTCGGGCAACCGGGCATGCCGCCGCAAGGCGAGCCGGAGCACACCTCCATTGGTTCGGGTTTCATCATCTCCAGTGACGGCTACATCCTGACCAACGACCATGTCGTCGACGACGCCGACAAGGTATCCGTGCGCCTGCACGACCATCGCGTGTTGACCGCCAAGGTGGTCGGTACCGACAAGCCCTACGACATCGCCCTGCTCAAGGTCGATGCCAAGGACCTGCCGACGGTGAATCTGGGCGATTCGTCCAGCCTGGAGCCGGGCCAGTGGGTGCTGGCGATCGGTTCGCCGTTCGACTTCGACTACACCGTGACCCAGGGCATCGTCAGTGCCGTGGGCCGCAGTTTCGGCGCGCGCGACCAGTCCGACGTGCCGTTCATCCAGACCGACGTGCCCATCAACCGCGGCAACTCCGGCGGTCCGCTGTTCAACCTGGACGGCCAGGTGGTCGGCATCAACTCGCAGATCTATTCCTCCACCGGCGGTTACATGGGCGTGTCGTTCTCCATTCCCATCAACATCGCCATGGACGCGGTACGCCAGATCAAGGACAAGGGCTACGTCTCGCGCGGCATGATCGGCGTGATGGTCGGCCCGGTGGACGCGAGCAAGGCCAAGGCGTTGAAACTGGACAGTGCCAGCGGTGCGCTGGTGGCCCAGGTCAATGACGGCAGCCCGGGCGACAAGGCGGGCCTGGAAGTGGGCGACGTGATCCTGTCCTTCAACGGCAAGAAGATCATGAACGCGTCCGACCTGCCGCCGATGGTGGCCGCGACCAAACCCGGCACCACCGTGACCGTGGACGTGCTGCATCACGGCAAGCACAAGAGCGTGAAGGTGAAGCTGGGCGAGAAGCCGCGTGACGAGGACTCGTATTCCTCGGACGACGGTGGCCATCAGGCCTCGGGCACCAACGCCATGGGCTTCAGCGTGGAGAGCATCACCGCCGAACAGCGTGACGCCATGGACATCAGGAAGGGCCGCGGCGTGGTCATCAGCAACGTCACCGGCCGTCAGGCCATGCAGGCCGGGCTGCGCCCGGGCTTCGTGATCCTGATGGTGGGTCAGCACGACGTGACCAGCGTCAAGGAATTCGACAAGCTCACGGCCGACGTCAAGCCCGGCGACACCATCATGCTGCTGGTGCGCTCGCGCAGCGGCAACACCGGTTTCACCACCATCACCATTCCCGAAAAGCACTGACCACGGCAAGTTGCCGCCGTGAGCGCACGGCCCCTGGCGTCAGATCGCCGGGGGCCGTTTTGTTGCCGAAACCGGCGCTGCCGCCGGTCGGCCGTTGCTCGCGGTGGGGAGGGCAATTCATGCGATAATCCCCGCCCGCTCATTCGCCGCAACGGAATCACCAGCCAGCTTGCCCATGGACCATATCCGCAATTTCTCCATCATCGCCCACATCGACCACGGCAAATCCACCCTGGCCGATCGCATCATCCAGTTGTGCGGGGGGCTCACGGAGCGCGAGATGGCCCAGCAGGTGCTGGACAACAATCCCATCGAGCGCGAGCGCGGCATCACCATCAAATCGCAGTCGGTGTCGTTGCCGTACACGGCACTGAATGGTGAGACCTATCACCTCAATTTCATCGACACCCCGGGCCACGTGGATTTTTCCTACGAGGTCAGTCGTTCCCTGGCCGCCTGCGAGGGCGCGCTGCTGGTGGTGGACGCCGCACAGGGCGTGGAAGCGCAGTCGGTGGCCAACTGCTACACGGCGGTGGAGCAGGGGCTGGAAGTGGTGCCGGTGCTGAACAAGATCGACCTGCCCACGGCCGACCCCGAGCGCGTCAAGGAGGAAATCGAGGCGGTCATCGGCATCGAGGCCGACGATGCCATCGCGGTCAGCGCCAAGACCGGCCTCAACGTGCGCGACGTGCTGGAGGCCATCGTGGCGCGCATTCCGCCGCCGGCCGACCGCGGTTCGGACAAGCTGCAGGCCCTGATCATCGATTCCTGGTTCGACAACTACCTGGGCGTGGTGATGTTGATCCGCGTGATGCAGGGCGAGATCAAGCCCGGCGACAAGATCCAGGTGATGTCCACCGGCCGCACCCACGGTGTGGACGAACTGGGCGTGTTCACGCCCAAGCGCAAAAAACTGAAAAAGCTGTCCGCCGGCGAGGTGGGCTGGATCAACGCCGCCATCAAGGACGTACACGGCGCGCCGGTGGGCGACACGCTGACCCTGGCCAATGACCCGGCATCGGAACCGTTGCCCGGTTTTCAGACCATGCAGCCGCGCGTGTTCGCGGGCCTGTTCCCGGTCGATTCGGACGACTACGGCAACCTGCGCGAGGCGCTGGACAAGCTGCGCCTGAACGACGCGGCGCTGTTTTTCGAGCCGGAATCGTCCGAGGCCATGGGCTTCGGCTTCCGCTGCGGCTTTCTCGGCATGCTGCACATGGAGATCGTGCAGGAGCGTCTGGAACGCGAATACGACCTGAACCTGGTCACCACCGCGCCGACCGTGGTCTACGAAATCCTCAAGAGTGACGGCAGCATCGTCGAGCTGGACAATCCGGCCAAGCTGCCGCCGTCGCCGCAGGTGGAGGAAATCCGCGAGCCGATCATCCTGGCCAATATCCTGGCGCCGCAGGACCACGTCGGGAACGTCATCACGTTGTGCGAGGAGAAACGCGGCCTGCAGCGCAACATGCAGTATCTCGGCAACCAGGTGCAGATCACCTACGAGCTGCCTCTGGCCGAGGTGGTGCTGGATTTCTTCGACCGCCTGAAGTCGGCCACGCGCGGCTATGCGTCCATGGAGTATCAGCACCTGCGCTTCGACGCCGGCCCGTTCGTGCGCGTGGACGTGCTCATCAATGGCGATCGCGTGGATGCGCTCAGCCTCATCGTGCACCGTTCGCACGCCGATCGTCGCGGCCGCGACCTGGTCGAGCGGATGAAAGAATTGATTCCGCGCCAGCAGTTCGACGTGGCCATCCAGGCCGCCGTGGGTGCGCAGATCATTGCGCGTTCCACCGTCAAGGCACTGCGCAAGAATGTGCTGGCAAAATGTTATGGCGGCGACGTCAGTCGCAAGAAGAAGCTTCTGGAAAAGCAGAAAGAAGGCAAGAAACGCATGAAACAGGTGGGTCGGGTGGAAATCCCGCAGGAGGCGTTCCTGGCCGTGTTGAAGGTAGACAAATAAGGTCGGGAGTCGGGAATGGGGAAGGGTTCAACCGCAAGCCCGCGTTTTTCCGATTCTCCGTCCCGGTTCCCCGATCCTGGTTTCAAAGGACCCCCTCATGGAATTTGATTATGCCGCGTTGTTTCTGGGCCTGACCGCGCTGCTCGGCCTGGTCTGGTTGTTCGACCGCCTGTTCTTCAACCCCCGGCGCAAGCGTCGTGCCGCCGAGCGTGGCGAGAAACCGCGTGATCCGTGGCCGGTGGACTGGGCACGGTCACTGTTTCCGGTGGTGCTGGCGGTCTTGATGCTGCGCTCGTTCGTGGCCGAGCCGTTCCGTATTCCCTCCGGTTCGATGATGCCGACGCTCAACGTGGGCGACTTCATCCTGGTCAACAAGTTCGCCTACGGTCTGCGCCTGCCGGCGTTCAACACCAAGATTCTGGATATCGGCGAGCCCGAGCGCGGCGACATCATCGTGTTCCGGCCGCCCTGGGCGCCGGAGCAGAACTGGATCAAGCGTGTGGTCGGCGTGCCGGGTGACAAGGTGGTGGTGCGCGGCGAGCAGGTGTGGGTCAACGGCAAGCAGGTGCAGACCGATCCCATCGGCCCCTACCAGGGTGATGCCGACAAGGCGGAACAGCGCTACGTGATGCAGCACGGCGGGGTGCTGCTGCACGAACACCTGGGCGGGATCGACCACCAGATCATCCAGATGCCTTCGATCAACGTGGCCCCGGGCGTGCCCAACGCGGACAATCCGGAGATCGTCCCCGACGGATGCTATTTCGTGATGGGCGACAACCGCGACAACAGCGAAGATAGCCGTTATGAGGGCTGTGTCCCGGAAAAGGACCTGTCCGGCAAGGCATTCTTCATCTGGTTCAGTCTGGATTCGCTGTCGCGGATCGGCACCATCCTGCACTGAGAGCCTGTGGAAAAAACGCCCACTTGCCGCGAGTGCCGCTGAACGCGTGTGTCGGCGGTCCGCCGGTCCGCCAATTCGAGCCGTCGGGTTCGTCGGGCTCCCTGAATTGGCGGCGACGGATCTCGTGGCCCACGCCCGGCGGTATGCTCGTGGCGGCGGTCGGATTTTTCGCCGGTTCTGAGAACCCAACACATCACCGCAACCGGCCCGTGAGGCCGTCCCGGGGGGAAACGAGGCATGCATTCGAAGCAATCCGGCATCACGCTGATCGGGTTCATCGTGGTTCTGCTGATCGCCGGCTTTTTCGCCTACATGGCGATGAAGCTGGTACCGCCGTACATCGACTACTTCGGGGTCTCCAAGGCCATGCAGCAGGTTGCCGACGAAGGTGTCGAGGGCAAGACCCAGAACGACATCCGGCGCGATTTCATGTTCAAGCTGAGCTTCCAGTACGCCGACGACGTCATCAAGCCGCAGAACATCCAGTTCAAGCGCGACAAGAGCGGCACCAACATGATCGTCGACTACGAGCAGCAAGTGCACTTCGTCTACAACATCGATTTCCTGCTGCACTTCGAGAAGAGCGTCCAGTTGCAGGGCAATTTGTACTGAGAGGGACGAGGGGTGAGGGGTTGGGGGCGAGCCGCGCAGGGCGGGCACTGCCCGCCGTTCGTGCGACTCCATCCATGCGCCCCGCCGCCCGCCCTCATCCCCTGCACGTACTAGCCTCGGCCTCCAAAACCACGCCCTCGCTACTCGCCCCTCGTCCCTCGCTCCTCCCATGCAGGTATCATGTCGGCCATGCAGATCATGACCGGCACCGATTCTTGAAACTCGATTATTCCTTCCGCGATCCCGCGCTGGCCGAGCTGGCGCTGACCCACCGCAGCGTGGGGCGGCCCAACAACGAGCGCATGGAGTTCCTGGGCGATTCGCTGGTCAACATGCTGGTCGCCGAGCTGCTCTACGAAGCGCATCCGCACGCCAGCGAGGGCGAGCTGTCGCGGTTGCGCGCGCAGCTGGTCAGCGGCCGCGCGCTGGCCGTGGTGGCGCGCGAGCTCGACCTGGGCAGCAAGCTCCACCTCGGTCCGGGCGAGTTGAAAAGTGGCGGTTACCGACGTGACTCGATTCTGGCCGATGCGCTGGAAGCGATGCTGGCGGCGGTGTACCTGGATGGTGGTTTCGATGCATGCCGGGGTGTCGTGCAGGCGTTGTTCGGCGAGCGCGTGGCCGCTATTCCCCGCTCCCGCAAGGATGCCAAGACACGCCTTCAGGAATGGCTGCAGGCGCGCAGCCTGCCGTTGCCCGAATACCGGCTCATCGCCAGTCATGGCGAGGATCATGCCAAGACATTCGATGCGGCCTGCCATGTCACGGTGCCACGCGAGATTCTCATCGAGGGGCATGGTGGCAGCCGCCGTGCCGCCGAGCAGGCGGCCGCCGAGCGGATGCTCGACGTGCTGAGCCGGGAGGTGGTGGCATGAACGGCCCGGGCGGTGGCGACGCCGTGTTCCGTTGCGGCCTGGCGGCCCTGGTCGGGCGGCCCAACGTCGGCAAGTCCACGTTGCTCAATGCCCTGGTCGGTTTCCGCCTGAGTATCGTCAGCCCGCGTCCGCAGACCACGCGGCATCGCATCCTGGGCATTTCCACCACCGACGACGGGCAGATCCTGTATGTGGATACGCCGGGGTTGCACCGCGGCGCCAAGCGCGCCATGAACCGCAGCCTCAATCGCGCGGCGCGCTCGGCGCTGGCCGAGGTCGACGTGGCCGTGCAGCTGGTCGAGGCGGGGCGCTGGAACGACGAGGACGAGGCGGTCTACGCGGCAATGCGCGAGCGCAACGTGCCGCGGCTTCTCGCCGTCAACAAGACCGACCTGGAAAAGGACAAGCGCGAATTGCTTCCGTTCGTGGAAACGGTCACCGCCGGACGCGAGTTCGACGAGGTGTTTTATGTCAGCGCGCTGCGGCGCAAGGGGCTCGGGGGGCTGGAACGCGGCATCATCGCGCGGCTGCCCGAGCAGCCGCCCATCTACGGGCCCGACGAGGTGACCGATCGCAGTGAACGTTTTCTGGCCGCCGAGATGGTGCGCGAGCAGCTCATGCGGCGGCTGGACCAGGAACTGCCCTATGCCACCACCGTGGTGATCGAGCAGTTCGGCGAGCGTGATGACGGCGTCACCGAAATCCATGCCGTCATCTGGGTCGAGCGGCAGGGCCAGAAGGCCATCGTCATCGGCAAGGGCGGTGAACGGCTCAAGACCATCGGCACCTACGCGCGCCAGGTCATGGAGCGTACCTTCGAGCGGCGTGTTTTCCTGCGCCTGTGGGTGAAGGTGCGCGAAGGCTGGGTGGACGACGAATCGGCCCTGAAACGGTTCGGCTATACCGACTGAGGCATGCGGCCCGTGATCGTGGTTTCCGGCTTCCGCCCTGGGCACCTGCGGTGCGCTCGATTCGCGTGGGCGACATGTTGATCGACCAGTCCGCCTATGTGCTGCATGCGCGCCCCTGGCGTGAAACGTCGTTGTTGCTGGAATGCCTGACTGCCGAGCGCGGACGCGTGGGCATGGTGGCGCGGGGCGTGCGCAAGCCGCGGGCGCGCCTGTCGCAGTCGCAATTGCAGCCGTTCCAGGCCGTGCGCCTGTCGTACGTGCAACGTGGCGAGCTGGGCACCCTGCGCGGTGCCGAGCCGGAATCGCGGCCGGTGAGTCTGGCCGGGCATGCGTTGTTGTCGGGCCTGTACGTCAACGAGCTGGTGGTGCGCCTGTGTGGCCGTGACGACCCCCATCCGGCCTTGTTCGGGTTGTACCGCACGACCCTGTCACGATTGGATTCGTCGGCCCCACCGGCATGGACGCTGCGGCGTTTCGAGCGCGATTTCCTGGCCGGCCTGGGCTACGCGATGGCGTTGCGTTTCGATGCCGGCGACGGGGCACCGCTGCAGCCGCAGGCCGACTACCGCTACGAGCCGGAGCTCGGTCCCGTGCCGGCCGACGGTCTTCCCGGCCCGGTCGTGCGTGGCGCGGACTTGCTGGCCTGGGACGGCGACGTGATGCCCGATGCCGCCGCCATGCGGCGCCTTCGTCACTTGTCGCGGAGCGTGCTGCTGCATCACCTGGGCGGGGTGCCGCTGCGTTCCTGGCGCGTGCTGACGGGCGTGCCGTCGGCGGCGCCGCGTTGATCGAGAGTGAAAAGCGCCCACCTGCTGCGCGCGACGGCGGTCGAATCTTTCACAAGCATTGAGCCGGAATCAGTCCGCTTCCGCTGCCTGCTCGTCGGCGGCCAGCGCCTCGAGTGTTTCGCGCGCCAACCCGCACAGGGCGTGCAGGTCCTGGTCGGATGCCGCGTGTCCCTGGTCCAGCTGGCGCTTCAGGGCGGCGGCGGCCGCCGCCAGGGCGCTGGCGCCGCAGAATCCGCACGATGCCATCAACCGGTGCATCCGGTCGGCCAGCATCGGTGCGGGTGCAGGCGCTTGTTCCAGGTCGTGCGTCAGCCGGTGCAGTTCCTCGACGAACAGGCTGCGCAATGCGGCCACCGACTGCGCTGATCCGGATTGTTCCACGGCTGCCGCGTCGTCCAGCAATGGCGGGGCGGCCGCGTAGCCGGCCAGTGCCTCCCGGACCCCCTGTTGCAGACGCGATACGGCCAGCGGCTTGGCCAGCACATCGACGAATCCCATGTCGCGCAGATGCCGGCGGGTGGCCGCGTCGACCTCGGCGCTGGTGGCCAGCGCCGGCGTGGTTCGCGACGCGGCCGTGGTATCGGTACGCAGGCGGGCCAGGATTTCCTCGGCGCCGGCTCCAGGCAGGTGCCGGTCCAGCACCAGCAAATCGAAGTGCCGGTGCGAGGCGTCCTCCAGAGCCGCGATGCCGTCGGCATGCACGGTGACGCGGTGGGTCGCGCGCTCCAAGGCCAGGCGGAAAAATTCTCCGCTGGCGGCATCATCCTCGGCGACGAGGACGTTCGAGCGTGGCATGGCGTCGGTGGTCATGGCCGTGTTCCCGGCAAAGTGGCTGAACGGGACTGCAAGGCGGATGGGGCGTCCGGCAGACAACGGCTCGCGCGCCTGCGTAGAATGCCGGGAGACTTCCCCGGATTTGGCACAATGTGCGGCCGGACAACCCGCAGATAAAACCATTTCATGCGCCGTCATTCAAGTCAAAACGCGATTGCCCTGGGTGCCTTGTTGTGCCTGTGGCTGGCGTTTTGCCTTCCGGGGCGGGCTGCCGTGTTGCTCGACGTGCAGCAGGTGGAGACCCCCGGCGCGCTGATCGGTGGCGTGCACCTGCGGCTCGATACCGACGCCGACGGGCACCTGCACATGGATCTGAAGGTCGAACGGGTCGATCTGGACGCGGTGGGATGGCGCAAGGTCGGCCTGGCCATGGACGGCAGCGTGACGCGGGCCGGCGGCGGGCGCTGGTTGTTCGATGGCAAGGTGGCGTTGAACGGCGCCCCGGGTGGCTTGCTGGGCGACGGGAAGGTGAAGGCGGTGCTGGATGTGGGTGCCAACAACCTCAGCATCGACGTGGCGCAGAAGACCACGCGCATCAACGCGGCATTGCCGATGGATCAGCTGTCGCACGCACGCGTCAAGCTGGACAACCTTCCGCTGCGCTGGCTGGACGGCATCCTGGCCAAGGCCTGGAACGGGCGCGTCAAGTCCGGGCGTCTCAGCGGCACACTGGCGCTGGACGTGGGCGACGGCGGGCTGCGCAGTTCGGGTGATCTGCGCCTGGCCAAGGCCGGGTTCGACGCCAATGGCGGCAAGTTGGCTGCCCGTGACCTCAGCGCGCGCGGGCGCCTGACGCTGGACACCATCGAGGGCACGGTCAACACCGACCTGAACCTGCGCGGCGGCCAGCTGTTGCTGGGGTCGTTCTACGCCGACCTGCCGTCCGGACATGACGTACATCTGGCCGTGGATGCGCACTCGGGCGCCGGCGGCACGGACCTGCGCATGCTGCGCGTGACCGACCCGCAGGCATTGCAGTTGTCCGGTTCGATGCTGATCGGCAACGACGGCAGCATCCGCCAGCTCAACCTCGGTGACGTGCGGGCCACGTTGCCGGCCGCCTACCAGCGCTACGGCAAGGCGTGGCTGGCCACGCTCGGTTTCCCGGACCTGCATGCCGCCGGCCACCTGGTTGCCAGCGTGCGCTCGGACGCACGCGGCCTGCGGGCATTCCGGTTCCAGGCGAGTGACGTGGACCTGGCCGGCGGCGGTCGTCTGGGCGTGACCGGCCTCAACGGCGGGCTGGATTGGCGCCGTGGCGAAAACCGTCCGGCCACGGGCATGTCCTGGCGCGGCTTGCGCTTCTACGACATCGCGTTCGGCGCGGCCGACGGCCGTTGGCAAAGCCGCGACGGCCGGCTGACGATGTTGGCGCCGCTGGACATCGGCGTGCTCGGCGGCCAGCTGCATCTGCAGACGCTGGCGTGGAATCCCGCCGCCGCCGACAAGCAGCACCTGCGCACCGCCCTGACGGTCACCGATGTCGACGTGACTCGCCTGAGCGAGGCGCTCGGCTGGCCCCGTTTTCCCGGCACGTTGGCCGGCTCCGTGCCGGGGTTGCGTTACAGCGGCGATCACGTCGAGCTGGACGGCGGGTTGTCGCTGCACGTCTTTGGTGGCTTCGTGGACGTGACCCGGCTGGCGCTGCAGCATCCGTTCGGGGATACCCCCGCGCTGGCGGGCGATGTCAGCCTGAGGCAGCTGGATCTGGCCGCGCTCACCAGCGTGTTCGATTTCGGCCGCATCACCGGGCGCCTGAACGGCGATGTGGGCAACCTGCGCATGGTCGACTGGAAACCGGTGGCCTTCAAGGCGCGCTTGTTGACCGACGGCAAGGGCCGCATCAGCCAGCGCGCGGTGAAGAACCTGACCTCGGTCGGCGGCGGCGGTATCGCCGCCGGCCTGCAGGGCACGGTGATGAAGCTGTTCGATAGTTTCGGCTACAAGCGCATCGGCCTCAGTTGCACCTTGCAGGGTTCGGTCTGTCACATGGACGGTCTGGAGCCGGCCGACGACGGCTACCTGATCGTGCAGGGCAGGGGGCTGCCGCACCTGTCGGTCATCGGTCATCAGCACGAGGTCAGCTGGCCCACGCTGGTGTCGCGTCTGAAAGCGGCCATCGAGGGCGACGGACCGGTGGTGCAGTGACGGTATGTGGCGCCGGCCCCGCCGGCGCCGGTTCGCGTTATCATGACGCGGTTTTTGCCAAACGAGCCCGCCCATGACGCCTCCCGCATCCGCCCCGGTACTCACCATCGACGGTCCGTCCGGCGCCGGCAAGGGCACCGTCAGCGCCCGCGTGGCGTCGCGGCTGGGCTGGCATCTGCTGGATTCGGGGGCGCTGTACCGCGCGGTGGGCTATGCCGCCAGCGTGGCCAAACACGACCTCACCGACGAGGCCACCATCGTGGCCTGCGCCCGCTCGGTACGCATCGAGTTCCGGCCGGCCGCCGACGGCGGCCCGACCCGCGTGTTCGTGAACGGCCATGATGCCGGTGACGAGTTGCGTACCGAGACCTGCGGCGCGGCGGCGTCGGCCGTGGCCGGGTACACCGGCGTGCGCCGGGCGTTGCTGGACAAGCAGCGTGACCTGCGCCGTCCGCCGGGCCTGGTCGCGGACGGGCGCGACATGGGCACGGTGATTTTTCCCGACGCGCCGTTCAAGGTGTTTTTGACCGCCAGTGCCGAGGAACGTGCCAACAGGCGTTATAAACAGTTGAAACAAAAGGGTCTCGACGTTACACTCTCGACCCTTCTGGAAGAGATTCAGGCACGCGATGCCCGTGACGCATCGCGTGCCGTCGCTCCGCTCAAACCCGCCGATGATGCCGTGACCATCGATACCACGCGCATGTCCATCGACGAGGCAGTGGAGAAAGTGCTGGGCCTGGTGATGCCGGATAGCTCCGGTTCCCGGGCCTGATTGGGCCTCGCGGCACGGCGTGGGGATAGGTCAACGGTGTGGCTTCACACCCTCAACCGGTGGGCCGCTGATCCGGCGTACGGCAGTCGTACAGACACTGTCTGCGTGATCGGATGACGGCCTTTCTTGTTTTCTGGAATCAACATGACTGAAAGTTTCGCCGAACTGTTCGAACAGAGCCAGCAGGCGCTGGCCAAACTCAAGCCGGGCGCCATCGTCTCCGGCATCGTGGTGGAGATCCGTCCCGACGTGGTCGTGATCAACGCCGGCCTCAAGAGCGAAGGCATCGTCCCGATCGAGCAGTTCAAGGACGACAACGGCCATCTCGAAGTCGAGGTGGGTGACGAAGTCAAACTGGCCCTGGAGGCCCTGGAAGACGGCTTCGGCGAGACCAAGCTCTCGCGCGAGAAGGCCAAGCGTTCCATGGTCTGGGACACGCTGGAAGAAGCCTTCGACGACGAGGAAATCGTCACCGGCAAGATCTCCGGCAAGGTCAAGGGCGGCTTTACCGTCGACATCAACAATGTGCGCGCGTTCCTGCCGGGTTCCCTGGTCGACGTGCGTCCGGTGCGCGACCCCGCCTACCTGGAAGGCAAGGATCTGGAATTCAAGATCATCAAGCTGGACCGTCGCCGCAACAACGTGGTGGTCAGCCGCCGCGCCGTGGTCGAGGTCGAGTTCTCCGAGGAGCGCGAGAAGCTGCTGGAGCGTCTGGTCGAGGGCGCCATCCTGCCGGGCGTGGTCAAGAACCTTACCGATTACGGTGCGTTCGTGGACCTGGGCGGCATCGACGGCCTGCTGCACATTACCGACATGGCGTGGAAGCGCGTGCGTCATCCGTCCGAGGTGGTCAACGTCGGCGACGAGCTGGAAGTGCGCGTGCTGAAGTTCGACCGCGAGCGCATGCGCGTTTCGCTGGGCCTGAAGCAGCTGGGCGAGGATCCGTGGGTCAACATCTCGCGTCGTTACCCGGTCGGTTCGCGCATCTTCGGCAAGGTCTCCAACGTCACCGATTACGGTTGCTTCGTCGAGATCGAGCCGGGCGTGGAAGGCCTGGTGCACGTGTCCGAGATGGACTGGACCAACAAGAACGTCAACCCGGCCAAGG
>CAZMKO010000064.1:0-13605 GCA_964566965.1 uncultured Rhodanobacteraceae bacterium
CGTGCGAGCCGGTTTCCGGCAGTGCATGCCATCGCGGCCATGGGCCGCTCCCACAAGGGTTTCAGGAAATTTCAGGCAAGCCCTGTGGGAGCGGCCCAGGTTTCCCATCCGCCGGTCAGATGCCGTAACGCGCCTTGCGTTCGGCCGTGTAGGCCCACCATGGCCTGGCCTCGTCGCCATCCAGGAAGCGCGTGACGGACAGAAACACGTCCAGCACGCAGGGATCCTGACGGGTGCCGGTCACGCGGCACAGGCGCTGATACAGCGCCAGCGGATCGGCGCCTTGCAGGTCGGCCGGCGAATCGATGCCCAGACGCTGGAAGTCGCGCGCCATGGCCGGACCGATGTTGGGCAGATCGGTCAGGCGGTCCAGCCGGTCGCGGCGCACCCGGGCCGGATTCATGCGGCCAGCCCACGCTTGTGCAAACCCCTGTTGATCGCTTCCAGTGCTCGCATGAGGCCCTCGCGCGGGGCGCCGAAGTTGAGGCGCATGAAGCCGCTGCCGCCGGCACCGAAGGCGGTGCCGGGATTGAGTCCCAGACCGCAATCGTCAATAAAGAAAGCCTGCAGCGCCGTATCGTCCAGTCCCAGTTCGCGGCAATCCAGCCACATCAGGTAGCCGGCCTGCGGCGGCGTGACGCGGATCGGCGCCAGGTGGTGCCGCACGTACGCGACCATGGCGTCGCGGGTGGCCTGCAGGTACGCCACCAGGGCATCGCGCCAGGGCCCGCCGTCGCGCCAGGCGGCTTCGGCCGCAGCCAGGCTGAAGGGGTTGAAGTTGTCCAGCCGGCGCGCCGCCATTACTTGGGCCAGGCGCGCGCGCCGGGTTGGGTCGGGCACGATCAGGGCGGTCAGTGCCAGGCCCTGGATGTTGAAAGTCTTGTTGGGCGATACCGCGCTGACGACGCGGTCACCGGGTTGGGCCAGCGCACCCAATGGCGTGAACGAGGTGCCGGCGCAGGTGAGGTCGGCATGGATGTCGTCGGAAACCACCGTGACATTGTGGCGTCGTGCCAGCGCCAGCACCGCTTCCAGTTCGTCGCGCTGCCATACGCGTCCGACCGGGTTGTGCGGATTGCACAGCAACAGCATCCGCGCGCCCTTGGCGGCGCAGTGTTCCAGGTGGTCGATGTCGAGGCGGTAGTGGCCGTGTTCCTCGCGCAACGGGTTGGCCACGACGCGCCGTGCGCAGGCGGCGGTGATTTCCGCGAAGGGCCCATATACCGGCGGCTGGATCACCACGCCGTCGGCGGGGTTCGTGAACGCCTCGATGGCCATGGACAGCGCGGGCAAGGTGCCCGGGACCAGCATGATCCAGTCGCGCTCGACGGCCCATCCGAAACGTGTGGCATGCCAGTGGATGATGGCCTCGTACAGGCCGTCGGGCACCATCGTGTAGCCGTATACCGGGTGCTGCGCGCGTGCCGCAATGGCCTCGGTGACACATGGCGCGGTGGCAAAATCCATGTCCGCCACCCACAACGGCGCCACGTCGGCGCGACCGAACACCGCGGCGCGCGCGTCGTATTTCACGCTGTGCGATTCGGTGCGGTCGACGATCCGGTCGAAATCGAAGGGCGGGTGCGATGTGTTCATGCGGCTATTGTGGCACGCCTGTCGCGGAGCGCCGGCTGTGCTGTGGCCGGGGAGGCCGGTGGACTGGTTGCGGCCATCGCGGCCATGGGCCGCTCCCACAGGGCACCTCGAAAAACTCCCGATCATGTGTAGGAGCGGTGGAAGCCGCGACCCATCTTGCCGCCGGACACGCCATTTTCCCGCGTTACCGGTCGCGCCTTCCAGCGTCCCTACTGGGCAGGGCACCTCGAAAAACCGGTTTTTTTGTGGGAGCGGCTTCAGCCGCGATGGCGGAGTGCGCCACGCTGTCAGCGCATCCGCCGCCACAGGCTGGTCTCGGAAAGGGTGTGCTGGAACTTGCGGCGCGTTTCGCGGATCACGAACGGCACTTCGTGCACGTCACCCTGCATCTCGAAATGCGGGGCCAGCACCCGGCGCAGACCATCCAGGGTACGCACGGGCGTACCGTTTTCCGTGAATCCACCCAGCCATGCCTCGCGCGGCGTGTGTTCGGCGAGCCAGGTGCATGGCGTGGCGATCAGCAGCAAGCCGCCGGGGTTGAGGCGCTCGTGGATGCCGGCCAGGAACTTCGCCGGCTCGTAGAGGCGGTCGACCAGGTTGGCGGCCAGGATGAGGTCGTAACCGGTGAATTGCGGTTTCAGGTTGCAGGCGTCGCCCTGGAAAAAGGCGACCCTGTCGGCCACGTCGGTCAGGCCCAGATCGGCCAGTGACACCTCGCGCGGTTCGACCAGTTCGCCTTCTTCGAGCAGCGCATAGCGCAGCGCCTCGCCGCGGGCCAGGGTGACACCCTGGCGGATGAAGCGGGCCGAGAAGTCGATGCCGGTGACTTCGTCGAAGTGGCGGGCCAGTTCGAAGCTGGCCCGTCCCGAGGCGCAGCCGATGTCCAGCGCGCGCCGGCGCGGCGCGTCTCCCAACGCGGACGCCGCCAGCTCGACCAGCGCGCGCGGAAAATTGGGCACCTCGAAATGGGTGGCACCGTAGTGAAATTCGGCGTACTCGGACAGCAGTTTGTCGGTTTCGTACTGCGACGGCGGAGGTGGTGCCGCGTCGGCCACCACGTAGCGAAAGCCGGCATGCTGGAAGAAATGGCGCCGGAAGGCGTAGCGCGAATCCGGTTCGGCCTCGTTGCCGGCCGAGATCCACGAACCACCCTTGATGATGGCGTGACGGCCGTCGAAGGTGGGCGTGGTGAAGTCGTCGTAGATCGGGTGCACCTCAAAGCCGTCGAACGGGTGGATGGGCGTCTCCGTCCATTGCCAGACGTTGCCCACCATGTCGCCGAACGGTCCGTGCATGAAGCGGCCGACTGGCGTGGAGGAGGTACCGTGGCGCAGGTACAGGTTGGCATCGTCTCCATGGCGATAGCCGCTGACGGCCAACATGCGCTGCCATTCATCCTCGCTGGGCAGGCGCGTCGGTTGGCCGGTCCGTATCGTTTTCCAGCGACAGAAGGCACGCGCCTCGTGGGCGTTGACCTCCACCGGCCAGCTCCACGGCATCGGTACTTCCCCGGTCATCAGGCGCAGTCGCCAGCCATGGTCGTGTGGCACCCAGAATGTGGGGTGCGCGACCTTGCTGTAGTCGAGCCAGCGGCGGCCTTCATCCTCCCAGTAATCGGGGTCGGCATAACCGCCGGCCTCGACGAAGGCGAGGAATTCGCCATTGGAGACCAGCAGCCGGGCGGCCTGGAAAGCGGGCACGTCGGCCTCGTGGCAACCGTATTCGTTGTCCCAGCCGTAGCGGGGTTCGTGCTTGTCGCGACCCAGCGCCACGGTACCGGCCGGCACATCGACCAGATCGTTGTCCGGCACGGAGGAGCCGGTGTCGGCGCAAGGCTCCCAGTCGGCATGCGCCTTCACGCGGTCGAGGCGGTGCTGCCGGATCAACACCGAGGAGGTTTCCAGGTGGATGCGTTCGTGCTCGATGCCCATCACGATGGCCCACCACGGGTGATTCCAGTCGACCGGGAGCGTCAACGGGGCATCGTCGATGACGGCAAGCACCTGTCCGCGGACCCGGTCGCGATAGGCCTGAACAGTGTCGATCGAGGGCCAGTCGTAATGGGTGTCGTCCAGGTCGTCCCAGCCCATCTCGTCCACGCCTACCGCGAACACCGATTCCAGATGCGGGTCGAGGCGTTGTTCGACCAGCCGCGTCAGGATCATCTTGTTGACGAAGAACGTCGCGGTGTGGCCGTAATAGAAAATCAGCGGGTGGCGCAACGGTATGGGGCGCTCGTACCAGGCCGCGTCGTCGGCCAGCGTTTCGAACAGCGATTCGTAGCGCTGCCAGGTATCCAGGAAGTACGCGCGCAACCGGCGGCGGAAGTCGTCCGCGTCGTTGCCGTGCAACGCCAGGCGCTCGATCAACGCGCCGGGGGAAACGAGGGTGGGATCGCTGTCGCGGACCGGGATGTTCAAGGGCGGGACTCCATGCAGCAAGGGCGCGACCCCGTGCTGGGCCATGCCGACGTCGATCCCATCATCCTACAAAACACGGGGTGCGCCCGCTTGATCGACATCAATCGTGCGTGGCGGGAACCCCGTCCGGCGGGTGTCCGGACTTGTGAAAAATTTCGCCGCCGTGGGTGGCGGGTTTTCACACGCTCTCAGGCCTCGAAGCGCGCCAGCAGCCCCTGCAACCAGGAACGGTAGCC
Source organism: uncultured Rhodanobacteraceae bacterium (assembly GCA_964566965.1). Taxonomy (GTDB): domain Bacteria; phylum Pseudomonadota; class Gammaproteobacteria; order Xanthomonadales; family Rhodanobacteraceae; genus Oleiagrimonas. The sequence continues at coordinate 4,253 of CAZMKO010000064.1, forward strand.
GGGACCGCCCGGCGTCGGAGCCCAGGCGGACTGCAGACGTCCGTGCAGCAGGGCCTTCAGTTCGTCTTCGTCGAGGTCGGTGTCCAGGAGCCGGCGCAGTTCATCGCGCACGTCGCGAACCTGCTGCTCCGATTCGCCACGGCGGAAGGTGTCGACCACCGCTTCGCTGTCGGGGTGTTCGCTTTGCCAATCCTGGTGGAAATAAGCCGAGAAGAAATACTCGAGGGCGTTGTAGTCAGGCATGCTCGGGGGAACCTCTGCTCAAGTCCGGCGCAGACGGCATCATATCCCGAGTAGCCACCGTACGGGGCCGCCATGCGAATGCGGCGGTCGGGCAGCCGGCCGGGACCGACACGGTTCAGGGCGTGGAGGGATAACCAGTGACGATCCGGTAGCCGATGCCGAGCTTGTCCGAGCGTTCCAGTACCAGCTTGACCGAATGTACGTCCTCGGCATGGTCGCTGCCGCGTTCCACGCTGATGCCGGTGGTGGCGTCGAAGTGGCCGTCAAGCACCAGGCGGTTGCCGCCCTTGCCGTCGACCCAGGCATCGATGCGGTCCTGGTTTTGCGAAATCAGGCTCGCGATGAAATGTTCGGCGTGGGGGAGGTCCACGAAACTCGACGATGCCGAGATGTTTTCACGCTTCAGACGTTCCAGCAGCTCTGCGGCGGTTTTGCCGACATGCTTGGCGATGAGATGGCTGCCGGCCTTCTCGTGCGCCTCCAGGCCACCACCGGGGACTTTGTCGCTTCCTTCCGGCGGGGCCGGATCATCCGGCGGTACCGGATCCGACGGCGCTTTGGCCTGGTCCAGAATGTCGCCAAGACGGTCGGCCGTGGTGTCGACCTCGCGCAGCAGCCAGCCGGGGATGGTATGGGGCGCGGCGCGCAGATTGTCGACCAGGGTCTGCATGTCCTGGCGGGTGCCGTCGGCAAGGCCCAGGTCCGCGTTGTAGCGATCCAGGGTGCCGTTGAGGTCGTTGACCCAGGCCAGCAGCTGGTGCTGGCGATCCATCTGTCCGAGGTGGCTCGGGTCCGACGCTTCGGCGGCATCGTGGACGGCTTGTTCCCAGCTGTTGCGTGAGGTGCCGTCGGCATTCGCGACCGGAGCGGCCCCCATGGCGCGTGCGGCCAGCAACGTCGGATGGGCGAAGGCGGACAGGGGCGAAATCGGTGTGCTCATGCGGCTTCCCGGGCGTCGATGATGCCGTCCATGTTGGCAGCGGCCGCCGCCTGTCACCATTGGGGAAATCCCGACCTAGGGAGAACCCCAGGGGTGCGGAAGGCGGCTTTCCTTGCCACCGGCTGCCCTGGTGTCACGGCCGGCAGGCGGCTTCGCGCATCGGTGCTTCGCCGTCGTTGGCGGCGGCGGTCGGTGGCGGAGCGACGGTATCCGAGAACGGCACGCCGTGGCGCGCGGCACGGTAGATGTCCAGGTCGAGAAGGCCCTCGCGACGGGCCACCAGGGTCGGCACCAGCGCCTGTCCGGCCACGTTGGTCGCGGTGCGTGCCATGTCCAGGACCGGATCGACGGCCAGCAGCAGGCCGACCCCTTCCAGCGGCAGCCCCAGGGTGGAGAGGGTCAGCGTGAGCATGATCACGGCACCGGTCATGCCGGCGGTGGCGGCCGATCCGACCACCGACACCACGACGATCAGCAGGTACTGCAGCGGCGCCATGTCGATGCCGTAGAACTGGGCCACGAACATCGCGGCCAGGGCGGGGTAGACGGCTGCGCAGCCGTCCATCTTGGTGGTCGCGCCCAGTGGCACCGCGAAGGCGGCGTAGGCGCGCGGCACGCCGAGGTTGTGCTCGGTCACCTGCTGGGTCAGCGGCAGGGTGCCGATCGACGAGCGGCTGACGAAACCCAGTTGCAGTGCCGGCCATACGCCGGAAAAATACTGCTTCACCGACAAGCCGTGGGCCCGGATCAGCACCGGGTACACCCCGAACAGCACCAGCGCCAGCCCCAGGTATACGGCGCCGATGAACCATCCCAGCGAGGCCAGCGCGGGCGTGCCGTAAGCCGCCACGGCATGCCCGATCAACGCCAGCGTGCCGATCGGTGCCAGACGGATGATCCACCACAGCACCTTTTGCACGATCGCCAGCAGCGACTCGTTGAAGGCCAGGAACGGTTCGGCCTTCGCGCCGACCTTGAGCGCGGCGATACCCAGTGCCGCGGCCACCACGATCACCTGCAATACGTTGAAGCCCAGGGCGTAGGTGCTCTGCCCGTCCGCCGCGGTGGCCGTGGAGAGACCCAGCCCCAGGTAGTTGTGTGGAATCAGGCCGACCAGGAAATCCCACCATGAACCGACCGCCGTCGGCGCGGCGGCCGTCAGCGGTCCGCCGCCGACGTGGTGGCCCGGTTGCAGCACCAGGCCCAGCACGATGCCGATGGACACTGCGATGAACGCCGTGATCGCGAACCACAGCAGTGTTTGCGCCGCCAGCCGGGCGGCGTTGGTGACGCGCCGCAGGTTGGCGATGCTGGAAATGATGGCGGTGGAAATCAGCGGAATGACGGCGACCTTGAGCAGGTCGACGTAGGCGGTGCCGACGGTGTCGAGCAGCGCGGTGAGACGGTTGGGCGAGCCATCGGTCCCGGTGCCCAGAAGAGCCGCGACCGCGCCTGCCGCCACACCCAGCACCAGGCCGGCACTGACTTGCATGCCAAAGGATGTCAGCCACCATGGCAGCTGCCTGCGGGGCGCGGATACGGTAGCGGTCGGGGTGGTCACGGAAACGGCCTCTCGGGTCACGGTGTTGCGGGCCCCTCCGTGGAACGAGGCATGCGAGTCTAGACAGGCGTGCTTAGAACCTGAAGTAATAAGCCGTCATGTCCTTATGCCTTCGGGGGCAGGCCGCCATCGCGGCCACGGGCCGCTTCCACCGCTCCTGCAAAAAAGCACGGTTATTCGAGACGCCTTGTACCCGGCCCGATTCAGCCGCCGTGCTCGATATGGCGCTGGAACGGCGGCAGGGCGGCGAGCATGTTGGCCCCGTAGCGGCGCGTGACCACGCGGCGGTCCAGCAGCACGATGCGGCCGTGATCGTCCTCGTTGCGGATCAGCCTGCCGCAGTACTGGGTGAGCAGGCGGGTGGCCTGGGGCAGGCTGACTTCGAAGAACGGATTGCGCCCGCGCGACTCCAGCCATTCGGCATAGGTGGCGCCGACCGGGTCGGTGGGTACGGCGAAGGGAAGCTGGGTGACGACGACGGTCTCGCAAAGCTTGCCGGGAAGGTCCAGGCCTTCGCCGAAGGAGGCCAGACCGAACAAGGTGCTGCCCTTGCCCGCGGTGATGTCGGCACTGTGTTCGGCCACCAGTTGCGCCTTGCCGCGGGTGCCCTGGGCGCGTATCCGGCGGACCCGGGCGATGGGCAGCAGCTGCAGTACACGTTCCAGTTTGGCGCGTGAGGTGAACAGCACCAGGTTGCCGGCATCCCAGTCCAGTTGCGCGTCCAGCCAGTCGCTGACGGCCTGGGCGTGGGCCTCCCGGTCGCCGGGCAGGGCCTCGATGGCGGGCACTTCCAGCGTCGCCTGCCGGGACAGGTCGAACGGCGAGGGCAGGCTTTGCGTCAGCGCGCCGTCGGGCAGGCCCGCGGCATCGGCGAAATCACGAAAATTGCCGCCCACACTCAAGGTGGCGGAGGTCAGGACGGCGCCGGCGGCGTTGTCCCACAACACGGCACGCAACAGCGCACCGGCCGACACGCTGGAGGCGTGGCAGGTCAGCTGGCCGTTGTCGCCCAGGGTGATCCAGCGCGCATGCGGCGGCCGCTCGACGTCGTCGTCGCGCGCCCAGGCGGCCCATGTGCGTACCTGGCGTTCCATGCGTTCCAACGCGATGCCCAGCTCGCGCGCCAATGCCTCGCGGGTGGGGCCGCCTTCGGTCATTTCCGTGACCGCGCGGCGTACCGCGCCGAGCCAGCGTTCCAGCTCGGTGGACAGGGTCGCCAGCACCTGCGCATGGGCGATCCAGGCGTCCGGAAGCTGTCCCAGCGAGGCACGCCAACAGGGTTCGCGCTCGCGCGGGTCGGGTGTCCAGGCGCCGTGGATGTCGTTTTCCAATGCCTGCAGGTTGTCGATCAGCTCCTGCAACTTCTCCTCGGCGGCGCCGATATCGAGCCGGCCCAGACGCTCCTTGTCGGTCAGTGAATAGGCTGCCGTGGCCTGGCGCATCAGCTTGCCCAGCTGGCGCCGGGTGATCTCCAGGGGCACGTGGGTGGCGCCGCGTTCGATGGCCTTGCCCGGCAGGTGGTGACCCTCGTCGATGACGTACAGTGTGGCATCCGGTTTGGGCAGAATGATGCCACCCCAGCCTCCGTTTTCGCCCGGCATGGCCAGGTCGGACAGCACCAGGTCCTGGTTGGCCACGATGATGTCGGCGTCGTCCACGTCCCGCCGCGCGGCATAGAATGGGCAATGCATGAAATGGGCGCATTTGCGCCCCGTGCAGCCGCCGGCGCTGGTGGTGACCAGTGGCCGGATGGCCGGGCCGACGGGTGCCGGCGGATTGTCCAGGTCGCCGTCCCATTCCTTGTGATCGAAGGCCTGATCCAGCGCGCGCAGGGCGACCTTGTCGCGTTCGGCGGGAGCCTTGCTCCAAAGCGCCAGGTCGGCATCGAAGCCCAGACCCATCTGGGTATCGTCCAGACTGGCCAGCGCATGGTCGAGATTGCGTGGGCAAAGGTAACGCCCACGGCCCTTGGCCAGCGCCACGCGCGCGCTGGTGCCGCTGATCTCCAGGTAACGCGGAATGTCCTGGCGGATCAGCTGCTCCTGCAGCGCCACGGTGGCAGTGGCGATCACCAGCTTGCGTTTGGTGGCACGCGCCACTTCCACCCCGGCAATGAGATAGGCCATGGACTTGCCGGTGCCGGTGGGCGCCTCGATGACCGCGTTGCCACCCTCGGCCAGCGTGGTGGCGACGCTGGCGATCATGCGGTTTTGCGCGCGCCGCGTGCGGTAGCCGGGCAGGCCCTCGCGCAACCGCGTGAAGGCCGTGCGAATCGCCTCCTTGGTGGCGTCGTCGAGCGTGCCCATGTCAGCGCGGTGGCGCCATCAGCTCGTGCAGGTCCAGGCAGCCGTCGTGGTTGATGTCCTGGCGGCGGAACTGGCGCGCCACGTTGCGGTGGTGCGCGTCCAGGGTCAGCGGCGCACGGTGGTCGTTGCCGACGGGCAGTTCGGCGCCGTCCAGCACGCCGTCGCCGTTGGCATCCATGCGCCGAAAGCCCCGGTCCATGTAGGCCCGGTATTCGTCGAGACTGACGCAGCCGTCATGGTCGGTGTCGAACATGGCCATCAGCGCCGGCTCGTCGGCCCGCGCCAAGGCGGTGGCCGCGACCAGCAGGCCGAGGGCAATCACGACCGCGCGCATGTCAGCGCGTGTTGCCGTGGATGCCGATGAACTGCAGGAATTCGGCGCGCGTGCGGGCGTCGTCGCGGAACGCGCCGGTCATGTGGCTGGTGACCATGGACACGCCGCGCTTGTGGATGCCGCGCGTGGTCATGCATTCGTGGCTGGCATCGACGACCACGGCCACGCCCAGCGGCTCCAGGTTTTCCTGAATGCACTGGGCGATTTGCGCGGTGAGTTTTTCCTGCACCTGGAAACGCCGCGCGAAACCGTCCACCACACGCGCCAGCTTGCTGATGCCGACCACACGGTTTTTCGGCAGGTAGCCGACGTGGGCGCGACCGATGATGGGCGCCATGTGGTGTTCGCAATGGCTCTCGAACTCGATGTCGCGCAGGACCACCATTTCGTCGTAGTCGGCCACTTCCTCGAAGGTGCGGCGCAAATAATCGGCGGGATCCTCGGCATAGCCGGAAAACCAGTCCTGGTAGGCCTTGACCACACGCTTGGGCGTGTCCAGAAGGCCTTCGCGCGCAATGTCCTCGCCGGCCCAGCTGAGCAGGGTGCGGACGGCGTTCTCGGCTTCTTCGCGGGTGGGCTTGGTGGCGCTCATGGCAGGTTCCTCAAGATAACCCGGCAAGTGTAGCTGGTCGCGGAATGCGTGGCTCAACGGGTCGGCAGGTTCGGCGGGGAGAGGGGTTGGGCCTTCGGGTCGGACAATGGTCTTCAAGCCATCGCGGCCATGGGCCGCTCCCACACGGATTTCGTGAAACTCCGAGCGGGCCCTGTGGGAGATATCGAAAAACCGGCTGTTTTTGTGGGAGCGGCCCATGGCCGCGATGGCCGGACCTCCCGACGGACCAATATCCGTTCTCAGTCGCCGTCTGCTTCGTCATCGTCGCCGGTCATCTCCGGCAACATGTCCGGCAGATCCTTGAGCACTTCGCCGGCATCCTCCACCGACAGGCTTTCCATGTTGCGCAGCTTGCGTTCGATGGCACGCGTGCGCACACCGGCGGAGTCGATGCTGTTGCGCACGGTGTCGAGCTGCTTTCGGGTCTTGTCCAGCACCGCGCCGAACTTGCCGAATTCGGTCTTTACCGCGCTCAGGGTCTGACGTACCTCGTCGGAACGTTTTTCGATGGCCAGGGTGCGAAAACCCATCTGCAGGGCGTTGAGAATGGCAGTCAGTGTGGTCGGTCCGGCCACGGTGACGCGGTGCTCGCGTTGCAGGGTCTCGAACAAACCGGGGCGACGGATGATCTCGGCGTACAGCCCCTCGGTGGGCACGAACAGGATCGCGAAGTCGGTGGTGGCCGGCGGGGCGACGTATTTGGCGCGAATGGTTTTGGCTTCGTCGCGGATGCGTCGCTCCAGCGCCTGGCCGGCGACTTGGGCGGCATCGGCGTCGGCACGCTCCTGGGCGTCCAGCAGGCGCTCGTAATCTTCGCGCGGGAACTTGGCGTCGATGGGCAGCCACACCGCGTTGCCGTCCTCCGCGCCGGGCATGCGCAGTGCGAACTCCACGCGTTCGTTGCTGTTTGGCACGGTGGCACAGTTGGCCTCGTATTGTTCCGGGGTGAGAAGCTGCTCCAGCAGCGCGGCCAGTTGTACTTCACCGAGAATGCCGCGTGTCTTGACGTTGCTCAGCACGCGCTTGAGGTCGCCGACGCCGGCGGCCAGATTCTGCATCTCGCCGAGCCCGCGTTGCACCGCTTCCAGACGCTCGGAGACCAGTTTGAAGGACTGCCCCAACCGGTTTTCGAGGGTCGACTGCAATTTCTCGTCAACCGTGTTGCGCATTTTTTCGAGCTGCTGGGCATTGTCCGTCTGCAATCGCTTGAGCTGACCTTCCAGCGTGGTGCGGACCTCGTTCATGCGCTGCTGATGGTTTTCGCCCAGCTTTTCCAGGCTTTGACGCAATTGCGTACCGAATCGTTCCAGCGATTCGCGGTGGTCGCTGCCGGCCTTGCGGGCATCCTCGGTCAGCTTGCTGCTGAGCGATTCCATGGCGCGATTGGTGCGTTCGATGCTTTCGCCCAGGCGCTTGTCGAAGCTGTCGATGCGCTCGCGCTGCTGCACACCCATGGCGTCCAGCTGTTGCTGCACATGGCGGCGGAACTGGTCGAAGGAACCGGCCAACTCACCGCGTCCGGCACGTTGTTCGTCGCGCAGGGTACGTTGCAGGCGTTCGTTGTCGTCCTTGAGTGCTTCCAGACGCGAAGCCACCCCGGCGTCGCGCTTGCGCAACACCAGCACCAGTTGCAGAACCAGCACGATGGCGAGCGCGACGAGGATGGCGATGAGGAGGTTGTCGGTCATGAATCAATGCGGCGGAAGAACGTGAACCCCAGTGTACGATGCCGCGTCGCATATCCTGCGAATCGCGGCGTGTTGGTGGCATGATGAAGGCGGTCCGTCATGTGGAGAGTGGCATGGAACATGAGTATGACTATCTCATCGTGGGTGGCGGCATGGCCGCGGACGCGGCCGCCAAGGCCATCGCCGAGGGCGATCCCGGCGCCAGCGTGGGCATCCTGGGTGACGAGGTGCATGCGCCCTACGAACGCCCGCCGCTGACCAAGGGCCTGTGGAACGAAGACAAGCCGCCGGCCGAGGTGGTCGACCTGCATACCGTGGACAAGGGGGCGCAGTTGCACCTGGGGCGTCACGCTGTCGACCTGGACACCACCAACCGCAGCGTGGACGACAACCAGGGTGACCGCTGGCAATACCGGCGCCTGTTATTGGCCACCGGTTCCACCCCGCGGACGCTGCCACTGACGCCGCACGAGCGGATCATCCACTTTCGCACCCTGACCGACTACGAGCAGTTGCGCCGCCTGGCCGGCAAAGGCAGCCACGTGGCAGTGGTCGGTTCGGGCTTCATTGGTAGCGAAATCGCGGCGGCGCTGGTGGGTGCCGGCTGCAAGGTCACCATGGTGTTTCCCTCGGAAGAGATCGGTGCGGGACGCTTTCCCGATGGCCTGGCCGATTTCGTCACCGACTACTATCGCGACAAGGGTGTCGCCATGCGCACCGGCGTCAAGGTCGGCGGCGGCAGGGCCGATGACAGCGGCGTGACGCTGGAGCTGTCCGACGGCAGCGAGCTGGCCGTCGACGTGGTGGTGGCCGGTCTCGGCGTGACGCCGAACGTGTTGCTGGCCGACAAGGCCGGGCTGGATGTCGACGACGGCATCGTGGTCGACGAGCAACTGCGCACCAGCGAGCCGGACATCTGGGCGGCCGGCGACGTGGCCAACTTCCACAACCCGGCTCTGGGTCGGCGTCTGCGCGTGGAGCACGAGAACGCCGCGATCAGCATGGGTGTGCTGGCGGGAAAGAACATGGCCGGCGACAGCGAAAGCTACCGCGAACTGCCGTTTTTCTATTCCGACCTGTTCGACCTCGGCTACGAGGCAGTGGGCCTGTTGGACAACCGTCTGGAAGTCTTCGAGGACTGGAAAGTGCCCAACCGCGAGGGCGTGGTCTATTACCTGGACGCCGGGCGCGTGCGCGGCGTGCTGCTGTGGAACGTCTGGGGCCAGGTCGAAGCCGCCCGCTATCTCATCGCCCAGCCCGGGCCCGTCGACATGGAATCGTTGCGAGGGCGTATTCCGCGAGCGGTGTAGGTGTGCGGTGACGGGGAGGCACGGCGTTTCGGGGGCGGCGCAAAGCATCGCGGCCATGGGCCGCTCCCACAGGGAACCTCGAAAAACCGAATGTTCATCAAGGCCACTGTCAGGAACATCGAGAAAACCGGCAAATGGCGAGAACGAAGTCCGTTCGCCCTGAGGTATCGAAGGGCAGTCTTCAAATATCCCGCGCCGTTCATGGTTCGATACCTCACCACGAACGGAAAAAGTTTTCGGCTGGAACAGGGTGGAGCCTACATGAAAGGTGGTTTTTCGAGGTGCCTTGTGGGAGCGGCCCATGGCCGCGATGGCCGCACGTCCGCGGCGGCCATCACACGCTCTCAACCCACACGGC
>CAZMKO010000065.1:0-13506 GCA_964566965.1 uncultured Rhodanobacteraceae bacterium
AGTCCCGAGTCCCGAGTCCCGAGTCCCGAGTCCCGAGTCCCGAGTCCCGAGTCCTCAGTCCTTGGTCACACGGTTGATCTCGGTCAGCGTGGTAATGCCGGCACGTACCTTCTTCAGTGCCGAGGTGTGCAGGTCGGCGACGCCGGCCTTGCGGGCCACCTCGGCAATCTGCATGGCATTGCCGCCTTCCAGGATGACCTTCTGGATGTCGTCCAGCATCGGCATGACCTGGTAGATGCCCACCCGGCCCTTGTAGCCGTCGGTGCAGCCGTCGCAGCCGACCGCGTCGTAGAGGGTCAGCCCGGCATCGATTTCCTCCTGGGTGAAGCCCTCGGCCAGCAGCGCCTCGGGAGGCAGTTTCAGGGGCTTTTTGCAGTCGTGCAGGCGGCGTGCCAGGCGCTGGGCGATAACCAGGGTGACCGAGGAGGTGATGTTGTAGGGCGCGATGCCCATGTTCATCAGGCGTGCCACGGTCTGTGCCGCGTCGTTGGTGTGCAGCGTGGACAGCACCATGTGGCCGGTCTGCGCGGCTTTGATGGCGATCTCGGCGGTTTCCAGGTCGCGGATCTCGCCGACCATGATGACGTCCGGATCCTGGCGCAGGAACGAACGCAGTGCCGCGGCGAAGGTCATGCCGCGCTTGGTGTTCTGTTGCACCTGGTTGATGCCGTCGACGCGGATTTCCACCGGGTCTTCCACGGTGGAGATGTTGGTGCCTTCGACGTTGAGGATGTTGAGCGCGGTATACAGCGACACCGTCTTGCCGGAACCGGTCGGGCCGGTGACCAGCACCATGCCGTAGGGTTTGGCAATGGCATCGAGGTAGAGTTTTTTCTGCTCGTCCTCGTAGCCCAGCTTGTCGATGCCCATGCGCGCCGCCGAGGCATCCAGGATACGCAGCACGATTTTTTCGCCGAACAGGGTCGGCAGGGTGCTGACGCGGAAGTCGATGGATTTGCTCTTGGACAGGTTGAGCTTGATGCGGCCGTCCTGCGGGATGCGTTTCTCGGCGATGTCCAGGCCGGCCATCACCTTCAGACGCGAGCTGAGGCGCGTGGACAGCTGGATCGGCGCCTTGGCCATGGTGTGCAGGATGCCGTCCATGCGCACGCGCACGCGGTACTGGGTCTCGTAGGGTTCGAAATGGATGTCCGAGGCGCCGCGCTTGATGGCGTCCAGCAGCACCTTGTTGACGAATTTCACCACCGGGGTGTCGTCGGCCTTGCCGGTGTCCACGCCTTCACGGGTGTCGGGGCTGGCGTCGATCTCGCTGTCCAGATCCAGCGATTCGTCGTCGTCGAGGCCGTCGACGGTGGTCGACACCTGGCTCAGGGCCAGTTCGATGCTGCGCTTCAGCTGCTGGCTTTCGACCAGGATCGGTTCGACCTGGCAGCCGGAGTGGAAGCGGATTTCGTCCAGCGCGTGGGTCCGGGTGGGGTCGGACACGCCGACGAACAGGCGGTTGGCGCGCTTGAACAGCGGCAGGACCTGATGCTTGTTGATCAACGCCTCGCTGACCAGGTCCAGCGGCATCTGCTTGAGGTTCACCGCGGTGACATCCAGCAGCGGAATGCCGAATTCGGCCGAGGTGACCTCCGCCATGCGGGCGCTGTCGACCTTGCCCTGGTTGACCAGCCAGGTGGTCAGCGACACCTGTTCGGCCAGCGCGGCGCGCACGGCGTCGCGGGCGTCGCTTTCGGCCAGGATGCCTTCCAGCACCAGCCGTCGGGCGGTGCCGGAAAGCCCCGCCAGCGACGACGATTGCATCTGGGTTGCCATGGAACGGTGTTTCCCCCTTGATTCGTGCTGCTGTCCGGCCGCGCGGCAATCCGCCCCGCGGGGACACGGCGCCACGCTCATCATGCCGACAACGCGGTGCCGGGGCTGTGCACGCAATCACGAAACCGGCTGGTTTGTCGGATTCACGCCGGATCGGCGGCGTCACGGGGCGGGCGTGATGCGGTGTGCAGTGTGTTACGCCACAGTCCGAGACGTCCGAAGGTGTGGTTCAGGTCGTCCAGCGTCACCGGCTTGCGCAGGAACGCGTCCATGCCCGCGTCGAGAGCATGGCGTTCCTCGTCGGTGCCGGAGCGGGCGGTGACGGCGATGATGGGGATGGTGGCATCGTCGCTTCCGCGCTCGCGAATGAGGCCGGTCAGCTGGCAACCGTCCATGCCGGGCAGGTTCATGTCCATCAATATCGCATCGAAGTGTCCGCTGCCCAGTTCTTCGAGCGCCGCCAGCCCGTGCGCCGCATGCACGACGTGATGTCCGGCTTGTCCGAGGATGCCGCTCACGGCCTGGGCCACGGTAGCGTCGTCTTCCACCAGCAGCAGCTCCAGGGTACGGCCAGGCTTCGGGGAGGCGGTCGGCGTGGCCGTAGTGGTTGTCGGTGGGGAGCATTCGGGCAACGGCAGGTGGATCTCGAAACGGCTGCCCGCGCCGACGGCGGAGGCCAGCTCGATCCGGCCCCCCATCAGTTGCACCAGTTCCCGGCAGATCGCCAGGCCCAGGCCGGCACCATTGTGCCGTTCGGGACTGTCGGCCTGTTCGTAGCGGTGGAACAGGCGTTCGCGGTCGGCGGCGGAAATGCCGGGTCCGGTGTCGTGCACGCACAGGTGCAGCGTACCGTCGGCGTAACGGGCGTCGATGCCGACCCGTCCATGGCTGGTGAACTTGAAGGCGTTGTTGGTGAGGTTGAGCAGGATCTGCTGGATGCGATGCCGGTCACCGACCACGCCTTCCGGCACCGAGGCATGCACCGTGACCTCCCACGCCAGCTGCTTGCGGTGCGCCTGCTGCGCCTGCAGTTCGCGAATGTCGGTCAGCAAGGTGCGCGGGTTCATCGGGGTCGGATCCAGGGCCAACCGGCCGGCTTCGATCCGGGTCATGTCCAGCGAGTCGTTGACCAGCTTCAACATCAATTGGCCGCTGCGCTGGATGGTGCGCGCGCAGTGTCGCTCCTGCGCACCGAGGCGGCCGCCCAGCAACAGCTCGGTCATGCCGAGCAGGCCGGTCATGGGGGTGCGGATTTCGTGGCTGAGCGTGGCCAGGAAACGGGACTTGGCGGCATCCGCCTGGCGGGCCATTTCCTTTTCCTGTTCCAGCAGCTGCAGACGGTGGCGCTGTTCCAGGCGGCGACGCCAGATGGTGGCGACCGCCCACAGCAGAAGCAGGCACGCCAGTATGTAGACCAGCCACGCCCACGGACGGTTCCATGGCGGCACCTCGACGTGGATCGTGAGCGGTGTGTCCAGGTGTCCCCAGATGCCACTGGGTCCCGCCGCCTGCACTTGCAGCGTGTAGTTGCCGGCACTCAGCCCGGCAAACTCGCGGCGTCCGCGGTTGCCCGTGTCGACCCAGTCGTTGTCCAGGTGGCGCAGGCGAAACCGGTACCGGTTTCGCGACGGATTGATGTAGGACAGCGCATGCGCGTTGATGCGCAGGTCGCGGTCGTCCCATTCCAGCGTCAGCGCGTGCTGCGCGGGCGTCAGGCGTACGGTGTTGTCGCCACGTTGCACGGTGATGTCGGTCAGGTGCAGGCGCGGGGCGCGCGGGTGGTCGTGCAGACGGTCCGGATTGAACCCCACCACGCCGCGCTGGGAGCCGACGAAGATGTCGCCGTGCGCGTCGCGGACCAGCTTCTTGGCCGGAAATTCCAGACTGGGCAGCCCGTCGGTCTTGCCGAAGGCGCGGAAGCTGTCGTCCTCGGCGTCGTAGCGCCACAAGCCGGCGGGGGAAAAGATCCAGGCCCGGTCGTGGTTGTCCACGGTCATGGCGTAGGCGTGGACGCCGGGCCACCCGTGCGCGGTATCCACACGGTGTTCCAGATGCGCCTTGCCGTCGGCATCGATGCGGTATCGCTCCAGGGCATCGGGGCGCACCAGCCACAGTTGCCGGTCGTGGAAGCAGAAGTTGTCGACCACGCCCGGGGAGACGCCTTGTACCGGCACGAAGTGCGTGCGGTCCGCCGCTAGCCGGGACAGGCCGGCATGGGTGGCCCGCCAGAGGGCCCCGTCATGCCGTTTCAGGTCGCGGGTTTCCTTGTCGGCGTCGCTGTCGAATGCATTGGCCACGGGGGTGACCGCGAGGGTACGGGGATCGACCGCGACCACGTTGCCGTCGATGGGAGCGGCCCACGCCTGGCCGTCCTTTCCGGTCACCACCCAGTGCACCCCGGTGGTGATGTGGGGGCTGTCCACCCGGCGTGTGTGCTTGCCGTCGAACAGTGCCAGGCCGCTGTGGTTCCCAAGCCACAGTTTGTCACCGTCGAAACTGGCGATGGAGGCGATGGTGTTGGTCCCCAGCGCGACGGTGGCACCATAGTGGGTGACGCGACCGTCGCGCGGGTCGAGTTTGTCCAGTTGCCCGTTGCTGCCGCCCACCCACAGTTGGCCGTCGCTGCTGGCATCCAGCGCCATGATCCGGTCGCCGGCCAGGCTGTCCGGATCGTCGGCACGGTGCGAGTAGTGGCTGAAGTCGCGCCAGTCGGGGCTGAGGTAGGCGATGCCGGCATTTTGCGTGGTCACCCACAGGCCACCCTCGTCGTCGACCAGGAGGTGCCAGATGAGGCGGCCGGGCTGGGCGCCGGGGGTGAGCGTGTCGGTCTTCAGATGGGTGGCATGGCCGTTCGGTTCGACCAGGTACAGGCCATCGGTGGTGCCGACCCACAGGTTGCCGTCCGGGCTGCGTGTGCTGCTCATGACGTTGGTGACGGGAAGTCGGCCCGGATCGAACCGGTGTGCCGTATGGTCGGCATCGAGCAGGAACAGGCCGGCGGTGGTGCTGAGGCGGATGGCCGAGTCGTCGGCGTTGATGTCCCAGATGCGTGGCGGCTTGTCCAGCGACGGGAAGCGGGCGTGGACGAGACGCCCGTCGGGCAGGCGGATATCCAGTCCGTGCATGGTACCGATCAACAGCCGGCCGTCCGCCAGCGATGCCAGCGACAACACCGAGTTGGCGGCGAGACTGGCCGGATCGTCGGGGTCGTGTGTCAGGTGTTCGAAGTGGCCCGGCGCGACCATGTGTTCCAGCCCGCCGCCCCAGGTGCCGACCCACAGGGTGCCGTTGGCACCTTCGGCCAGTGCCATGATGTCGTTGCTGGACAGGCTGTGCGGGTCGCTGTCGTCGTGGCGGTAGTGCACGAAGGTTTCCGTGGCCGGGTCGAACCGGTTGACGCCGCTGCCTTCGCCGCCCGCCCACAGCCGGCCGCGGCTGTCGATCAGGAGGCCGGAGGTGTCATTGGCGGCCAGTGACGTGTCGTCGCCTGGAATGTGCTGGTAGACCGTGAAATCGTTGCCGTCGAAACGCACCAGGCCGGCACGCGTGCCGAGCCAGAGAATGCCGGTGGCGTCCTGCTTGATGATGTAGATGTCGCTGGTCGGCAGGCCCTGGTTGACGTCGTAATGACGAAATTGCGGTGTGGCCGGGAGCGTCGGGGGCGTCGCCGGAGTGGCTGGTGCCACGGCCAATGCCGTGGCCAGCAACAGGGCCGATAGCCACATGTCCTTCCCCTTGCGCTTGATGAATGGGATGCATGGTACCGGTTCGTCAGCGCAAGTTCAGGTGCGGTCGGCCTTTTGCCTCAACAGGTCGCGCAGACGGTCCTTGCCGGCCTCGTCGAGGGCCCCCTGCGACTGGCGCCGCAGCAACTGCTCGATGTGCTGGTCGACGGCCTGCCGGGCCAGTTGTTGCAGGGCGCCGGTGAACTCGTGTTCGAGGTCGATGTTGTCGGCCAGCGGCCGGGTCGCCAGCTTCTGCAGTGATGTGTATTCCGGGCGGTCGCGGAAATGTTCCAGCACCGCGGCGGTGGGCAGCTGCGGGTGGTGGCGGGTGAGCTCGATCAGCTCCAGCAGAAGGTCCACGCCCGGTTTCTCGAGGCTGGCGAACGCCAGCGGTGGCTGCAGCGGTTGCGCGAGGGCCGGCCGGGCCAGCAGCAGGGTCACGGCGCTGCGTACCAGGCTGGGTTTGTCGGGGCGGGTGGATCGGGGCGCGCGGCGTGGCGGTGGCGTGACCGCGGGAGTGGCCTCGGCACCGGTGCGCCGGACCAGCTCCTGGCCCATCAGGTCGCGGAAGGCGCCGTCGGGGAGGCGTGCGATCAGCGGACGCGCCTGTTCCGCCAGGCGGGCACGCCCGTCCAGGCTGGCGGTATGGATGTCGGCCGACAAGGTGTCGAACAGGTATTCGGACAACGGCGTGGCCTCGGCCAGCCGTCGTGTGAAGCCGTCACAGCCTTCGGCACGGACCAGCGAATCGGGATCCTCGCCTTCCGGCAGGAACAGGAAACCGGCCTGGCGTCCGTCGCGCAGGCTGGGCAGGGCGGCTTCCATGGCTTTCCAGGCGGCGGCCCGTCCGGCGCGGTCGCCGTCGAAACAGAAGATGACTTCGGGCGCGCTGCGGAACAGCCGTTCGGCATGCTCGGGCGTGGTGGCTGTGCCCAGCGTGGCCACCGCGATCGGCAGGCCGGCCTGGTGCAGCGCGATGGCATCCATGTAGCCCTCGACCACGACCAGCCGCTCCAGCTTGGCGGTCGCCTGTTTCACCTGCCACAGGCCGAACAGTTCGCGGCCCTTGTGGAACAGCGGCGTTTCCGGGGAGTTGAGGTATTTGGGCGACTGGTCCTTGCCGATCACGCGGCCGCCGAAGGCGATCACGCGGCCGCGACGGTCCATGATCGGGAACATCAGGCGTTCCCGGAAGCGGTCATACTGCCGGCCGCCCTTGCCGGTCGACAGCATGCCGGCCTGCTCCAGTTTGCGCAGGTGTTCGGGCGAGCGGCCGAGATGGCGGTGGATGCCATCCCAGGACGCCGGCGCCCAGCCGATGCCGAAGCGCTCGATGGTGTCGGCGTCCAGGCCGCGCTGGCGACAGTAGGCCCGGGCCGCGTCGCTGCCGGCCAACTGCTCCCGGTACCAGCGCATGGCTTGTCCGAGCAGTTCGTAGAGGTCGCTGCGGTCTTCGCGCGGGCGGGCGGATCCGCCTTCGCGCACCACCTCCATGCCGGCCGCCTGGGCCAGTTCCTCGACCGCGTCCTGGAACTCCAGATGCTCGTAGTTCATCAGGAACCCGATCGCGCTGCCGTGCGCGCCGCAGCCAAAGCAGTGGTAGAACTGTTTTTGCGGACTGACCGTGAACGACGGCGTGCGTTCGTCGTGGAAGGGGCAGCAGGCGGTCCATTCGCGGCCGGCCTTTTTCAACGGCACGCGCCGCTCGATGACGTCGACGATGTCGATGCGCGTGAGCAGGTCGTTGATGAAATGTTCGGAAATGCGGCCGGACATGGAGGGTGCGGTATGGCTCCGGAAGCCTGTCGATGCCGCTGCCATCATAGCCCGAAGCCACCGCCCCGGACGCGGCATGGCGGCAGGCGGGTCAACCCAGACGGGCCTTGACGCGCGCCGACAGTACGGCCATGTCGGCACGGCCGGCGGCGCGCTGTTTCAGCAGCCCCATGACCTTGCCCATGTCGCGCATGGAGGCGGCGCCGGTCTCCTCGATCACCGCGTCCAGCAGGGCGTCGACTTCGGCCTCGTCCAGCGGGGCGGGGAGGTAGGTTTCGATGACCGCCATTTCGGCGCGTTCGGTGTCGGCCAGATCGGTGCGGCCGGCGTCGTCGTATTGCTTCACCGAGTCACGGCGCTGCTTGAGCATTTTCTCCAGTACCGCCAGCACCTGGTCGTCGTCCAGCTCGATGCGCTCGTCCACTTCGCGTTGCTTGATGGCGGCATTGATCAGGCGGATCACGCCGAGGCGGGGCTTGTCGCCGGCGCGCATGGCGGTTTTCATGTCTTCAACGAGGCGTGTCTTGAGTTTCACGAGCATCTCCGGGCAACACAAAAAGCCGGCATCGCGCTGGGCGAGCCGGCCGGCATGATCCAGCCAATGGGGCGCGGGCGGAACGCCGCGCCGGCCAGGCGATCAGTACAGACGCGTGCGGCGTGCGTTTTCGCGGGACACGCGGCGCATGTGGCGCTTCACGGCCGCGGCGCGCTTGCGCTTGCGTTCCTGAGTCGGCTTTTCGTAGTACTCGCGCTTGCGGGTCTCGGCCAGAATGCCGGCCTTTTCACAGGTGCGCTTGAAGCGGCGCAGGGCGACTTCGAACGGCTCGTTCTCGCGGACTTTGACGCTGGGCATGGAAACTCCAAGTGATAAGATGGCCCTCTGAAACCGGGCGAGCCGGGAATTATACCGTGTCTGCATTCGAATTTTCAAAGCCCGTGTCGGGTCCTGTATTGGGCGTGGAGTCGTCCTGCGATGAAACCGGCGTGGCGCTGTACCAGCCGGGGCGCGGGCTGCTGGCCCACACGCTGTACAGCCAGATCAAGCTGCATGCCGAATACGGCGGTGTGGTGCCCGAATTGGCCAGCCGCGACCACGTGCGCAAGCTGATGCCGCTGGTGCGTGAAACCCTGCGCCAGGCGGACCTGTCCGTGGCCGATCTGGGGGGCGTGGCCTACACCTCCGGTCCGGGCCTGGTGGGCGCGTTGCTGGTCGGTGCGGCGGCGGTGCGCGCCATGGCCTGGGCGCTGCAGGTACCGGCGATCGCCGTGCACCACATGGAAGGGCATCTTCTGGCGCCGTTGCTGGAGGACGACCCGCCGGAGCCGCCGTTCGTGGCGCTGCTGGTGTCCGGAGGTCACTCCATGCTGATCGAAGTGGCCGCCATCGGCCGTTACCGGCTGCTGGGCGACACCCTGGACGACGCCGCCGGCGAGGCGTTCGACAAGACCGCCAAACTGATGGGCCTGCCGTATCCGGGTGGCCCGCACCTGGCACGGCTGGCCGAGCAGGGCGATCCGGCCGCGTTCCGCTTTTCGCGGCCGATGACCGACCGCCCCGGCCTGGACATGAGTTTTTCCGGTCTGAAGACGCAGGTGCTGATGGCCTGGCAGAAGAGCGACCGCGGTGAACGCACCCGCGCCGACATCGCGCGCGGTTTCGAGGAGGCCATCGTCGACACGCTGGTCATCAAGTGCCGGCGCGCACTGGCCGCGGCCGGTGCCGAACGCCTGGTGGTGGCCGGGGGCGTGGGTGCCAACCGGCGCCTGCGTGAGCGTCTGGCCGAAGCCGGCGCGGCGGACGGGTTCGGCGTGTACTGTCCGCGCCTGGCGTTTTGCACTGACAACGGCGCCATGATCGCGCAGGCCGGCGCGTTGCGCCTTGCCGCCGGGCAGGTCGATGGCCCGGAAATCCGGGTGCGCCCGCGCTGGAGCCTCGAAGACTTGCCGGCACTGGCATCATAGGCGGTCCCGGTGGCGCCGGCGGCGCCGTCATCCACCCCACGCAGGACCCGGCATGGACATCGTTTTCATCGAACGTTTGCACATCGACACCATCATCGGCATCTACGACTGGGAGCGGCAGGTGCGCCAGACCGTGACCCTGGATCTGGAGATGGCCTGGGACAACACGCGCCCCGCCGCCAGCGACGACATCGACGAGGCGCTCAACTACAAGGCGGTGGCCAAGCGTCTGGTGGCTTTCGTGGAGGCGTCCGAGTTCGGCCTGGTGGAGACCCTGGCCGAGCGTTGCGCGGCCATTGTGCGCGACGAGTTCGGCGTACCCTGGCTGCGGTTGCGGTTGCGCAAGCCGCGTGCCGTGCGCGGTTCCAAGGCGGTGGGCGTCGAGATCGAGCGCGGCGCACGGTCGGCCTGAACATGGCCACGGCCTATCTCAGCCTGGGCAGCAATATCGAGCCCGAACGGCATCTGCGTGCGGCCGTGCAGGCGTTGCGTGAGGCGTTCGGCGTGGTGCGGCTGTCGCCGTGGTACCGCACCCCGGCCGTGGGTTTCAGTGGCGATGATTTCCTCAATGCCGCCGCGGCCATCGAGACGGAGCTGTCGCCGCAGGCGTTGAACGATTGGCTGCATGACCTGGAAGCGCGCCAGGGGCGCCGCCGCGGTCCCGACATCGCGCGTTTCTCCAGCCGGTCGCTGGATGTCGACATCGTGCTTTACGACGACCTGGTGTTGCGCGGCGACGGGCACTTGGAGCTGCCCCGCGCCGAACTGGCCGAACAGGCCTTCGTGCTGAAGCCGATGGTCGACATTGCGCCGGATCTGGTGCACCCGACCATGCGCCGACGCCTGGCCGACATGTGGCGTGATTTCGAGGGAAGCCGTGAGGGCTTGTGCCGGGTCGGGACCTTGGCCGGTGCGGGATGATTCGGGTCGCCGTCAGCGCCCCAGCGTGCGGCCGCCGTCGACGTGGATCACCTGGCCGGTGACGTAGTGCGCTTCGCGCAGCAGCCAGCGCACGGTATCGGCGATGTCCGCCGGGTCGCCGGCGCGCGCCAGCGGCGTGGCCTCCAGCACGGCACGCTTGTCGTTGTCGTCCAGGCCGTCTTCGGGCCAGGCGATGGCGCCGGGAGCCACCGCGTTGACACGCACGTCCGGTGCCAGCGCGCCGGCCAGACCGCGGGTCACGGCGACCAGTGCCGCCTTGCCGGCGGCGTACGGGATATAGTCCGGGCGCGGGTGGTCGGCGTAGTAGTCGGTGATGTTGACGATGGCGCCATGGCTGTCGCGCAGCGCGTCGGCGGCGGCGCGGCAGAGCAGGAACGGCGCGCGGGCATTGGCGGCCATCAGCGCGTCCCACGCGTCGGCATCGGCCTCGGCCAGTGGCGTGGCACGGTAACTGGCGGCGTTGTTGACCACGCCGTCGAGATGCGCGAACCGGGCCAGAGTGGCCGTGATCAGGGCCTGTGCGGCATCGGGTTCGGCCAGATCCGCCTGCAGGGCCAGCGTGGAGCCGGCGCGACGCGCTTCCAGTTCTCCGCACAGTGCCTGCATCGCGGCGCCGCTGTGGCGGTAGTGCAGGGCCAGGTCGCAGCCGGCGGCGTGCAGCGTGCGCGCGATGGCAGCTCCGATGCGCCGCGCCGCGCCAGTGACGAGGACGACAGGAGGGCGGTGTGCGTTCACGGGCGTCTCCGTGGCGGGAACATGGGGGCCATGATAACGATCGCGTGATCACGGGTTGTTCGTGTCGCATTCGCGGGGAATGATTCACTTGGTAAGGTAACGCCTTCCTTCCCGTTTCATGGATGTCATGGAGACCATCGAGAACCTGCTCGCCCATGCCTGGGTGCGAACCCTGCTGGGCTGTGTGATCCTGCTGCTGGTGGCCTGGTTGGCCGCGTGGCTGTCGCGTCATGTGCTGATCCGGATCATGTCCGTGGTCAGCCGGCGCACCGTGTGGACCTGGGACGACGCCATGGTCAAGCGCGGTGTGTTCCGGCGCCTGGCCAAGGTGGTGCCGTTGCTGATCGTCCAGTACGGTCTGCTGTTGGTGCCGGGTGTACCCGAACGCGTGGAGCAGGCGGTGTCCAGCATCACCTCGGCCCTGGTCGTGGTGTGTCTGCTGATGGCGGTCAGTGCCGCGCTCACCGCGCTGGAGGATCTTTACAAGGCATCGCCGCGCGGGCGCGAGCGGTCCATCAAGGGCTACATCCAGTTGCTGAAGATCGTGTTGTTCACGATCGGTGCCATCGTGGTCCTGGGGTACCTGATCGGCAAGTCGCCGTTGACGTTGCTGGCCGGGCTGGGTGCGGTCTCGGCGGTGCTGCTGCTGATTTTCAAGGACACCATCATGTCGGTGGTGGCCAGCGTGCAATTGGGGTCCAACGACATGCTGCGCGTGGGCGACTGGATCGCCTTGCCCGAAGACAATGTCGACGGCGACGTGGTCGAGATCGCGCTGCACACGATCAAGGTGGTGAACTGGGACAAGACCATCAGCACCGTGCCGACCTGGCACCTGATCTCCAAGTCCTACCGCAATTACCGCCACATGTATGAAACCGGGCGCCGCATCCGTCGCGCGCTCAACATCGACATCACCAGCGTGCGCTATCTGGAGCCGGACGAAATCACGCACTTGCGCCAGTTCCGCCTCATGGACGCCTATTTCCGGCGCAAGCAGGAGGAGCTGGAGCAATGGAACGCCAACCTGGAGAACGAGGGCTGGAACGCCATCAACGCCCGCCGCCTGACCAACCTGGGCAGCTTTCGCGCCTACATGCAGGCCTACATCCGGCATCATCCCGGTATCAACCAGGACCTGTTCTGGGCGGTGCGCCAGTTGGACCCCGAGCCGACCGGGATCCCGCTGCAGGTGTATGCCTACACCCGGCAGACGGGATTCGTGGCGCACAATGACGTTCAGGGCGACATCTTCGACCACCTGATCACGGTGCTGCCCGAGTTCGGCTTGTCGCTGTTTCAGCAGCCCAGCGGTGCGGACATGCGGGCCGGGCTGGCCGGGCGGCGCGCCGACATCGTGGATGCGGCGCGGAAGAAGACGGGGCTGCCGCGGCCGGGGCCGGACCACGGCGGGCACGATTGATCCACATATGGGGAGAGGGAAAATGGGACGTCTGAAACACAGCTGGGCCATGCTGAAAACCAGCGCCGGCATCCTGTCGCGGCGCCGGCGCTTGCTGGTGCTGCCGTTGTTGTCGGGCCTTTGCGTGCTGATTCTGGCGGCGAGTTTCCTGGTGCCGGTGATGCGGGGCAGTGGCCTTCTCGACCGGATCGACGGCATGGAATCCGGCGGCGGCCACCTCCCGTACTGGTATGTGCTGGTTTTCGTGTTCTACCTGGTCCAGTACACCGTGGTGGTGTTTTTCAACACCGCGCTGGCCGGCATGGTGATGCGGCAGCTGGACGGCCATGCACCGACGTTGCGTGAAGGGTTGCGCATGGCCTGGGCGAAATGGCCGCACGTGCTCGGCTACGCCGCGATCGCGGCGACGGTGGGGTGGCTGCTGCGGGCATTGGAGCAGCGCCTGGGTCTGGTCGGGCGTTGGGTGACCGGCTTGTTGGGTGTGAGCTGGTCGGTGGCGACTTTCCTGGTGGTGCCGGTGCTGGCAGCGACCGATACCGGGCCGATCGACGCGGTAAAACGCAGTGGCCGCATGCTCAAGCGCACCTGGGGTGAAAACCTCATCGGCCACGTCGGGCTCGGTGCCTTGTTTGGTGTGGCGATCGTGGTGCTGTTTCTGGTCTGGATCGTGCCGTTCATGATGGCGGCCGGCAGCGGTACGCCGTCCATCGCCTGGGGATTGTTCGGGGCGTTGATGCTGGTGTTGTTGTTGGCCGGGCTGGTCAAGAGCGCGCTGGAAGGCGTGTATGCGGTGGTCCTGTACCGTTACGCGGCCGACGGTGACGTCGGCGCGGATGTCGATCCGGTACTGATGAAACAGGCGTTCCGGGAAGGTAAAGGAAGCTCTGATTGAATCCAGCACAGGCGTCATGGCACGCGGATGGCTCGCAGGTTGTGCGGTGTGGCGCCGTGCAGGCTGGTGGCCTGGACAAGCCACGCGGTGCAGCCTGCGGGCCATCCGTGTGCCACCCATGCTTGCAAAATCAACTCGTTGGGCTTGTCCTGTCTGTCCACCATCCTGCGTTGCACGGCCTCGACAGGCAGCCAGCCAGCCTTCACCCGTGCGCCTTGTCTGGCGAACAGACAGGACAAGTGACGCCTGCGCTGGATTCAATCAGAGCTTCC
>CAZMKO010000066.1:0-9166 GCA_964566965.1 uncultured Rhodanobacteraceae bacterium
CGGCTGGGCACGATCTTGCCGGTCTCGGTGATGTACTGGCGCAGGGTGTTGAGATCCTTGTAATCGATCTCCTTCACGCCTTCGGCCGTGAAGCGGCAATACTTGCGGCGGCGGAAAAACTTGGACATGGCGTGCTCCTGGTTCAGTCGTTGTCGTTGTTGTTGTCGTCGTCATCGCCCTTGGCGTCGGACGAATCATCCGAGCGTTCCGGGCGTCGCGAGGAAGCCTTGGCGTCGTCCTTTTCCTTGCTCTTGAGGATGGGCGACTGCTCGGTGTCGGCGCCGGGGCGCTTGATGACCAGGTGGCGCAGGATGGCGTCGTTGAAGCGGAAACCCGACTCCAGCTCGTCCAGCACGTCCTGGTCGCACTCGATGTTGAACAGCACGTAGTGGGCCTTGGCCATGTTGTTGATGGGGTAGGCCAGTTGACGACGACCCCAGTCTTCCAGACGGTGGATCTTGCCGTTACCGCCCTCGATCAGCGCCTTGTAGCGCTCGATCATGGCCGGCACCTGCTCGCTCTGGTCCGGATGGACCAGGAACACGATTTCGTAATGACGCATGTTGTTTCCTCGTGGATGTCTCCCCGCGCGACATGCCGGGGAGGGGCAGCCTCCCGCGATGCACGGTGAGGCAAGGGTCTGTCGCGCGGCGCGCGGACAGAAGCGGAATTGTATCGCCGCGCCAACAGCATGCGCAAGTTGCGGCGGGACACTCCGTCTCAGGCCACGGAGAAACTCTCTCCGCACCCGCATTCGCCGGTGGCATTGGGATTGTGGAAGACGAAGGCGGTATTCAGCCCCTGGCGCCGGAAGTCGATGACGGTGCCCTCGACCAGCGGCAGGCTTCGGCTGTTGACAACCAGCCCGATGCCGTCCACCTCGATGACGGTATCGTCGGGCGTGGTATCGGCGGCCAGCTCGACCACGTACGCGAATCCCGAGCATCCGGTGCGGCGCACGCCGAAACGGATTCCGGCGGCATCCGGGCTGCGGTCGAGGAATTCGCGCATGCGGCGATTGGCGGCGGGTGTGATCTGAATGGCCATGGCGCCATTTTAATATGGATGGCGACCGGAAACGACCGGCCGCCTTCGGCCCGCCGCCAGCGCGCCAACGGCAGGCACGATCCGTTATCATGCGAGGCTTGTTTCACGGAGATGTCCGGTTCACCCGACCCAGCCACGACGGCTGCGCCGCGGCGGGCTGGAGCAGCATTCAGCGCCGGGTTCCGGCACGACATGACGGGGTTTCAATCCATGACGGTGGTCAGCGTCAAGCAGGCCGTCGCCGGCGAAGGTGCCGGTGGCGAGGTCACAATCCGCGGCTGGGTGCGCACCCGGCGCGACTCCAAGGCGGGACTTTCGTTCGTGAACGTGGGCGACGGTTCCTGCTTCGCCCCGGTCCAGGTCGTGGCTGGCGCGCAACTGCCCAACTACGACAACGTGGTCAAACACCTGACCGCCGGTGCCGCCGTGGAAGCCACCGGCACCCTGGTGCCCTCACAGGGCAAGGGGCAAGGCTACGAGATCCAGGCCACGTCCATCGTGCTGGTGGGCCCCGTGGAGGATCCGGAAACCTACCCCATCCAGCCCAAGCGCCACTCCATGGAATTTCTGCGTGAAGTGGCGCACCTGCGCCCGCGCACCAACCTGTTCGGCGCGGTCACGCGCGTGCGTCACACGCTGATGACGGCGATCCACCGGCACCTCACCGACGAGGGGTTCTTCTGGGTCAACACGCCCATCATCACCACCTCCGACGCCGAGGGCGCCGGCGACATGTTCCGCCTGTCCACGCTGGACCTGGCCAACCTGCCGCGCACCGACGACGGCCGCATCGACTTCCGCCAGGACTTCTTCGGCCGCGAGGCCTTCCTGACCGTCTCCGGCCAGCTCAACGTCGAGGCCTATTGCCTGGCCATGAGCAAGGTGTACACATTCGGCCCCACTTTCCGCGCCGAAAACTCCAACACCGCCCGCCACCTGGCCGAATTCTGGATGTGCGAGCCGGAGATCGCCTTCGCCGACCTGGCCGACGACGCCGACTGCGCCGAGGCCTTCCTCAAGGCCATCTTCCAGGCCGTGCTGGATGAGCGCGCCGACGACATGGCCTTCTTCGCACAGCGTGTGGAGCCGACCGCCATCGCGCGGCTGGAAGCCTTCATCAAGGCGCCGTTCGAGCGCATCGACTACACCGACGCCATTGCCATCCTGCAAAAGTCCGGCAAGACATTCGAATACCCCGTCGCCTGGGGCGTGGACCTGCAGACCGAGCACGAGCGCTACCTCGCCGAAGAGCATGTCGGGCGCCCGGTGGTGGTGATGAACTACCCGTCCGAAATCAAGGCCTTCTACATGCGCCAGAACGACGACGGCCGCACCGTGGCCGCCATGGACGTGCTGGCGCCGGGCATCGGCGAGATCATCGGCGGCAGCCAGCGCGAGGAACGCCTGGACGTGCTGGACGCGCGCATGAAGCAATCCGGCCTCGATGCGGAACGCTACGACTGGTACCGGGATCTGCGCCGCTACGGCAGCGTGCCGCACGCCGGCTTCGGTCTTGGCTTCGAACGGCTGCTATGTTATGTGTGCGGTTTGGCCAATATCCGCGACGCCATCCCCTACCCTCGCGTCGCGGGCAGTGCCGAATTCTGATTTCTCCCCCACTGATGTCCATGCGCGCACTTTCCCGCCCCTGTCTGCTCGCGTTGCTGCCCCTGGTGCTGGCCGCATGCTCCGGATCACCGCTGAAAAAAGGTGATCCGGGCGCCGCCGAGGCCGCCTCGCTGGATCATGCCCGCCAGGCGCTGGCCGACGCGGAGCTGTGTTGCACACAGTTCTCGCAGTTCGACTTCAACGCCCCTTTGCCGTCGTCTTTGGAACGTTTCAAAATCGGTTCCAAGCGCCCGGTGGCCGATTTCGGCGGCTCACGCAGCTGGTTCCTCGCCTTCCACCTGCCCGAAAGGAACGACAAGCAACCGCTCGAGGTGCTGTTCAAGTCGACCCTGGCCGGCCGCTGGTTGCATCACAGCTATCTGTTCGCCCCCAGCGTGGTGATCCTGGACGCGGCCTACCGCCCGTTGCGCATCGAGGATGTGGAACTGTGCGAGTACATGGGCTGGACCGAGTCGACCAGCGGCGCCTTCGGCCACGTGTCCATCGATGATCCAACCGCGCGCTACCTGGTGGTCTACACCTCCGGCAAGCAATTGGGTTCCAGCACGTACTGGGAGCAGTCCCCGACCGCCTTTTCGACCCAGTCACCGGTGGAGATGGCTTCCAGCGGCAGCTACCAGATCTCGCATGGCCCCAACGGCACGCTGTACGTCGGCCGCCTGACCGACGAGTACCGCAAGACGGTCGACAACGCCATCTGCCACAAGCCCGAGGAGAAGGGCGAAGGCGTGCTCAAGACCCTTCGCGACGTGTTCCTGCCCGGCACCAGCTCCAGCAGTGGCGGCAGCGACGACGTACCGGCGACATGACCGCCATCGCATACATCCTGTTGCTGTTCGGCGGGCTGATCAGCTTCGCCGCCCACCTGATGGCCCAGTTCCGGGTCGCCCACATCCTGCGCCACCGTTATCCCGACCAATGGGACATCGTCGCCGCACCCGAAACCCGCGGCCGGCGGGTGCGGACCTGGGCCCGCCTGCAACGCGTGCTGCGCAGCGGTATTCCGGAAATGTTCGACGATCACCAGCTCACGCGCTGGCACCGCTGCTGGCGCTACACCCCCTGGATTGCCTGGCCCTGCCTGATGGGGGCGCTGGCCTTGCGCGCCTGGGCCACCACCCACTGACACCACGGGACATCGACATGCAACTCGACCTCGCCGGCAAACACGCCCTCGTCTGTGGCGCCTCACGCGGCATCGGGCGCGCCAGTGCCATGGAACTGGCGACTCTTGGAGCCCGCGTCACGATCCTGGCCCGCTCCAGCGACCGCCTGCAACAATTGCTGGACGAGCTTCCAGGGCCGCACGGCCACCATGACGCGATCAGCGTCGACATGGCAGACACGGCCGCGCTGCATGCCGAGGTGACGGATCTGGCCAATGCGCACCCGGTGCAGATTCTGGTCAACAACACCGGCGGCCCTGCGGCCGGCCCGGCCCATCAGGCCACAGGCGAGGATTACCTGGCCGCCATCCGCCAGCACCTGGTTGCCGGCCAGACCCTGCTGCAAGCTGTGCTTCCCGGCATGCGCGCGGCCGGATACGGCCGCCTGGTGAACATCATCTCCACCTCGGTGAAGGAACCCATCGCGGGGCTCGGCGTGTCCAATACCACGCGCGCCGCCGTGGCCGGCTGGGCAAAGACCCTCGCCGGCGAGCTGGCCGCCGACGGCATCACGGTCAACAACGTGCTGCCGGGCTACACCCGCACCGACCGTCTGGCCGGGTTGATCCATGGCAAGGTGGAAAAAAGCGGACAGAGCGAAGACGCCGTCACGCAAGCGATGCTGGCCGGCGTGCCCGCACAGCGCTTCGGTGAGGCCGCCGAGGTCGCCGCGGTGGTGGCGTTCCTGTGCTCTCCCGCCGCCGCCTACGTCAACGGCGTCAGCATCCCCGTGGATGGCGGCCGTACCCGCGCACTGGCCTGACCGGTCCGCGTCGATACCGGGTCGTGCGAACGCGATCCGGTGTCGGGGTTCACGTCAGGCGCTCTCCAGCACGCGGGTCACTTCACGCTCGACATAAGCCAGGTCGGGGATGATGGCTTCGTCGTCATGCACGTAGACGCGGCGCAGCACGGCCTCCGGCAAGTCGGCGCCGTCGCCGGCCGCCACCAGCACTTCGTCGCTGACCGTGGTCAAACGCGGGAACCCCTGCGTGACCAGCGCCACGTAGGGCATGCGCGCGTTGCCGCCGAACACCTTGAGCACGGTGACACGCGAGTTCAACACACCCTGCGGTTCGGGAAGGCCGGCCATGCGCGAGAACGCGACCAGTGGCAGCCGCCAACCACGCCAGCCGACACGACCGACCAGCCAATCCGGCGTCCCCGGCACGTCTTCCGGCGTGGACAGGGTGATCACCTCGGACACGGTGGCATTGGGCAACAGCAGACGGCCACCGCTGATGGGAATCAGCACACCACGGATCTCGCGCGTCCCGGAAGACAGGGCATTCATGCGTCTTCTCCATTGAGTCGGGCGGCCAACTCGGCCGGTGCGCCAAGGGCGGTGGCCAGCCCTTCGTCGTCGATGGCCCTGGCCATGCCAGAATCGGCCGCGGCGGCGGCATCGTGCAGCCATACCTGCCCGCCTTGCGTGGCCACCTGCCGGGCCGCGCGCCGCCCGTCGGGTCCGCCACCGGACATCACCACCAGGGTGATCTCGGCCCCGAACACGGGCGCCAGGGCATCGATGCACGCGTCCAGCGACGGGTTGCTCCCGATGCCGGGCGCCGCGTATTCGTCCCACTGCAGTCGCCCGTCACGCTTGAGCACACAGCGTTTGCCCGGCGGTACCAGCCAGACTTCACCGAGGCGGGCCATCAGGCTTCCGGACGCCGCCGTCTTGACCGGCAAATTGCTGGCGCTCCCCAGCAACTGCGCCACACCCTCGCCGTCGGCGGCATCGTGATGCTGCACCACCAGCACAAGGCGGCCCGGGGTCCTGGGCAGTGCGGACAGGAAATCCGCTACCTCGGCACCGGCCTGACGACCGGCGCCAACCACCACCACGTGGCCAATGCCGGCACCGGAATCGTCCAGACGCATCTCGCTCAGCGGCTCGGTGCGGATGGCCGGCGCGATCGATTCTTCGAGCGATACCAGCTCGAGGTTGAACACGGGATCGGCGTGTGCCTCTTCCTCGTCGCGACGCGGCGACAGGAATTCCGAGGCATCGACCTTTTCCACGCCGTAATGCCGGGCCGATTCGCGTTCGGGCGTCGCCGGCGGCGATGCCTCGGCATCCACCAGTTCCCAGTCGGTCACCGGGGCCGGGGCCGTCAGCGTCTGACGCTCCTCGATTTCGATGACCGGGGCCCCGTCCGGAGTCGATTCGGAAGTCTCCCCGGCCATCGGGACCTCATCCGCCGGCACCTCGGCATCATCCATGAAAGCGGCCAGTTCCGCCTCCAGCTCATCGGAACGGGTTTCCGCCACGTCGCTTGTCGCTGCCGCCTCCGGCGGCGCCGGGTCGGCGACGGCCTCCGGCCGCGCGACGGACACCGCAGCCGGCGCCTCGGCCGAACCCGTTACCAGCTCGGCATCGACCGCGGACATCTCGTCGCCGTCGTGACAGGGCCGTGGCGGGTCCACATCGTCCCCGCCAACCAGTTTGGAGGCCAGATGCCGCGCCCAGCGGGCACGGTCCCAGCCGGACAGGTCACGCGAGGCCTCGGCGTCATTGAAGATGACGCGCCACTCACCACCATCCAAGACGTCGTACAGACGATCCAGGTGGTCCAGTTCCGAGTCCTCGAGATTGATGACCACCACATCCGCACGGCTGGCCACAAGATCTTCGCCACGCACGTCGCCGGCCGGCCCCTCGTAGGCGATGCGGGCTCCCAGTTCCTGCAGCGCCTCGCGCAGAGGCCGGGCCAATTCGACATCGGCGAACAACAGCGCGACGGCGGGCACGGGAAGGGTCGGGGCGTTCATGCGCCGGCTCCCAGCAACTCGCCGATCTGGGCCACGAGGTCGGCCTCCTGGTACGGCTTGCCGATGTAGCGATCCACGCCGATGTCGAAAGCCCGTTGCCGGTGCTTCTCACCGCTGCGAGAGGTGATCATGATGATCGGCACGCGGGCCAGGCGGCTGTCGTTTTTCATGTGGGTGGCCAGTTCGTATCCGTCCATGCGCGGCATCTCGATGTCCAGGAGCATCACGTCGGGCACGCGCTCCTGCAGTTTCTCCAAGGCATCCATACCGTCCTTGGCGGTCACGACGTCGTACTCGTAACGTTCCAGGATGCGGCCGGCAACCTTGCGCATGGTGATCGAGTCGTCCACCACCATGACCGTGAAGCGCTCGTCGCCACGCGTGGCCTTGCCCGCCGAAACAGCACCTTCGGCGGCATCGACGGCCTGACGGTACTCGGCGCGGGCCAGTCCCTGCCGAACCAGCGGCGCCAGATCCAGGATCAGCAGCACCGAACCGTCGCCCATGATGGTGGCGCCGAAAATGCCCTGCACGGAACTCACCTGGGGTCCGACCGGCTTGACCACGATTTCACGCGAACCCAGGATCGCATCCACACGCACCGCGGCCCGCATGTCGCCGCTGCGCGCCAGCAACAACGGTTGCTGCTGGTTTTCCGCCAGGTGTCCGGCGGGAATGTCCAGCAACCCGGCCATGTCGTGGATGGTGTACTCCTCGCCGGCGTAGACGAAATTGCCACCCAGCAGCGCTTCGTCGCTGCCGGCCTCGCCGGGTTTGATGCGGGCCACGCCTTGGACCGACGTCATGGGCACGGCGAAGGTGGCATCCCCCACCTTGACCAGCACCGCCTGGGTGACGGCCAGGGTGAACGGCACGCGCAGCAGGAAGGTGGTGCCCTTGCCGCGCTCCGACTCGATGCGCAAGGTGCCGCCGATCTGCTTGATCTCGTTGGCGACCACGTCCATGCCCACGCCGCGCCCGGCCAGCTGGGTCACGTGGTCGGCGGTGGAGAAGCCGCTCTCGAGCACGAACGCGAACAGATCGCTGTCGCCCAGTTCCACGCCCTCGCGCAACAACCCGCGCGAGATCGCCTTGGCGCGGATGGCGTCCCGATCCATGCCGGCGCCATCGTCGCTGACCCGGATCACCACCTCGGTGGCATCCCGGCTGACGTCGATCGACACGGTGCCGTCCTCGGGCTTGCCGGCTTTGCGGCGTTCGGCAGGATCCTCGATACCGTGCGCCAGCGCGTTGCGAAGCATGTGCTCGAACGGGGCCTTGAGGCGTTCCAGCAGATTGCGATCCATTTCGCCATGTGCGCCGCCGACCTTGAGGTGCGCACGCTTGCCGGTTTCCTGACCGGCCTGGCGCAACGTGCGGCGCAATGTGGGCACCACCGCATCGAAGGGCACCATGCGCGTGCGCATGAGGCCTTCCTGCAACTCGGAGCTCACCCGCGACTGCTGCAGCAACAGAGTCTCGGAGCGGCGCGTGTTGTCGTCGAGCATCCCCTGCAATGACACCAGATCGGCCACCGACTCGGCCAGCGCCCGCGAATACTGCTGCAGCTGCGAGAAACGGTCCAGCTCCAGCGGATCGAAGCTGCCGTGATCCTCGTGCTCGCGTTGGTAGCGGGCGATGATCTGCGCCTCGGTTTCGATTTCCAGCTTGCGCAGCTGGTCGCGCAGACGGGTCACGGTCTGGTCGAATTCGACCAGATTGAAACGGAACCCGCTGACCTGCTGTTCCAGGCGCGCGCGATAAATCGACACCTCGCCGGCGGCATTGACCAGCGAGTCGATGAGGTCGGAGCGCACCCGGATCATTTCCTGTGGAGCGCGTTGTGCCGGCGCCTCTTCCGGCAGCAGTTCCGGCCGCGGCACATGCGCATCGGCGGCCGCCGTCTCCACCCCGTCCACGCCCTGCGGCGCCGATACCCCGGTATCCCGCGCCAAGCCCTCGAAGTGCGCGATGATCTGGTCGGGGCGACTCAGCGCTTGGCGCCGGCCGGCCCGCTGCACCATGTCGTGCAGGTAGTCGAAGCCGTGCTCCAACGACTCGACGATATCGGCATCCAGCGCCACCACATCGGCGCCGAGGGCCTCGAGAAGCGACTCCATCACATGGGCGAGGTCGCCGATGGCCGTCAGGGAGGCCATGCGTGCACCGCCCTTCAAGGTATGCAGATCACGCTGCATCGCGTGCAACGGCTCATCCGAATGCGGTTGCGCACGCAAGGCGGCCATCGAGCCGTCCGCGTGATCGAGGATGTCGTGGGCCTCTTCGACGAAGATGTCCAGCAGCTCGGCGTCCAGGTCGGCCACATCCAACGCGCCATCCGGCTGCGCCTGTGCCGGGAAATGATAATCGTCCGACAGCGGACCAAGCTCGATCGCGGCCGCGGCCGGCACCGCGTCGGTCGGTTCGATGTCGACCTGTTCGGCCTCGGGCTGCTCGGCTTCGAGCTGCTCGGCTTCGAGCTGTTCGGCTTCGGGCTGTTCGGCTTCGGGCTGTTCGGCTTCGGGCTGTTCGGCTTCGGGCTGTTCGGC
>CAZMKO010000066.1:9266-13339 GCA_964566965.1 uncultured Rhodanobacteraceae bacterium
TGCTCGGCTTCGGGCTGCTCGGCTTCGGGCTGCTCGGCTTCGGGCTGCCCGGCTTCGGGCTGCCCGGCTTCGGGCTGTTCGGCTTCGGGCTGTTCGGCCTCGGGTGTCGTGGCGGCTCGATCATCGCCGTCGCCATAGGCATCGCCGAAAGCGGCAAAACGGGTCAGGCGGCTCCAGTCGTACGATTCCTGATCGTCATCCGCGGGAGCCTTGGCGGCGTCATCGGATACCAACTCACCCATGTCCACCGCGTCCAGACCGGCCCATGCGGTCTCGTCGGCATCGTCGGTCGGCGCGACGGACGGTTCGTGATGTTCCGCGGTCGTCGTCTCCTCCACTCCGTCGTGGGCCTGAAGCGCATCGTCACCATACAGCGGGTAGGACTTTTGCGGCACGGGCAGCGCGTCACGCCACTGCGCGATACGCGACGTCAGCGCCGTGGCGTCCGGGAGATGCGGCTGGTCCACGTTGAACCCGGCGGCAACCTGCTCGATGGCATCCGCCGCTTCGGTCAACGCCTCGCCCTGCGTCGCGGGCACCGCCTGGCCCAAGGCACGCAGCCGCTTCAGCCAGCCTTCCAGCGGTGCCAGCAACGCTTCCAGCATCGGGATGTCGACCATGGCGATGGCGCCATGCAGGGTATGCACCGCACGCAGCAGTTCCTCGTCGGTGGCGATGTCGCCGCCGGCGGCCGCCGACACGGCGGTGCGGATGGTGGCCAGGTGCTGGGCCACCTCGCTGCGCAGAATGTCGACCAGCACCGGATCCATCGGCGGCAACGCGGGCATCGACAACGACGACATGTCCGTATCCGGCGCGTATTCGTCGGCGGCATTCTCCTCATCGCCATGCTGCGAGATATCCGCCTCGGGCGCGGGGGTGACCGAATCACGCGGTATGCGCCGACGTACAGTCCGAGTGACGGTTTCGGTGGCGACCGTCGGTTCGAGCACCGCCTCGGTATCGCCCTCGGCCAGGCGATCGGCAACCCCGGTGATGGCCATCAGCGGCGCCCGTGGCGTACCTTCGCCCTTCAGCGCGCGCAACAGCTCGGGCAAAGCCTCCACGGCGTGGCCCACCAGCGCCTGCACGGCGTCGGTGGCCTGGATGGTGCCGTCCAGCACGCGGTTCAGCATGTTTTCGATCTTCCAGCTGAACTCGCCCAGCACTTCCGCCCCGACCAGCCGGCCGGAGCCCTTCAGGGTGTGGAAGGCGCGCCGGATCGGCGTCAGACGCTGAGTGTCGTCGGGAGCCTCCAGCCAAGCGGCAAGACCGACCTGGACGGCATCGATTTCCTCCTGCACTTCTTCCAGGAAGACCTCGCGGATTTCGTCGTCGATGTCGTCCGACGTTCCCTGGAAACCCGCCCGCGCGGCCATCGCGTCGGGCACCGCGACCTGCTCTTCGACGACCTCCTCGATCTCGACCCAGTCGGCATCGTCCGTCCCGGTGGGCGTCGCCGCCGTCTCGTCGGCATCCACGCCCCGGTCGCCTCGTGCCGGCATGTCCCCGGCAGGCGGCTCCGTCTGATCGGCAGGCAGCTCCGTCTGACCGGCATCGGCCGAGGTGCCGGCATCCTGTCCATCGGCCGTGTCGGCGACGGCGGACTGGAACAGCGTGACATTGTCCGCGGCGGTCGCCGGCACCACGTCCGCCACGGTGTCTCGGCGCGCCGGCACCGGCCAGTAGCCGAGCTGGTCCAGGCTTTGCTCGGTGACGTCCAGGATGTGCCCGAGGCCACCGCGATGCTCGCGTGCGGCCTCCAGGTAGTATTCAATCGAGGCCAGCGCGTCGGCCAACTTGTCCATCTGCGCCGTCGCCGGAATGCGCTCGTCGACCACCAGTTCGTTGTGGATGAAGCGACCGATGCCGCGTACCAGCTCCACGGAGCGCCCGGCATCGATCATGGCCAACGCACCGCAAACCTCGTCCAGGCAGGCCGGCGCGTCGACGAGCCGGGAGTGGTCCCACGGCGATTCCACGAACGCGACCAGCATGTCCTTGACCCGGCCGATGTTGCCGACCGCCTCGCGCATCAACGCGGCCAGCACCTGGCGCGCCTCGCTGCGAGGCAAGGCCGGGCCATTGTCCTCGGGCTCGCCGTCATGCGCGCCGAGCCGCTCGATATGGTCGTCCAGCGATGCCTCGACATAGAGCAGCGCACCGGCGACATCCAACAGCACATCCTCGTCCACCGGTCGCGAACGCGATGCCATGTCCTGGATGATGCTGCCCTGCTCGCCCACGACGCGGCGTGGCACGTTCAAACCCAGCATGCCAAGCGTGTCGCCGACCCGGTCCAATACGTCGGCCTGCCCGCCCAACTGGGCCGGATCGCCGTCGAGGTTGCGCAGATACAGGTCCAGCGCATCCTTGACGTTGAGCAGGTCGTCCTTGATGGCCTGGGCCACCGTGTCGAGCAATTCGCGGTTGTGTCCGGCCATGGCGCTGCGGGCATGTTCGACTTCGACCGCGTCCGGCAGCAGCTGTTGCAACCGGTAGGTATCGCGCACCTCGTTGAGACGGGCGCTGCCGCTCTTGGCGCGCGCCACGTAGTACAGGAGCTTGTACGCCAACTCCACCGCCTCGCCATCGTCCAGCGCGTCCTCACCGTGCTCGATGAGGGCACGAATGCAACGGTCGACACGGCCGATCAACTGCTTCACCTCGCTGCCGTGCTCGTCGAGCACGCCCTGGCCCAGGCCGTCCAGCACGCCGGCCGCGATCCACCACAGGCGGCGTCCGACCAGGGTGTGGCAGCAGGCCGTCAACAGATCCAGGGTATCGCGCATGCCGTTGAGCGCGGCGTTGCCGCCCTGACCACGGAACCAGGACAACAACGATTGCTGGAATCGCACACGCAACGCCGCCGCTTCCTGGCGCTGTTCGACGCGCGACAGCGGCTCGGGCGCCGCCG
The DNA here is from genome assembly GCA_964566965.1 of uncultured Rhodanobacteraceae bacterium. Taxonomy (GTDB): domain Bacteria; phylum Pseudomonadota; class Gammaproteobacteria; order Xanthomonadales; family Rhodanobacteraceae; genus Oleiagrimonas. The sequence goes on from CAZMKO010000066.1 coordinate 12,184, forward strand.
GCGCCTGGGCCGGCAACGGCGAGCGCAGGTCCGGCCGGAACAGCTCCGACTCGTGCAATATCTCGGCCCCGCGACAGGTGCGCAGGTCGTTCAGCAATGGCAGCAGCACCACCGGGATGTCGCGATAACCGCTCTGCAGGCGCTCGAGGTAATCGGGCATCTGCATCATGCCGCGCATCAGCGCGGCGTAGGCGTCATCGGGCTCGGCCACTTCGGCGCCATTCAGGGCGCCGATCAGCTGCTCCATTTCCTGCACGACGGTGGCCGCACCATAGAGCTCGACCATGCGCAGCGTTCCCTGCACCTGATGCAGCTCGTCGGCGCACTCCTGCATGAGGCTGGCGTCGTCGGGGCTTTCGACATACGCCTCCAACGCCTGGCGTGCACGCGTCAGGGCCTCGTCCAGCTCGGGCTTGACCCAATTCAACGTGGTGAAATCGATGTCGTCTTCCAGTCTCATGCGCCGTCGCGCCCCCTTGGAGAGGCTTCGAAATGGTCCGAAGCTCGATATTGCAACTTCATAACTGCCTGTGTCGGGCATCCTGTTGGACGCGTGACAGCCGCGTCAGCGGCTGCCGCGCCCGGCGGAAGGGAGCATCCCGCCCCGACCCGCGATTCCTTCGGTTGTGCCGCCGGTCACCCCGGCAGCTTGAAATCGGCCACGGAACGTCGCAGGTCGTTGGCCAACTGCGCCAGGTTGCCGATCGATTCGGCAGTCTGGCTGGCACCGAGCGACGTCTGCGAGGTGATTTCCTGAATCGAGTTCATGGTGCTGGTGATGTCCGTGGCGGCATCGGACTGCTGCTGCGCCGCCGTGGAAATGCTCTGAATCAACGTGGCCAGGTTGTTGGACACGCTTTCGATGTCGCCCAGCGCGGTACCGGCATCCTCGGCCAGCCGCGCGCCGTGCACCACCTCGGTGGTGGTCTGCTCCATGGAGCTGACCGCCTCGTTGGTATCGGACTGAATGGTCTGCACCAGGGTCTCGATACGCTTGGTGGCGTTGGCGGAACGTTCGGCCAGTCGCTGCACCTCGTCGGCCACGACCGCGAAGCCGCGACCCGCCTCACCGGCTGACGCGGCCTGAATGGCCGCGTTCAAGGCCAGGATGTTGGTCTGCTCGGCAATGTCGTTGATCAGTTCCACGATCGAGCCG
>CAZMKO010000067.1:0-12726 GCA_964566965.1 uncultured Rhodanobacteraceae bacterium
GCGGCCGTCGAGGCCATGCCGCGGCACCCGCGGGTGCTGTTCCTGATGGCCACCGGCAACGGCAGCCCGATGGCGGCCGGTCGCGACACCGCGGCCGACCGTGCCATCGCGCTGGCCGGGGGGCACAATGTCGGCGCCGGTTTCGCCGGCTACAAACCGGTGTCCGCCGAGTCGCTGGCGGGCATGGCGCCGGAAGTGATCGTGCTGATGCGCGAGTTCGAGCAGGCTGCCGGGGGCGTGGAAGGTGTGTTGCGTCAGCCCGGCGTGGCGCAGACACCGGCGGGCCGCGCCAGGCGGATCCTGTTCGTCGATGGCCAGGCCTTGCTGGGGTTCGGTCCGCGCCATGCCGAGGCCGAGCAACGCCTGCAGCGGCAGCTGGCGGCGCGCCCGTGAACAGCCTGGTGCTGCCGCGCCTGCGTGGACGGACCGCGCGGCCGGTCGTGCTGGGCATGCTGTCGCTCGGCATCCTGGGCATGGCGCTGTGGGCACTGGGTAGCGGTGCGATGGCGATCCCCGCGCGCTCGGTGCTGGCCGCGCTGGCCGATGGTGTCCGGGGCCGGCCGTTGGCGGGGGATGCCGCCGTGGTCTGGCTGCTGCGTCTGCCGCGCGTGCTGCTGGCCCTGCTGGTGGGCGCCGCGCTGGGCGGTGGCGGTGCCGCGATGCAGGGCGTGTTTCGCAATCCGCTGGCCGATCCGGGGCTGATCGGCGTGTCCGCCGGCGCGGCGCTGGGTGCGGTGGGCATGATCGTCCTGGGCTCGGCCGTGGCGGTGATCCTGCCTTGGGCCACAGGGACGCTGGGCGTGGCGCTGGCCGCATTCGCCGGTGGCCTGCTGGCGACCTGGCTGGTGTACCGCATGGGCGCGCGCCACGGTGGCGTGGCTACGCTGCTGTTGGCCGGCGTGGCGATCAACGCCATGGCCATGGCCGGGGTCGGCCTGATGACCTATCTCGCCAACGACCAGCAGCTGCGTAGTCTCACCTTCTGGTCGCTGGGCAGCTTGGGTGGCGCGACCTGGTCGCGGCTGGCGGTGGCCGCGCCCCTGATCGTGCTGCCACTGGCGTTGCTGCCACGCAGCGCGCGCGCGCTCAACGCGTTGTTGCTGGGCGAACGCGAGGCGGCGTTGCTGGGCTATCGCCCCGAGCGGCTGAAGGCCTGGTTGATCGCGTTGGTGGCGCTGGCGGTCAGTGCCGCCGTGGCCATGAGTGGCGTCATCGGTTTCGTCGGCCTGGTGGTGCCGCATCTGCTGCGCATGGTGTGGGGTCCGGACCACCGCCTGCTGTTGCCGGCCTCCGCGTTGGGCGGCGCGCTGTTGCTGCTGGTGGCCGATACCCTGGCGCGCACCGTGGTGGTGCCGGCGGAGCTGCCGATCGGGGTGCTGACGGCACTGGTGGGTGGCCCGTTCTTCCTGTGGCTGTTGTTGCGTACGCGCGCGCTGGCCGGGCTGTCATGAGCGCGGTCGTGGCGACGGCGGCACGCGACGATGTGCTCGACGCGCGTGAGGTGTCCTTGTGGCGCGGCGAGCGCTGCGTGCTGGAGGCGTTGAACCTGGCCCTGTCCCCGGGGCGTCTGCTGGCTCTGGTCGGGCCCAATGGCGCCGGCAAGAGCACCCTGCTGGCATTGCTGGCCGGTGTGTTGCGGCCCGACGCGGGGCAGGTTCGGCTGGACGGCCGTTGCTTGCGCGATTGGCCACCGCGGGCCCTGGCGCGGCGGCGCGCGATGTTGTCACAGAAGGTGCACTTGCCGTTCGACTTCAGCGTGCGCGAGGTGGTGATGCTGGGCCGCAGTCCGCATGGCGGCGCGACCGGCAACCACCACGACCGCCGGCGGGTGGACGATGCGTTGCGCACGGCCCAGGCCTGGGATCTGCGTGAGCGTTCCTGGCTTGAGCTGTCCGGTGGCGAGCAGCAGCGGGTGCAGCTGGCGCGTGTACTGGCGCAGGTGTCGGATCGCGGAGAGGCATCGGCCTGGCTGCTGCTGGACGAGCCCGAAGCCGGTCTGGACATGGCTCATCAGCACCACATCCTGGCGCAAGCGCGTGAACTGGCGCATGGCGGCATGGGCGTGGTTGCGGTGGTGCACGATCTCAACCTGGCCCTGCGTCATGCCGACGAGGTGGCGCTGTTGAGTGGAGGGCGCCTGCTGCGTCGCGGCACCCCGGCCGAGGTGCTGGAGGCCGACGTGTTGTCGAACGTCTACGGTCTGCCGCTGACCCGGGTCACGCACCCACGCGGTGATTTCATCGCGCCGTATTGACGCAGGGCCGTTGCGGCGGCGCCCGGAGCCGGGTGGCGGGCGTACAATGGGCACTTCGGTCCATCAACCTGTCGTGCCATGAACTTTCCCGCCGTCCGCATGCGCCGCATGCGCCGTGATGCTTTCTCGCGCGCGCTGATGCGCGAAAACACCCTGTTGCCTTCCGACCTGATCATGGTCGCCTTCGTGATCGAGGGCGCGGACTGCCGTGAGGCGGTGCCTTCCATGCCGGGTGTGGAGCGCTTGTCCATCGACCTGCTGGAGCGGCTGGCCGGCGAATGCGTCGAACTCGGCATTCCGGCACTGGCGCTGTTCCCCGTGCCCGATGACGGGGTCAAGAGCGAGGATGCGCGCGAGGCGTACAACCCCGACGGCCTGATGCAGCGCGCCACGCGCGCGCTGAAGGCGAAATACCCCGAACTGGGCCTGATCGGTGACGTGGCACTGGATCCCTACACTACACACGGTCAGGACGGCTTGATCGACGCCGACGGCTACGTCATGAACGAGCCCACCGTCGAGGTGCTGGTGAAGATGGCGCTGGCCCAGGCCGAGGCCGGCATGGATTTCATCGCTCCCTCGGACATGATGGACGGGCGCATCGGCCGTATCCGTCAGGCTCTGGAAGACGCCGGCCACATCCACACCCGCATCCTGGCCTACTCGGCCAAGTACGCCTCCAGCTTCTACGGCCCGTTCCGCGACGCGGTGGGCTCGGCCGGTACGCTCGGCAAGGGCGGCAAGCACACCTACCAGATGGACGTGGCCAATGGCGACGAGGCGCTGCGCGAGGTGGAACTGGACATCGCCGAGGGTGCCGACGCGGTAATGGTCAAGCCCGGCCTGCCGTATCTGGATGTGTTGCGCCGCGTCAAGGACGCCTTCGGCATGCCTACTTTCGTGTACCAGGTCAGCGGCGAGTACGCGATGCTCAAGGCCGCCGCACAAAACGGCTGGCTGGACGAGAAGGCCTGCGTGCTGGAGGCTCTCACCGCCTTCAAGCGTGCCGGCGCCGACGCCATCCTCACCTACTACGCCATCGACGCCGCACGCTGGCTGCGTGCGTGAGCGCGTCGGTGCCCGCCGACCCGATGGCGCATGACCTGGAGGCGCTGCAGGGCGTCTGGCGGCAGGTGGCCTTCGAGGAAAATGGCGAGGTCGGGGCGGCTGACGAATTCGGCGATGCCGGAATCCGCACCACGATCCGCGGCCGGCGTTTCCGCGTCTGCACGGCGGACGGCACCTGCCTTCTGGAGGGGGCGTTCACGCTGGATGCCACGGCGTCTCCGCGCGCCATCACGTGGATCGACAGCATGGGGCCGGATGCCGGCCGCCCGCTGGCCGCCATCTATGCACTGCATGGCGACCGTTTTGCTTTCGTGGCCGCCGATGCCGGCATGCCGCGGCCGGCCCGCTTCGCCGCCGGACCGGGTCTGACCATGCGGGACTTCGTGCGCGCCGGATGAGCGCCGGCCCGCGGCCTGGCAAATCCCGCACTCGCCGACAGGTGGCCGTGACGGCTGACATCGCGACCGCGGGGGTTTTTCGGGCAAACCTGTGCGAGACACCAGCGTGCGCCATATGCCTTCGAACGTGGGCGTATCGATGCCGCGCATGGAATAATCACCCCCACGGGTTGGCGCTGGAGTGCGTATGGAAGACCATCAGTTCCTGCAGTCGGCGGTGGTGCTGTTGCTGGCCGCCGTACTGGCGGTGCCGCTGTCCAAACGCTTGAAGCTGGGGGCGGTGCTGGGGTATCTGCTGGCCGGCGTGGTGATCGGACCGCAAGTGCTGGGCCTGATACGCGACACCGAGCGTGTGGCGCAGTTTTCCGAGTTCGGCGTGGTGCTGATGTTGTTCGTGATCGGCCTGGAACTGTCGCCACGGCGCCTGTGGGTGATGCGCCGTGCTGTGTTCGGGGCCGGCCTGGCCCAAGTGCTGGCCTGCGGCGGTGCGGTGCTGGCGGTGGCGTATTGGGCGTTCGGCTTGTCCCTGCACACGGCGATCATTGTCGGCGGCGCGCTGGCCTTGTCCTCCACGGCGTTCGGCCTGCAGATCCTGGCCGAGCGCAAGGAAGCCGGTTCGGCCTATGGTCGTCAGGCATTCGCCATTTTGCTGTTCCAGGATCTGGCGGCGATTCCGCTGATCGCCGCGGTGCCGTTGCTGGGCAACGCGGTGCAGGCCGTGCACGATGGCGGCGAAGGATGGCTGGGGGCGCTGCGGGTGGTCGCGGTGATCGCGGCGGTGGTGGTGGGCGGTCGTTATCTGCTGCGCCCGCTGTTCCGCGTGGTGGCACGGACCGGCATTCCCGAAGTGTCCACGGCCACGGCGTTGCTGGTGGTGACCGGCGTGGCATGGCTGATGGAAGCGGTGGGTATTTCGGTAACCCTGGGCGCTTTCCTGGCCGGCGTGCTGCTGGCTGATTCGGAATATCGGCACGAATTGGAATCGAACATCGAACCCTTCAAGGGCCTGTTGCTGGGCCTGTTTTTCGTCAGCGTCGGCATGTCGGTGGACCTCAGCCTGCTGCTGGATCGGACCGTACTGGTGCTGGGTCTGGCGTTGGGGCTGATTGTGCTGAAGGGGGCGTTGTTGTGGCCGCTGGGACGGCTGGCCGGCGGGTTGGGCGGTGCCGATGCGCTGCGTCTGGCCGCGTTGCTGGCCAGCGGTGGCGAGTTCGCCTTCGTGTTGCTCAACCTGGCGCAGCAGCACCTGCTGCTGGCCGCCGACGCCCGCGGCGTGCTGGTGCTGGCCATCACGCTGTCGATGGCGGCCACGCCGTTGCTGGTGATCGCGGTGGCTCGACTTCTGGACGTCAAGCCGCGCACGCCGACCCGCGAGTACGACGATATCGACACCGCGCCGCCGCGCGTGATCATTGCCGGCTTCGGCCGCGTGGGCCAGATCGTGGGCCGCATCCTCAGCGCGCAGCGCATTCCGTTCGTGGCCCTGGAATCGTCGGTGGACCAGGTCGAGCGCTCACGCCGGTTCGCGTCGGTGCCGCTGTACTTCGGCGACCCGACACGCTCGGAGCTGTTGCGTGCGGCACAGGCCGACAAGGCCGAGGTGTTCGTGCTGGCCACCGACGATCCACAAGCCAACATCCGTACCGCGCGACTGGTGCGGCGGCAGTATCCGCACCTGAAGATCATCGCCCGCGCGCGCAACCGCCAGCACGTGTTCCGGCTGATGGACCTGGGCGTGGACGAGCCGGTCCGCGAAACCTTGTATTCGAGCCTGAAGATGACGGGCCAGGTGCTGGAGTTGCTGGGCATGGGAGCGGATGATGCCGCCGAGCACGTCGAACGTTTCCGGCATCATGACGAGGAGCTGCTGAAATCGCAGTACCTGGTCTACGACGACGAGAAGGCGCTGCAGCAGACCTCGCGGGAGGCGCTGGTGGACCTGCAGCACCTGTTCGACGAGGACGATCGCAAGGCGGGTGACTGAGCGCGGCGCGGTCGGGCCACCGCGACCGTGGGCCGCTCCTGCAAGGGTTTCAGGGAGCTGCAAGCCGGAGCCGGCCCATGGCCGCGATGTCTCCCCGGGGGTACCGGTTTTTACTCGGAAGGCTGTGCCGGCGTACGCAGGGTCTGGTGCACGCTGGGGATGGCGTGCCGGCGTTCGTCCAGTTCCACGGCCACGTCGGTGTAGCCGAGCTGGCGGGCCACGTCGGCGCTGCGCCGTCCGAAGGCGTCCACGGCGGACCGGTCGGCACCGCGGGCGAGCAGGATCCGCGCCGGGGCCAGCAGGGCGTGCATGGCACAGGCATGCAGGGCGGTGATGCCACGCGGGTCGGCGTGGTCGTGGCGGGCGCCGGCGTCCAGCAGCACCGGCAGCAATGCCCCCAGGTGGGTGGGATCGCAGTCGGCGCCGGGTTTGACGTGGGCACCGAGCAACATCAACAGCGGCGTGAGGCCGGCGTGGTCGACCGGGTTGGGGTCGGCGTCGTGGCTCAGCAACACGTCCAGCAGGCGTCGGCAGCGCAGGCTGTCGTTGCTGGCAAATCCGTACTGGGCGGCGATATTGAGTGGGGTGCGGCCCTGGGCATCGGCGGCGCCGACGTCGGCACCGGCCTCGATGAGCACCTTGGCGGCATCGGCGTGGCCTTTGCCACAGGCCACGGCCAACGCGGTGATGCCGCCGGGCAATGTCTGCTCCAGCTGGGCGCCGTGCTCCAGCAGCAGCGAGGTCAGTTCGAGCTGGTGCATGTTGATCGCGGCCACCAGCGGGGTCACGCCGGACGGCGTCATGCGTGTCGGGTCGGCACCGGCCTCCAGCAGGCGCAGGGCGATGTCGCGGTGGCCCCGGCCGCAGGCGTAGACCAGTGCACTGGCGCCGCGTTCGTCCGGGCTGTCCACCGTGAAGCCGAGTTCCAGCAACCGTTCCACCGCATCCAGGTCGCCGGCGTCGGTCGCGTACGGCAGGTCCGCCGCGCGCAGCGGACGTCCGGGCAGGGTCCAGGGGCCCCAGCGCAGCCACGCCAGCAGATCGGGGCGGTCCATGTTCATGACCAGGCCCAGCGGGGTCTCGCCGCTGGCGTTGCTCAATTCGGGATCGGCGCCGGCGGCGATCAACGTGCGTACCGTCGCCAGTGCGGGTTCGGCGTGTCCCAGAGCGGCATGCAACGGTGTGCGGCCTTCCCGGTCACGGGCGTTGGGGTTGCACCCAAGGTCTACCAGCAGGGTCAATACCCGCGTCCAGCCGGGGGCGGTGGCCAAGTGCAGCGGGGTGCGTGCGTCCGGCAGTGCGCCGAACGGATCGGCGCCGTCCTGGAGCATGGCCCACGCCAGCGGTACGCCGCTCGACGGCGTGTCCTGCATGTGCAGCAGCGTGCGTGCCAGCAGGCCGCTCCCGGCCGCGGCGGCGCCGGCGCCGAGCAGTGCCGCCAGGCTCTCGGCGCTGGCCGGCAGGGCGTCGACGAGGGCCGTTGTCAGGGTCTGGCCCTCACCCGTACGGCCATGGACGTCCAGGCCGTGGTCCAGCAACCAGCGGCAGCCACGCAGGTGGTCGCCGGCGGCCAGCTCCCGGTACAGGTCGGCCAGGGACGCGGCGGGCCATGCACCGATGCTGCCGGCAAATTCCGCGGCGATGGCCCAGTGCCCGAAGCGCAAGGCATCGAGCAGATGGCTGGCGGTGGTGGTTTCCGGATCGGGCGTGGCCGGTTCGTCCATGCTCGACGGCACCGGCGAATCCGGCTCCATGATGCGTACCAGGTCCCAGCGTCCGGCATCGGTGGCGCAGGCCAGGGCGCTGCGGCCCTCGCCGTCGGTGGCTTGCGGGTCGGCGCCGGCATCGACCAGCAAGGTCACCGTGGCGGCGTTGGCACGCGAGGACAGGCTGGCCAGGGTGAGCGCATCGCGGTCGTGGCGGTCGCGTCGTGTCACGTCGGCGTCGGCATCGAGCAGGTCGCGCACGATGTCGTTGGCGCCGGCCCGGGCCGCCTCCATCAAGGCGGTGGTGCCATGGTCGTCGGCCAGGTCCGGCGTGGCGCGGGCTTCCAGCAGACAGCGCGCCGTGTCGACATGGCCTTCGCTGGCCGCGATCATCAGGGCGCTGCGGCCGCGGGCGGTGGTCGCATCGACCCGGGCCTTGCGTTCCAGCAGAAGGCGAATGCCGGCGACATCGTCCCGACCGGCGTCGGCGGCCACGCACAAGGCCGGTTCGCCGTCTTGCGGTTCGGTCCGGGCGCCATGCTGCAGCAGCCATTCGGCCATGCGCCAGTTGCCGTTGCGACAGGCCACCGCCAGCGGTGTGCGGGCTTGATGGTTGAGAGCATCCACGTCGGCACCGGCGTCGACCAGGTCCGCGGCGATACCCGGATCGGAATGGCGGGCGGCATAGTGCAACGGCGTGTTGCCTTCGGCGTCGGCCAGGGTGACGTCGGCGCCGTTGGCGATGAGGGTGATGACCGCCTCGGCCCGGTCGGCGCCGCCATCGCGGGTGATCGTCAACAGCGTGGTGTTGCCGCGGTGGGCCTGGTTGATGGTTGCGCCGTGGGCGATCAGGGCGCGCATCATGCGTGTGTCGGCGTGGCGGGCGGCCAGGGTCAGCAGGGTGTGCTGGTCGGGCGCATCGGAGGCGGGCAGGGCATTGGCGTCGGCGCCGGCGTCCAGCAGGGCCTCGGCACGTGCCGAGTCGCCTTCGCGGACGGCCTCGACCAGCGCCTGCTGGCGTGCGCCGGGGGACAGTGCCTGCGGACCCGTTACCGGCGCGTCAGCGGATCCGCCGGCTCGTTCCCGCGGGGTGCCCCGCGACGTGCCGTCCGGGCGCCGCCGCTCGGGTCGGGATTGACGCTCGTGGCGCTCCAGCAGCATGGCCCGCAGCATGCGGTTGGCCATCACCAGGCAGCACACCGGCATCAGCACCAGGCCGTAGACCCACAATCCGGCGGTGCGCAGTTCGCTGGGCAGTACATCGTAGGTGCCGCTCAGCATCAGTGCGCCGCATGACAGCACCAGCGTGGCCAGTGCCGAGGGCAGGAACTGGCTGAAGAAACGCTCCTCGGCGGCGAGGTGGCGCGCGAAGGTAAGGCTGCGGGTCAGGGCCGTGAAAATCCACGAGCCGTTGCCCGATTGCGGAAACGCGTCATCCCAAAGAAAGATCAGTCCGAACGCCGGCCATGTTCGCCACAGGAAGGCCAGTGCGACGGCCAGGGCCAGTGACAACAGCAGCGCTCCGCCCAGTGACGGCGCGGTGGTCAGCGAAATCATCGGCAGCGCCACCAGCAGCCATACCAGGGCCGTGTAGGTCGTGAACAGGACCAGCCATGCCGCGCCGCGACGCAGCACGGTGCGCGTGAAGCTGGGTTCGGGGCCGAAACCGATGGCATGGCAGACAGTGGCCATCGCCAGCGTGTTGGCCAGCAGCAGCGGTATCAGTACCAGCGGATGGGTCAGATAAATGGCGACGACGGTCAGGCCCACGACCGGCAGGTACCAGGACAGGGTCGACAGCAGCGGCGGGCGGCGGGATTTGTTGGAGGACATGGCGCAGGAGTATAGGCAGCTACGACCGCGGACGCGGTAACAAGGAGTTAAATGACGGCTCGGCGGAATGCATCGGGGTTCCCGCTCAGGGGTGGCTGGCCGCGTCCGGCGACGTCTGTGGCGGCGGCAGTTGCAGATGCCAGCCCTGTTCGTCCAGGTGGGTCAAGATGTCGGTGGCGTTCTGGTGTGGCAATGACCGTTGCGCGGTCAGGTCGAGATCCAGCACGAAACGCAGCTCGCCCAGTTCCTCGCGCAGGCCGTCGGGGAGGGCATCGAAATCGTCGCGCCGGGCGAGCCACACATAGGTTTCGCTGCGGCGCCGGCTGGCATATACGAAGCATTGCATCGGCGGGGTCCGTCGGTGTGTCGGGTGGCCGGTCAGTATGCCAAGATACATGCCTCACTTGCATATCGGCGACAGTCGGGCCAAAGTGGATGCAGGGGTGTGTCAAACATACGTATGAGCGAGGTGCGGCGGCATGGCCGTTCCCCGCTCGCACCATTCTTCGGAGTTCGCATGATGTCGAATAAAACCTTTTCCGCGCGCGCCGTGCGTCCGCTGGCGTTGACCGCGCTCGCCCTGGCCGTGGGCGGTGCCCTGATGGTGCCGCAGGATGCCGTGGCCAGTGCCTTCCAGTTGCGTGAGAACAGTGCTCAGGCCATGGGGCGCGCCTATGCCGGTCTGACTGCCGCGGGCAACGACTGTTCGGTGGTCGCCAACAATCCGGCCGCCATGAGCGTGCTCACCGGCGGCTGCTTCCAGGCCGACGTCACCGCCATCAATTTCAGCGCCAAGTTCCATGGCACGGCACATGACGCGATGGGTCGGCCGATCAGCGGCGGTACCGGCGGCGATGCGGGCACCACGATTCCGGTGCCGGCGCTGTACTGGTCCTCGAAGGTGGGCGAGAAGTGGCATGTGGGTGCCGGATTCAGCGTGCCGTTCGGCTTCCAGACCAACTACGACCACGACTGGATGGGGCGCTACAACGCGCTGAAGTCCAAGTTCCAGTCGCTGGACGCGACGCTGTCGGTGTCCTATGACGTCAACGACACTTTCAGCCTGGGCGTCAGCGCCATCGCCCAGCGCACCAGCGCCGAGCTGACCAGCGCCATCAACTACAACATGGTGGGTGTCGGTCTGGTGCAGCAAGCCGTTGCCGGCGGTGCCATCCCGCCGCAGGCCGCGCCGGGCCTGATCCAGCAGATCGGCACCGTGGTGCCGCCGGGCAGCGACGGCGTGGCCAAGATCAAGGGCGACGACTGGGGCTGGGGTTGGCAGGTCGGTGCCATGTGGCGCATTACTCCCAATGATCGTCTGGCTCTGAACTACCGTTCCAAGATCGACCATACGCTGACCGGCACGGCCAATTTCACCATGCCCTCCAACGTCCAGGCGCTGTTGTCCGATCCGAGCGTCCAGCCGCTGCTGGCCGGCGCTGGCGGCGTGCCGTTCCAGCACACCAGCGGCCGTGCCGACTTCACCACCCCGGCCACGGCCAGTGCCAGCTACTGGCACCGCGCCGAGCGTTTCGGTGTCGGCATCGACGTCAGCTGGACCAAGTGGGACGTGTTCAAGGAATTGCGCGTGGACTACGGCAACCCGGCGCAGCCGGCCACCGTGGAGACCTACAACTGGCGCAACACCTGGTTCGCGGCCGTGGGCGGCGACTGGTACGTCAACGACCGTCTGACGCTGCGTGGCGGCGTGGCCGTGGACAGCACCCCGACGCACGTGGCCACGCGCACGCCGCGCGTGCCCGACTCCACGCGCACGCTCCTGGCGGTGGGCCTGGGCTACCAGTTCTCCGACAACCTGCGCCTGGACGCGTCCTATTCCTACGTGTACGTCAATTCGGCCCACATGGACCACGCCGAAAGTTCGACCGGCGACGTCATCGACGGCCATTACGACGATTATGGCAACCTGCTCGGCATCTCGATGCAATACAGCTTCTGAGCAGGCGCTTGTCCGAAAAAACCTCCCGCTTTGCCGCGGGAGGTTTTTTTGTGGCGTTCCGGTTGTGTTGGGCTTCACCGGGCGGGAGGGTCGATATGTTGACAAGTCGTCTTTGGCTGAAAACCTTCCCACGAACCGTCACGGTGTATCAGCCGGATGCCGTTGAATGACCTCGCGCCCTGGTCCGCGGTCTATTGCCCGCCAGTGTCCAGGGCGTCCCGCAATGGTTGCAGGTGCCGCGCATGGTGTTTCCATTCGCCCAGGCCGCGCGCGTGTACCGGTTCGCGTACCTGGGCACTGCTGGGTGTGGACACCGGTGCCGGATTGTTGCCCGGGGTCAGGCAGGCCGGTTCCAGAGTCAGCCCGCAATGCGCCAGTACGCGCTGCAGCACGGCTTCGGGCGTGCGCACCAGGTCGGCATAGTCCACCGTCAGCATCACGTCCGGCAAGCGTTCGTGCCAATGTGCGACGAGTTGTCGATACAGGCCGTGGAAGTGGGCCAGTGTCGGCAATGCGTAGCTGTAGGCCGAGACCATGCCGAACATGGCCTTGAAATTGGAGAAACACACGTCCATGGCGGCGCGCTGCATGAGCAGGATCGGTGCCTGCGGCAAGGCGCTGTGGATGAGGTCGACGAACAGGTAGTTGTTGGGCAGCTTGTCGATGTAGTAACGCTTGCCGCCCGCCCGCCAGCGGGTCTGCTCGAGATAACGCCTGCCGAGCGCGGCGGTGTCGAGGTCGCCGCAGCGTTCCACGACGGGCCGGAAGTCGTTCAAGCCCAGGCCGGGGACGCCGGTGATGCGACGCAGTTGGCGCGGGAGGTCGCTGAGCTCGCCGGCCGTGGCCACCTGCGAGTGGTTGGACAGCATGCGTTCGAGCAGCGTGGTGCCCGAGCGCGGCAGGCCGACCACGAAGATCGGTTGCGGGTTTTCCGGGCTGGCCGGCGGATGTGCCGGGCCGTCGGCGACCTGTCGGCCCACGGTGGCGGCCATCACGGCGGCCTCGGCATCGCCATCGTAGGGGAGGAGCTTGTGCATGACGGCATTGCCGCGGGCGAGGGCATCCCAGGCGCGTTCGTGTTGCTCCAGATCGGTCAGCAGCTTGTACAGCGCGAACTGGAATTCGGCATGCACGATGTTGTCGCCCGGGATGCGGCGTACCTGCCGTTGCAGGTAGTCGAGGTGTCGTGCGTCGTCCTGGCGACGCAGCCGCATCAGGGTCATGGCCGCACCGCTGAATTCCGGCCAGCGGCGGATACAGGTTTCCAGCGCCGTGGCGGCCGCGTCGAGGCGGCCGACCGATTGCAGTTGCAGGGCGGTGCTGAAGTGTTCGTCGGGCGTGTCGACGCCGGCGGCCAATGCCCGCTCCAGCAAGGCCAGTGTGGCGGGTGGTTCGTCCAGCAGGGAGCGGGCGCGGGCCAACGACACCAGTCCCTGGCCTGATCGCGTGCGCGCCACTTCCGGATGGGCAAAGCAGCGGCGGGCCCCCAGTGTGTCGCCGTGTACGAACAGGCCATGCGCCAA
>CAZMKO010000068.1:0-12652 GCA_964566965.1 uncultured Rhodanobacteraceae bacterium
ATTGCGCAGGCTGATCACCATCAGCGCGCCGCCGACGGCGACGATGCTGAAGAACCAGAAACAGATCAGTTGGAGGAGTTGGGGACTCACGCGACGTTCTCCAGGTTGTTTCGGGTTTCGGGACCCCGGACCCGGGACCCGGGACCCGGATACTTCGGCAATTTTTGGCGAGTATCAGGAACACGGTTCCACAAAGGTTGTGGCAGAAATGCCTTGCAAGCCTCTGATCTTGTAGAACCGATCTGCAAACCCATTGCGTAGCGAAAACGGCAGACCAGCGGAGACCGCCCGTTCGTACGGGTCCCGGGTCCCGGGTCCCGGGTCCCGAATCCCTTGTCCATTGAAACGTTGCGAGCCAACAAAATCATCTCCGCCCCCTCACCGATACGGCGCGTCTTGCGCGCGAGCGGCGGCGATCTGTTCTTCGAAGCGGTCGCCGATGGCCAGCAACTGCGACTTGACCACCACGTTTTCGCCGCGGTTCTCGAAGTGGTACTCGTGGATGTCGGTCTCGACGATCGAGTCCACCGGGCAGCTTTCCTCGCAGAACCCGCAGTAGATGCACTTGAACAGGTCGATCTCGTAGCGCGTGGTACGGCGGGTGCCGTCCTCGCGCTTGTGCGAGTCGATGGTGATAGCCAGCGCCGGACACACCGCTTCGCACAACTTGCAGGCGATGCAACGCTCTTCGCCGTTGGCGTAACGGCGCAACGCGTGCAGGCCGCGAAAGCGGTTGGACTTGGGGATGTGCTCCATCGGGAAACGCATCGTGTACTTGGGGCTGAACATGTAGCGCATGGTCACCCCCATGCCTTTGAGCATCTCCAGGAGCAACAGACTTTTGAAATAACTGGAAATCTTGGTCATGTCATTACGCTCCGATCGTGACCCAGCCGAAATACTTCATGCAGCCGGCCACCAGGATCCACACGATCGTGATCGGGATGAACACCTTCCAGCCCAGACGCATGATCTGGTCATAGCGATAGCGCGGGAAGGTGGCACGGAACCACAGGAACAGGAACGACATCAGGAACGCCTTGACGAACAGCCACCACCAGCCGCCGGCGCCGAGGAAGCCCCAGCTTTCCGGGAACGGACTCAGCCAGCCGCCCAGGAACATGACCGCGGCCAGAAAGCTGATGAAGATCATGTTGGCGTATTCGGCCAGGAAGAAGATGGCGAACGCCGAACCGGCGTACTCCACGTGGAAGCCGGCCACGATCTCCGACTCGCCTTCGGCCACGTCGAACGGCAGGCGGTTGGTTTCGGCCACGCCGGAAATCCAGTACACCACGAATACCGGCAGCAGCGGCAACCAGAACCAGTCCAGCAGGCCCTTCGGTCCGGCCTGGGCCTCCACGATGCTGGTCAGGTTGAGGCTGCCGGCCAGCACCAGCACGCACACCAGCGACATGCCGATGGCCAGTTCGTAGGAAATCACCTGCGCCGCCGAACGCATCGCACCCAGCAAGGCATAACGCGAATTGGACGCCCAGCCGGCCAGGATGATGCCGTATACGCCCAGCGAACTCATCGCCAGCAGATACAGCACGCCGGCGTTGGCGTTGGACAACACCAGCCCGGCGTCGAAAGGAATCACCGCCCAGATCGCGAAGGCCGGCGTCAATGCCAGCAGAGGCGCCAGGAAGAACAGCGCCTTGCTGGCCTTGACCGGCAGCACGATTTCCTTCAGCAGCAGCTTGAACACGTCGGCGAAGGTCTGGAACAGACCCAGCGGACCGACCTTGTTCGGCCCCATGCGCACGTGCATCCAGCCGATGACCTTGCGCTCCCAGTACACGAAGAACGCCACCGCCAGGATCAGCGGCACCGCGATCGCCAGGATCAGCAGGATCGGAATGAGTAGATCGTGAAAGAGCTGGTCGGCCATGGTCAGAGCCTGCCTATGATATCCAAGTACCCCGCGCCGGTACCGATTTGCGCGCAAGTCAAGGAGGAGCGAGAGAACGTATGTCGATACGTGACTGAGTGAGGACGCAGGCATGCGGGCAAACCGGCCCGGCCCGAAGGGTTGAACCTGAGTGGCCCGCATGCGGCGGCGCGCGGCTTACCCAGACAGCCAGTCTGAGCGGCGCCACACACCACCACCTGCAGGCCACTCAGATTCAACGCGGGGTACTTGGATATCATAGGCAGGCTCATGCCTTGCTCACGTTGAGGGATGCGCCGCACGGCGGCAGCGTCGCGGTCAGTTCATGGGCTGCCTCGACCCATACGCAACCGGTTGGCACGTCGGCATCGACAAGCACCGGCAAGCGGGTTCCGCCCAGATCGGCCTGATCGCCATCGGCCAGACCCAGCCGCTCGGCATCGGCCTGATTGAGGCGTGCCGCCGGCGCCCGGTTCAGCGGATGCTCGCCGAGCGCCTTGGCACGACGCACCACCGCGTCGATCCGGTAGATCGGCGTCGTCGACAACAACGTCAGCGCACCTTCCGGCGCGGCGTCGATGCGTGGACCGGGCGCCGCGGCCGTTTCCGGCGCGGACGCGTCGACCGCCATGGACTCGCGCAACTGTTCCAGGTTGGTGAAGGTGAACCCGTCCAGCGTCATCATGCCGCCCAGCGCACGCAGCGCCTTCCAGCCGGGCCGCACGTCGCCGGGCAATCCGGCACCGGCCTTCAGGACTTGGGCCACGCCGTCGACATTGACCAGGGTGGCATCGGTCTCCGGCATCAACGCGATCGGCAGGATCACGTCGGCGGCATCCAGCAGCGTCTGCGGCGCGAACGCCGAAAACGCGACCACCTTGTCGGCCCCACGCAGCGCCGACAACACGGCACCGCCATCGGCGAAGTCCTGCGCCGGCTCGGCGCCGTACACCACGTAGGTCTTGCGCGGCCGGGCCAGCATCGCGCCGGCATCGAGACCGCCGGCACCGGGCACGACACCTTGTCGAGCCAAACCGATGGCATTGGCCCCGTCGGGTATTTCGGCAAAGGCGGCGCCGGTGGCCGCGGCGATGTAACGCATGGCAGCGCGCAGCCATGCGGCGTCCGGATGCTGTGCGGCAACGACACCCATCAGCACCACGGCCGATTCGGCCCGGGCCAGGTCCTCGATCGCAGCCCGCGCGGCACCATCGGGACGGGCGGCGGACACCGCCTCGGCGAGTGTCGACGGCACGGCCTGCTTGCCATCCTCGGCGGCGGCGGCGGCCAGCGCCAATACCGTGTCCACCAGCTCGCGCGGTGCCACCACGGTTTCACTGGCCAGGGCATAGTTGAAGCCGAACCGGGCCGGGTTGACCACATGTAACGCGGCGCCATCGGGACGGGTCACGTCGTAACGCGTCCGGTTGGCCGGGCCGGCATGCTTGCGCCAACCCTTGGCCGCCTGACGCAGGCGATGATGCAGCAGCGGCATCTCGGCCCGCGTATCGCTGCCGACGATCAAACCGGCGTCGATGCGGTCGAACTGTGCCACGGCCATCCCGAAGGCCGTGGCCACGGCGGCATCGGAAAAATCCTGCTGACGCAGACGGTGATCGATGTGGGCGCAACCCAGGGCACCGGCCATGCGCTTGAGCAGCGCTCCCTCCTCGTTGGAGGTCGACGGATGCACCAGCACGCCCAGGTCGTCACCCTGGACGTCGGCAAGAATGTTGCGCGCCGCCCCCAGAGCTTCGTCCCAATCGCACTCGTGCCACTGGCCGTCGCGCTTGATGCGCGGCCGCAACACGCGGTCGTCGGCATACATGCCCTGATGACTGTAACGGTCGCGATCGGCCAGCCAGCATTCGTTGATGGCTTCGTTGTCGCGCGGCACCGTGCGCAGCACCTCACCACGGCGGGTATGCAGCCACAGATTGGAACCCAACGCGTCGTGGTAACCGATGGACGGACGCGCCACCAGTTCCCAGGCGCGGGCGCGGAACTGGAACGGCTTGTTGGTCAGCGCACCGACCGGGCACAGATCGATGATGTTGCCGCCGATCTCGCTCTCGATGGACTTGCCGATGTAGGTGCCGATCTCCAGATGCTCGCCACGGCCCATGCCGCCCAATTCGTTGGTGCCGGCGATCTCGCCCATGAAGCGCACGCAACGCGTGCAATGGATGCAGCGCGTCATCTCGGTGGCGATCAGCGGCCCGATGTTTTCATCGGCCACGGCCCGTTTGCGCTCGGTGAAGCGCGACACGCCACGACCGTAGCCCAGGGCCAGATCCTGCAGCTCGCATTCACCACCCTGGTCGCAGACCGGGCAATCCAACGGATGGTTGATGAGCAGGAACTCCATCACATTGCGCTGCGCGCTGAGCGCGCCATCGGACTGCGTGGCGATCTTCATGCCGTCGCCCACCGGCGTGGAACAAGCCGGTTGCGGCTTGGGCATCGGCTTGCCGTTCATCTCCACTTCCACCAGGCACATGCGGCAATTGGCGGCAATGGAAAGCTTCTCGTGATAGCAGAAGCGCGGAATCGCGATACCGGCCTTGTCCGCCGCCTGGATGATCATCGAGCCCTTCGGCACGCGAAGCGTCTTGCCGTTGATCTCGATGCCGACCAGGTTGTCGTCGTTTTGTTCGGGCTGGGCGCTCATGCTGCATGTACCTCGTTGTGCGCGGGACCCGGGACCCGGGACCCGGGACCCGTAAAAGCTCGCCGTCCGAAACCGTACGCCAAGTACCCCGTTTTCCCGGCACATGAAACTTCAGTCGACAGCGCCCAGCTACACGCCACGACAATCTGGTTGGTGTACGGGTCCCGGGTCCCGGGTCCCCGGTCCCGATGCGACATCTGAAGACTCATGCCACGGCCTCCGCTTTCCCGTCGACCATCGAGTGGCCGTGCTTGATGTAGTACTCGAACTCGTCCCAGAAGTTGGCCAGGAAGGCCTGCACCGGCCAGGCGGCGGCTTCGCCGAAGGCGCAGATGGTATGACCCTCTATCTGGCCGGCGACAGCCTTGAGGCGATGCAGGTCGTCCAGGTTGCCCTGGCCGGCCACGATGCGGCGCAGCACGCGCTGCATCCAGCCGGTGCCCTCGCGGCAGGGCGTGCACTGGCCGCAGGACTCGGCGTAATAGAACTGCGACACGCGCGTGCAGGCCTTGACCATGCAGGTGGTTTCGTCCATCACGATCACGGCGCCCGAGCCCAGGCCGGATCCGGCATTGCGCAGGCTGTCGTAATCCATGGTGCATTCCAGCATCTTGTCCGCCGGCAATACCTTCATGGAGGAACCACCCGGGATCACCGCCTTCAGCTTGTGCCCGTTGCGCACGCCGCCGGCCATCTCCAGCAAGTCCTTGAACGGAGTGCCCAGGGGAATTTCGTAGTTGCCCGGCTTGTTGACATGGCCGGACACGGAGAAAATCTTCGGGCCGCCGTTGTTGGGCTTGCCGATGTCGAGGAACCACTCGGCGCCGTTGCGCAGGATGGCCGGCACCGAAGCGTAGGTCTCGGTGTTGTTGATGGTGCTGGGCTTGCCGTACAGGCCGAAGTTGGCCGGGAACGGCGGCTTGAAGCGCGGCTGGCCCTTCTTGCCTTCCAGCGATTCCATCAAGGCGGTTTCCTCGCCGCAGATGTAGGCACCGGCGCCGAGCGCGTTGTGGATGTCCACGTCGATGCCGCTGCCCTGGATGTCCTTGCCCAGCAGGCCGGCCGCGTAGGCCTCGTGCAGCGCCTCTTCCAGATGCTCGAACGGCTCGTGGTGGAACTCGCCGCGCAGGTAGTTGTAGGCCACCGTGGAGCCGGTGGCATAGCAGGCGATGGCCATGCCCTCGATGACGGCATGCGGGTTGTAACGCAGAATGTCGCGGTCCTTGCAGGTGCCCGGCTCCGATTCATCGGAATTGCACAGAATGTATTTCTGCATGTCGCCCTTGGGCATGAACGACCACTTCAGCCCGGTGGGGAAACCGGCACCGCCACGGCCACGCAGGCTGCTCTGCTTGAGGGTGTCGACGATGCTGGCCGGATCGGGCTTCTCGGCCAGGATCTTTTTCCACGCCTCGTAGCCACCCACCTTCCGGTAGCTCTCCATCGCCCACGGCTTGTCGAAATGCAGCGTGGTGTAGACGACCTGATGCGGTTTTGGTTCGGGACCGTATGCCATGATATCTGCCTTCAGGACCGGTGTTGCCACCGGCCAAATGCCACCATCCGTGGCCGCGCGAATCGGAAAACGAAGCCTGTCATTCCAGGCCGTCGAGGATCTCGTCGATCTTTTCCGGCGTCAGCTTCTCGTGATAGTGGCCATCGACCACCATCATCGGCGCGCCACAACACGCCGCCAGGCACTCTTCCTCCTTCTTGAGGTAGATGCGACCGTCGGCGGTGCTCTCGCCACGCTTCACGCCCAGCTTGCCCTCGCAATGGCGGACCAGATCCTCGGCACCATTGAGCCAGCATGAAATATTGGTGCACAACGCCACTTCGTGGCGCCCCACCGGCTCCAGCGCGAACATCGAATAGAACGAAGCGACCTCGTAGGCCCACACCGGCGGCAAATCGAGATACTTCGCCACCGCCGCGATCAACTCGTCAGTCAGGTAGCCGCCATTCTGCACCTGCGTGGCATGCAGGCTCTGGATCAGGGCCGAACGCTTGCGGTCGGGCGGAAACTTGGCCACCCAGTGATCGATGTGCTTGCGCGTGTCATCGGTGAGCACGACGTCGGGGTCGACGTTCTTGACCTTGTCGAAATTGCCTGTGGCTTTCATGCTCGGGGCTCCATGGATACGCGGGACCCGGGACCCGGGACCCGGGACCCGCAGAGCGGCGTAAATTGACGTTCTTGGCAATCATCGAACCCATACCGGACAACGAAGCCGACATGCTCGATACCCCGATGACGGGACACATATACGGGTCCCGGGTCCCGGGTCCCGGGTCCCGATCGCATCACTCCACCACCCACTCCCGACACCATCACCGGTCCACCTCCCCGAACACCAGGTCATAGGTGCCGATCATCGCCACCACGTCGGGCAGCATGTGGCCGGAGGCGATCGCATCCATCGAGGAAAGGTGGGCGAAGCCGGGCGCGCGCACCTTGCAGCGGAACGGCTTGTTGGCGCCATCGGAAATCATGTACACACCGAACTCGCCCTTGGGCGCTTCCACCGCGGCGTAGGTTTCGCCGGCCGGCACGCCGTAGCCCTCGGTGAACAGCTTGAAGTGATGGATCAGCGCTTCCATGCTTTCCTTCATTTCCGCGCGCTTGGGCGGAGCCACCTTGTAGTTGCGCGCGATCACCGGGCCGGGATTGGCGCGCAGCCATTTCACGCATTGCTTGATGATGCGGTTGGACTGGCGCATCTCGTTGACGCGCACCAGGTAGCGGTCGTAGCAGTCGCCATGAGTGCCCAGCGGGATGTCGAAGTCCATGTCCGCGTAGGCGGCGTAGGGCTGTTTCTTGCGCAGGTCCCAGGCGATGCCCGAACCGCGCAGCATGGGGCCGCTCATGCCCCAATCCAGCGCCTGCTCGGGGCTGACGATACCGATGTCGACCGTACGCTGCTTCCAGATGCGGTTGTCGGTAAGCAGCTCTTCGTACTCGTCGACCTTGCCCGGGAAGTAGTCGGTGAAGGCGTCGATGTAGTCCAGCAGCGAGCCCTCGCGCCAGCTGTTGAACTCGTCCAGGCTCTTGCCCTTGTGCCACGGCGACTCCTTGTACTTCGGCATGAAGTCGGGGAGATCACGGTAGACGCCGCCAGGACGGTAATAGGTGGCATGCATGCGCGAGCCGGACACCGCCTCGTAGGTGTCCATGAGGATCTCGCGCTCGCGGAAGGCGTACAGGAACACCGCCATGGCGCCCAGATCGAGTGCGTTGGAACCGATCCACATCAAGTGGTTCAGGATACGCGTGATCTCGTCGAACATGGTGCGGATGTACTGTCCGCGGACCGGTACTTCGACGCCCATCAGGTTCTCGATGGCGCGCACGTAACCGTGCTCGTTGCACATCATGGACACGTAATCGAGACGGTCCATGTAGCCGATGGACTGGTTGAACGGCTTGGACTCGGCCAGCTTCTCGGTGCCCCGGTGCAACAGGCCGACATGCGGATCGACCTTGACCACGGTCTCGCCGTCCATCTCCAGGATCAGACGCAGCACGCCGTGCGCGGCCGGATGCTGGGGGCCGAAGTTCATCGAGTAATTGCGGATTTCCTGGGCCGGCATGTCTCAGTTCTCCTGCCAGTGGTCGGCGGCTTCGGCCCGGGCCTGCTCGAGGTCCGAGTCGCTGCGGATGACGCGCGGCACCAGCACGCGCGGCACCACCGATGTCACCGGCTCGTAGACGACGCGGCCGGCCTCGGGGTCGTAACGCACCTCGACATTGCCGATCAGCGGGAAGTCCTTGCGGAACGGATGGCCGACGAAACCGTAGTCGGTAAGGATGCGACGCAGGTCCGGATGCCCCTCGTAGATGATGCCAAACAGGTCGAACGACTCGCGCTCGAACCAGTTGGCGCCGTTCCACAAGCCGGTGATGGACGGCACCACGGGATAGGTGTCGTCCTCGCAATACGTGCGCACGCGCAAGCGTTCGTTGTGCTCCAGCGACAACAGGTGGACCACCGAGGCAAAGCGGTTCGGGATCGACACCTCGCTCTCCGTGGGACGCTCTTCCCACGCGAAACGGCCGGCGGCCTGCCCTTGCACACCACGCGAGAAACCCTCGGAAGTGACGTCGGTGGTATCCCACTCGACCTTGCCGTAACCGAGGTAGTCGACACCGCACACATCGATGATGGAGGCGAAACGGAAATCCGGCTCGTCGCGCAAGGCCGTGCATACGGCGATGAGGTCCGCCGCGCCCACCTCGATGGTGGTCTCGCCACGCACCGTGACGACGTGGGCCAGGGTGTCGCCAAAACGCGCCACAAGGCGTTCGGCCAACGCAGCGCTGGTTGCCTGCTCAGTCATGACCGACCTCAACGTGCAATGGTGTGGGTACGGCGGATTTTCTTCTGCAACTGCAGGATGCCGTGGATCAGCGCTTCGGCGGTCGGCGGACAGCCGGGCACGTACACATCCACCGGTACCACGCGGTCGCAACCACGAACCACCGAATACGAATAATGGTAGTAGCCGCCGCCATTGGCGCAGCTGCCCATCGAAATCACCCACTTGGGCTCGGGCATCTGGTCGTAGACCTTGCGCAACGCCGGGGCCATCTTGTTGACCAGGGTGCCGGCGACGATCATCACGTCACTCTGGCGCGGGCTGGGCCGGAAGATGACGCCGTAACGGTCCAGATCCAGGCGCGCGGCGCCGGCATGCATCATTTCCACGGCGCAACAGGCCAGACCGAACGTCACCGGCCACATCGAGCCGGTGCGGGCCCAGTTCATCAGCGCGTCCACGCTGGTGGTGGCGAAGCCGCGCTGCATGACCGGGTTGTCTTCGGCCGGGCGCAGGATGTCGTCGACGAGGTTGAGCGGCTCCGGGTTGTGCATCACCCGGTCGATGGCGGACATCACTCCCATTCCAGTGCTCCCTTCTTCCAGATCCAGGCAAACCCGACCACCAGCAACGCGATGAACAGCGTCATTTCGATCAGGGCGATCACGCCGATCTTGTCGAACACCACCGACCACGGAAACAGGAAGGCCACTTCCAGGTCGAACAGGATGAAGACGATGGCAATGAGGTAATAGCGCACGTCGAAACGCTGACGCGCGTCCTCGAACGGCTCGAAACCGCACTCGTAGGGCGAAAGTTTTTCCGCGTCGGGGCGCTTGGGCGCGAAGATCAGTCCGATGGCCAGCAGCGCGACACCGATGCCGACGGCAACGGCGATGAACAGGAGAATGGGCCAGTATTCGGCTAGCACGTTTGGCAAACCTCCGCGCATGAAGCGCATCAGCGGCCACGTCGGCCCCGCGGTGCGGGGAGAACCCGACGGCCTGACATGTGGTGCCCAGGGGGGGACTCGAACCCCCACAACCAATGGTCGCTACCCCCTCAAGGTAGTGCGTCTACCAATTCCGCCACCTGGGCAATGCGGTATAACTCAGTTTTTGTTCGGCTCGGGTTTCCCCGTGTCCTTGCCGGCTGCCGACGCCCCCGCGTCATCATTGGCTGATGTGGTTGCGGCCGGAACATCGGCATCCGCCGCAGTGCCCTGCCCGGCTCCCTGGGCTTTCGGCACGTCACTGTCCGGCTGTTGCGTGCCGGCCGGCACGTCCGCCCCGGCCTGACCGGTCGCCTTGTCCGCATCGGCAGCGCCGGCCTTGCCGGCATCACCGCTGGACAGGCCCGACATCACGCCCAGGTCGTCGGCCGGCTGCGGCGCGCCACTGTGCGCCAGGTAGATGGCCATGCCCAGGCTGAGCAGGAAAAACAATGCCGCCAGCGCGCCCGTGGCACGACTGAGGAAACTGGCCGAGCCACTGGCTCCGAAGACCGTTCCCGAGCCGCCACCACCGAAGCTGGCGCCCGCGCTGGCGCCCTGGCCGCGCTGCATGAGGATCAGCACGATCATCGCCGCCGCGATCAGGATGTAGAAGACGCTGAATATGATGAACATAAATCAATCCGCCGCGTGCGATTCAGGACCGCGCCGCGGCACAGATGGCCAGAAAATCGACAGCCTTGAGAGACGCACCGCCGATCAAACCGCCGTCCACGTCGGACTGTTCGAAAAGCTCGGCCGCATTGGCCGGCTTCACGCTGCCCCCGTAAACGATCCGGGTCAGTTTTGAGATTTTAACATCCTGCTCCGCCAAATGGCTACGGATGAATGCATGAATTTGCTGCGCCTGTTCCGGTGAGGCCGTCTGACCGGTGCCGATGGCCCAGATCGGCTCGTAGGCCACCACGGCCTGCGCGAAGCATTCGATACCGCACGCATCCAGCACCGCGTCCAGCTGACGGGCGATCACCGTCTCGGCTTCACCGGCCTCGCGCTGGGCCAGCGTCTCGCCCACACACAGGATCGGCGTCAGCCCCGCTTCCAGCGCGGCCGCGAACTTCGCCGCCACCCG
The DNA here is from genome assembly GCA_964566965.1 of uncultured Rhodanobacteraceae bacterium. Classification (GTDB taxonomy): domain Bacteria; phylum Pseudomonadota; class Gammaproteobacteria; order Xanthomonadales; family Rhodanobacteraceae; genus Oleiagrimonas. The sequence continues at coordinate 10,967 of CAZMKO010000068.1, forward strand.
CGCATCGCTTTCGCCGTGGTATTGCCGCCGCTCGGAATGACCAGTCAGCACCCAGTCGCAACCGACATCGCGCAACATCTGCGCCGCCACCTCGCCGGTATAGGCGCCGGTGCCCGCATGCTCACTGACATCCTGCCCGCCGATGCCGATCACCGCGCCATGGCGCGCGGCCAATTCCGGCAGGTAGGGGAACGGCGGAAAAACGGCCACGTCGACGTCACGCGGCAATTCGGCCGCGATCGCATCCACCAGCTCGCCAGCCATCGCCCGCGAAGCGTGCATTTTCCAGTTACCGGCAACCAGTTTTTTGCGCATGAGCATGGCCTGGGGCTGAACAAAGGCCGCAAATCATAGCGTCGCCACGACCATACGGCAATGGATGGCCCTATGATGGGCACCGTATGTTGCCAACGCGCGAGCCGCCATGCCCCACCGAGCCTTGATTACCGGCGCTTCCGCCGGCATCGGCACCGCCTTCGCGCGCCAGCTGGCCGCGCACGGCTGGAACCTGGTATTGACCGCCCGCCGCAGCGACCGGCTGCAGGCACTGGCGGCGGAACTGAAGCAGGCGCACGGCAATGAAGTGGTGGTGGCGCCGGCCGACCTGGCCGACCCGGTCACACCCGCCGAATTGATCGCGGTGCTGGATCACCACGGCCTGGACATCGACATGCTGGTCAACAACGCCGGTTACGGTGTTCCCGGCAACCTGCATGCCAGTCCCTGGGCAACCCATCGCGACTTCATGCAGGTATTGATGCGCGCGCCCACGGAATTGGCCCACGGGCTGTTGCCCGGCATGCACGAACGCGGGTTCGGTCGCATCATCAACGTGGCCTCGCTGGCCGGCCACCTCCCCGGCTCGCGCGGACACACGCTGTATGCGGCAGCCAAGAGCTATCTGATCCGCTTCTCGCAGTCGCTGGCGCTGGAAAACCGCGACCGGGGTATCCACGTGTGTGCGCTGTGTCCCGGCTTCACCTACAGCGAATTCCACGACGTCAGCGGTACCCGCGAGCTGGTCTCGCGTCTGCCACGCTGGATGTGGATGGATGCCGACCGTGTGGTCCGCGAGGGACTGGACGCGGTCGATGCCGGGCGCATCGTGTACACGCCGGGCCGCATCAACCGGCTCATCAAGGCGGCCGCCGACGTGCTGCCCGACCGCCTCACCATGCACCTGTCATCACGTCACTCCAAGGCCTTTCGCGATCCCGATCCGCCCGCTGCATGACATCGTGGCCCGCGGCCGGATCGGGCGGTCGCGGCTTCCACCGCTCCTACAGTCGCAAGGTCAAGCCTTGAGAATCACGAGTAGGAGCCGCAACCGGCAACGCGGGAAACCAGCGTGCCTTGCGGCAAGCACGGTCGCGGCTGAAACCCATCGGCACGGATTCGCTCAGACCAGACGGATCTCGCGCAGACGTTGCTGCAAATACTCGTGCGACGTCATCTTGCCTTCGTAGTGGCGCGGGTTGTCGTCGCTGATGCATTGCGGCAGGGGATCCAGCACCACGTCCGGATTCGGATGCAGGAAAAACGGCACCGAATAGCGCGGCTGGCGCGCGGCGTCGCCCGGCGGGTTGACCACGCGATGGGTGGTGGACGGATACACGCGGTTGGTCAAACGCTGCAGCATGTCGCCGATGTTGACCACGATGGCGTCGCCCTCGGTGGTGATGGGCA
>CAZMKO010000069.1:0-12436 GCA_964566965.1 uncultured Rhodanobacteraceae bacterium
CCGCACCTGCCGCTGGACGTCAGCGCCATCGGCTGCGACTTCTACGCCGTCACCGGCCACAAGATGCTGGGGCCGACCGGCACCGGCGCGCTGTGGGCCCGCCGCGAGCATCTGGACAGCATGCCGCCGTTCTTCGGTGGCGGCGAGATGATCCGCGAGGTGACATTCAACGGCACCACGTTCGCCGATCCGCCGCACAAGTTCGAGGCCGGCACCCCCAACATCGCCGGTTTCGTGGGTCTGGGCGCGGCCATCGACTATCTCGAGAAGCTGGGCATGGACCGTGTCGCCGCCGCCGAGCACGAGCTGGGCGCCTACATGGCCGAGGCCCTGGCCGGCGTACCCGGCCTGCGCGTCTACGGGCAGGCGCCGGACAAGGCCGCGGTGTTCTCGTTCCTGATCGAGGGCATCCACGCCCACGACCTGGCCACCATGCTGGATCTGGAAGGCGTGGCCGTGCGCTCCGGCCACCATTGCGCGCATCCGTTGATGCAGTTCTACGGCGTGCCGGCGACGGTGCGTGCCTCGCTGGCGTTCTACAACACCCGCGAGGAGATCGACCGCTTCGTCGAGGCCATTGGCAAGGTACGCAAGTTGCTGGCGTGATCGGGGGGGGCGGTGATATCGGGTTGTCGCGGTTCCTGGCCGCGACAGATTTTCCCGTATTCATGACAAAATGACCGACATGAGTGCTGCCACCGCTACCGCTTTTCGTCATGCCGCCAGCGCCGACATCCCGGCCGTGGTGGCGTTGGTCCAGTCCGCCTACCGCGGTGATGCCAGCCGCGTCGGCTGGACCACCGAGGCCGATCTGCTGGACGGCCAGCGCATCGATGCCGAGGGGGTGGCCGAGGTCATGGCGCGCTCCGACAGCCAGGTGTTGCTGTTCGAGCGGGATGGCCGGCTATTGGCTTGCGCGCATATCGAGAAACAGGAAGACGACGGCTACTTCGGCATGTTCGCGGTGCAGCCGGGCCTGCAGGGCGGTGGCATTGGCAAACGCGTGCTGGACGAGGCCGAACGCATCGTGCGCGACGAGTGGCAATGCACCCGCATGCGCATGACCGTGATCGACGTACGCGACGATCTGATCGCCTGGTACGAACGGCGCGGCTATCGCCGCACCGGCGCGTACCGGCCGTTTCCCTACGGCGACGAGCGTTTCGGCATCCCGCGGCGCGACGACTTGCGTTTCGAATGGCTGGTCAAGCCCTTGCACGTGGGAGCCGCGGCATGAGCGAGTGGGTCGAAGTCGGTACGCGTGGCGAGCTGTTGCCCGGCGAATTCAAGGTGGTCTGGGACGAAGACACGCCCATCGCCGTCTACAACATCGACGGCGACCTGTACGCCATCGAGGACACCTGCACCCACGACGGCGGCGACCTGGCCGGTGGCGAAGTGCACGGCTTCGAGGTCGAATGCCCGCGCCATGGCGCGCGCTTCGACGTGCGCACCGGTGAAGTGACCCGGGCGCCCGCCGTGACCCCCATCGCCTCGTTCCCGGTGCGCGAGGAAAACGGCACGATCTTCACCCGCGACGACCGTTTCGACTGATTCGGCTGACGTGAACGCGGTCCGGTTACGACCACCGGACGATGGCAGACGATTGTCGTGACGACAGCCCCTGGTGGTCTGCGTGATACCTGCGTGTTTGGCACTCCGCGCGCGACACGGGATGTGCGAGGGAAGGGTGCGTCCCGAGAATGAGGATAATTGCGAATCATTCTCATTAAAGTTACTATCCCGGCCTGTTGCACGATGCTGATACGGCGTTTCCCGGCTCTTCCGGATCGCCCGGTGTCGTGCGGAAACCGCCGGATCGCGCCGTGGCCCGCCGCCACGAGTCGTTGCCGGCCCGCATCGGGTGGATGAATGAACGCAGCGGCGGACACGCCGGTACAACGCAAACCCTCGCGCCGCGGCTTCTGGTTGAAGCATCTGGCGCGCTGGCACTGGATCAGCTCGGCCTTGAGCCTGGTCGGCATGCTGGCTTTCGCGATCACCGGATTCACCCTCAATCACGCCGGCGCCATCGAGGCTTCGCCTCGGGTGACCCATCACCAGGCGTCGTTGCCGCCCGTGCTGGCGCGGGCCCTGGCACGCAAGCCGGCCACGGAGGAGGCGCCGCTGCCACCGGCGGTACGCACGTGGCTGCGCGACGAGTGGCAGGTGCGCGTGGGCGATGCCGCGGCGCAGTGGTCGCCGGACGAGATCTACCTGTCGCTGCCCCGGCCGGGTGGCGATGCGTGGCTGGCCATCGACCTGGCGGCCGGCACGCTGGAATACGAACGCACCGATCGCGGCTGGATCGCCTGGCTCAACGACCTGCACAAAGGCCGTGACGCCGGCCCCTGGTGGAGCTGGTTCATCGACGTGTTTGCGCTGGCCTGCGTGGTGTTCTGCGTGACCGGTTTCCTGTTGTTGAGCATGCACGCGAAGCATCGTGCGGCGACTTGGCCGGTGGTGGGGCTGGGTTTGCTGGTGCCGCTGCTGCTGGCCCTGCTTTTCATTCATTGACGAGGTTGAAACCATGCGCCCGACCCGAATCCTGGCCTTCCTGCTGTGTCTGACCTGTGCCGCCCCGGTGCTGGCGGCGGACATGGACCTGAGCGTGGAGATCCCGCGTCTGGACGCGGCCGAGTATCACCGTCCCTACGTCGCCGTCTGGATCGAGGGCGACGGCCACGAGGTGGTCGCGCAACTGGCGGTCTGGTACGACCTGAAAAACCGCAAGGAGGACGGTGCCAAATGGTTGAAGGACATGCGTCAGTGGTGGCGTCGTGGCGGGCGCGGGCTGGATCTGCCGATCGACGGTGTCACCGGCGCGACACGCCCCGTGGGCCAGCACAAGCTGCATTTCAACGCCGGCGAGGCGCCGCTGGGCGATCTCGAACCGGGCGCCTACACGCTGGTGGTGGAAGCGGCCCGTGAAGTGGGCGGGCGCGAGGTGGTGCGCATTCCCTTCGACTGGCCGGCCAGGGCCAGCGAGCATCTCGAAGCCAGCGGCAAGCATGAGCTGGGCCGCGTCAACCTGGACATCAACCCCTGACCTTTCCCGAGGAGACTTGTCATGAAACGTTCACTGAAGTGGATTGCTCCGGCGCTGGCCGTGGCGCTGGCCCTGCCGCTCACCGCGCAGGCCCACAAGTTCTGGCTGCTGCCGTCGCAGACGGTGCTGTCCGGCGGACACGACAACTGGATCACCGTGGACGCGGCGGTATCCAACGACCTGTTCTATTTCAACCACCATGCCCTGGGCCTGGATGACCTGCGCATCACGGGGCCGGACGGCGCCGAGGTCAAGGCCGAGAACGAGCATACCGCGAAATGGCGCAGCACCTTCGACGTGCACTTGACCCGGGACGGCACCTACAAGCTGGCCGTGGTCGGTGACGGCCTGTTCGCCACCTACGAACTGGATGGCGAGCGCAAGCGCTGGCGCGGCGATGCCGACAGCCTGGACAAGATTCCCGCCGCAGCGAAGAACGTGAAGGTGACCCAGTCCGCGCGCCGCCTGGAGAGCTTCGTCACCGTGGGCAAGCCCACCCGCGAGGTACTGGCGGCCAGCGGCAAGGGCCTGGAACTCGACCCCGAGACCCATCCCAACGACCTGTATGCCGACGAGGCCGCCACATTCCGCCTGCTGCTGGATGGCAAGCCGGTGTCCGGTGTCGAGGTGACGGTGATTCCCGGCGGAACCCGCTATCGCGACGCGCAGGAGGCGATCAAGGTCACGACCGCGAAGGACGGCAGCTTCAGCGTCACCTGGCCGCGCGCCGGCATGTACTGGATGAATGCCACCTACAGTGATGGCAAGGCCACCATCAAGCCGGCCACCGAGCGTCGGGCCAGCTATGTGGCCACGCTGGAAGTGTTGCCGCTGTAAGCGGCGGCGGAGGATACCGTGACGCGCGTCGTGCTGCCGCTGTCGCAGGTGCTGGCCTGGTTGTTGCTGGTCCTGGCCGGTGCCGGGCCGTCGCATGCTGCCGACACGCCGTGGACATTGCAGGGTCGGACCATGGGCACGACCTGGCATGTCACCCTGGTGCCGGCACCGGATCTCGATCGCGACGCAGCCGTGCGCGGCATCCAGGCACGGCTGGACCGGGTCGACGGGCAGATGAGCACCTGGAAGCCCGACTCGGACCTCAGCCGTTTCAACCGGGCACCGGCGGGTACTTGCCGGCGCCTCCCGGCGCCGTTCTTCCGCGTGCTCGAACACGCCATGGACGTGGCCCGCGACAGCGGCGGCGCCTACGACCCGACGGTCGGGCCGCTGGTGGACCTGTGGGGCTTCGGGCCGCAACAGCGGCCGCGCCGGCCGCCATCGGCCGACGCCATCGCGGCGGCACGCCGCCACGTGGGCTGGCAACGCATCCGGCTGGACGCGGCCAGACGCGAGGCCTGCCAGCCGGGCGGCGTGCATCTGGACCTTTCCGCCGTGGCCAAGGGATTTGGTGTGGACGAGGTGGCCCGCTGGTTGCTGGCACACGGGGCGGAACATTTTCTGGTCGAGGTGGGCGGCGAGCTGCGCGCGCACGGCCACAAGCCGGACGGCAGTCCCTGGCGCGTGGCGGTGGAGCGGCCCGGAGCGGCGGCCGGACGCGTCGAACGCCGCGACCAGGTTGGTCACGTGCTGGTGCCTGGTGACCGGGCTGTCGCCACGTCGGGCGACTACCGCCACTATTTCGAGGATGCCGACCGCTACTACTCGCACCACATCGACCCGCGCAGCGGCCAGCCGGTGGCGCACCGCGTCGCGTCGGTGACGGTGGTTGCCGCCACCGCCATGGAGGCCGATCCGCTGGGCACCACGCTGAGCGTGCTGGGGCCGGACGAAGGCATGGCTTTTGCCCGTGAACGCGGTCTGGCGGTATTGATGATCGTGCACGGCGAGAACGGACTGGAAACCTTGATGACGCCGGCCTTCGAGGCGCTGCTGGCACGATGAGGGAGAATCTCTCGAACCGCCGTGCGGCGTGGGTACAGGGCGTGCTGCTGGCGGCCCTCGGCGCGTTGATGATTCTGCTTCTGGCCTGGCACATGCCGTTGCCGCAGTGGTCGCCGCCGACCCCCGCGCGCGCCTGGGCGGCAGCCGGCCTGCTTGCGGCATGGCTGGCCGGGTGCCTGTGGGCATGGCGTCGCCGGCACGCCATGCCACCGTTGTCACGCGGGGCAATGGCAACCACGACGCCTGCCGTCGTGGGCGGCGACAAACGCACGCAGCGGCCTTGGCTGGTGGCCTGCGCCAGCCAGACCGGCGTGGCCGATGAACTTGCGGCACACACGGCGGCCGAGCTGGCACGGGCCGGCGAACCGGTCGAGTGCGTGGCACTGGGCCGGATGGATGCCGACACCCTGGCGCGGGCCGGACGCGTCCTGTTCGTGGTCAGCACCACCGGTGACGGCGATGCGCCGGATCCGGCAGCCGGCTTCGCCGCCCGTGTCATGGCGGCCCCGGCGGACCTCGGACGGTTGCGATACGGACTGCTGGCGCTGGGCGACAGCGACTACGACGATTTTTGCGGCTTTGGGCGCAAGCTCGACCGCTGGCTGCGGGCGCACGGTGCCACCACGCTGTTCGATCCCGTCGAGGTCGATGACGAGGATGCGGACGCGTTGCGGCGCTGGCAGCATCACCTGGGCGTATTGAGCGGTGTCACCGGTTTTCCCGACTGGACGCCGCCACGCTACCGACCCTGGCGTCTGGTGGAGCGCCGCGAGCTCAATCCGGGCAGCCTTGGCGAGGCTTGTTTCCACGTCGCGCTGCGTCCCGAGGTGCCCGCGGACCTGGCGTGGCAGGCGGGCGACATCGCCGAAATCGGGCCCCGTCACGCGCCGGGCACCGTCGATGCGTTCGTGGTCGAGGCGGGCCTTGACGGGAGCCGGCAGGTGGTGACCGGATACGGTACCGAGTGTCTGGCCGACGTGCTGGCGCGCAGCCATCTTCCCGATCCCGTTGCGCTGGGGGAGGGCGATGTTGCCGCGTGGCCGGGGCGGCTGCAACCGTTGCCGCACCGTGAATACTCCATCGCCTCGCTGCCGGATGACGGCGCCCTGCACCTGCTGGTGCGTTGCATGCGCGGAGCGGATGGCCGACCGGGCCTGGGCAGCGGCTGGCTGACACGGTACGCGCCGTTGGGCGTGCGCGTCGACCTGCGCATCCGCAGCAATCCCAATTTCCATCCGCCGGCCGGCGACCGGCCGCTGGTGCTGATTGGCAACGGCACCGGCATGGCCGGTTTGCGCGCGCTGCTGAAGGCGCGCGTGGCGGCCGGGCGGCACGACAACTGGCTGCTTTTCGGCGAACGCCAGGCGGCGCGGGACTATTTTTATCGCGACGACATCCAGGGGTGGCATCGTGATGGTGCGCTGGCGCGCCTGGACCTGGCGTTTTCGCGTGATCCGGCGTCGCGGGCCTATGTGCAGGACCTGCTGGAACGGCACGCCGATACTTTGAACGCGAAGGTGCAGGACGGCGCCAGTGTGTACGTCTGCGGCAGCCTGGCCATGGGGCGCGCGGTGGACGCGGTGCTGGTACGCGTGCTCGGTTCGGGCATGTTGGAGCAGCTGGCCGTCGACGGCCGCTATCGTCGCGACGTGTACTGAAGAAGCCCTGATTGAATCCAGCCCAGGCGTCATGACGGTGGTCTTTCACGAGCGCTGACGCCCGGCAGCCCTGGCGGCCGCCGGCGCGACTGTTCCGTGCCGGCTGTCCCCGGTGCGTGTACGATGCACGTTGCAACCGGTGACGACCGGACGGCGCGAGGGGTGCCGGCCCGTGTCGCCGGCAACGTCGAGGAGAGCGCCATGAAACAACTTTCCATCCGCCCGTGGCTGGCCGTGCTGGGCTGCCTGCCGTTGCTGGCGGTGGCCCGTCAGGCGGACGTCCCGCCGTCCGCGGCCTCGGTACCTGCGGCGGCGGCTTCCGCACCGGCCGTCGCCGCCAGCGCACCGATTCCCTTTGCTTCGCCGCACGCGGCCAATATTCGCCAAGCCAGCGCCGCGGATGCCTGGGGCGGTCCGCGTGGCCCGGCCGATGCCACCCTGTCCGATCGCGTGACCCGCTACACCATCGAGGCCACGCTGGACCCCGAAGCGCACACGGTCGATGCCCGTCAGCATATGACCTGGCGCAATCGCAGCGACCGGCCGGTGGACAAGGTGTATCTGCATCTGTACCTCAACGCCTTCGAGGGCCCCGGCAGTACCTTCTTCACCGAGCGGCGCGCGTTTTCCGGCAGCGGTCATTCGCGTGGCGCGGCCGAGCTGAAAAAGGGCGAGTGGGGCTACATCGACCTGAAGCGGGTACGGCAGGCGGGTCGGGATGTGCCCTGGCGCTACGTGCACCCCGACAACGGCCCGGATACCGACCACACCGTGGTCGAGCTGGAACTGGCCGAGCCGGTGCCGGCCGGGGCCACGCTCAATCTGGACATGGCCTTTCACGACCGCTTGCCGCGCGTGGTCGAGCGCACCGGCTGGTTCGGCAAGTTTCATCTGGTGGCGCAATGGTTTCCCAAGATCGGCGTGCTGGAGCTGCCCGGCGAGCGTGGCGCCACCGCGCCGCGCTGGAACGTGCACGAGTTTCATTACCACAGCGAGTTTTATGCCGACTACGGCAGCTACGATGTCAAGTTGACCGTGCCCGAGGGCTACACCGTGGGCGCGGTGGGAAGCGAGCAGGGCGAGCCGGTGCGGCGCGACGGCAAGGTCACGCATCACTTCGTGCAGGACGACGTCGAAGACTTCGCCTGGGTCGCGGCGCCGGGTTACAAGGTACTCGACACCACCTGGAAGGGGCCGGGTAGTCCGGAGGTGGCGGTGAGGGTCATTTATCCACCCGAATACGCGGCCAGCGCGAAGCCGGTGCAGAAGGCCACCACCGATTCGTTGACGTACTTCTCGAAGACCCTGGGGCCGTATCCCTACCGCACGGTGACGGCGGTGGTGCCGCCCTACAACGCCGGCGAGGCCGGTGGCATGGAGTACCCCACGTTCTTCACCGCCGAGGGATACGACACGGTCACCCCGGGCACCATGAGCCAGTTCATGATCGACTTCGTGACCATCCACGAGTTCGGGCACGGGTACTTCATGGGCATTCTCGGTTCCAATGAATTCGAGGAGCCGTTTCTCGACGAGGGCATGAACGAGTACTGGGACCAGCGCATGATCACCGATCGCGGGCAGATGCTGCATGCGACCACGCCGTGGTTGCGGCGGCTGGGCATCGATCCGGCGCTCAACCCGTTCGCGATGGAGCGCATGGGTGGCGTGCTGGGCATGGATTTTCCGGCCGACTCGCTGGACGCCAATGCCTGGGACCGGTTGTCCAACGGGAGCTACGGTTCGGTTTATTCACGCTCGGCATCCGCCATGCACACGCTGGAAAACCTGGTCGGTCGCGAGGCCATGGCGCGCGGCATGAAGTTGTATTACCAGCGCTGGAAGTTCCGCCACCCCAGTGCCGCGGATCTGCGTGACGCCCTCGCCGAGGGTACCGGCAAGCCCGAGCTGGTCCGGCATGTCTTCGATTCCCAGGTGTTCGGCACCGACCGGGTGGACAACATGGTGGTCGGCATCGACAACACCGAGCAGGTGCCGCGCGCCGGTACCGTGGTTCGCGATGGCAAGCGCGTCACCGTGAGCCGAAAGGACGTCGATGACAAGATTGACACCGCGCGCAAGGCATGGCGGGAAAAACACCCGGATGACAAGCACGGAGGACCATGGCCATGGCACTCCGTGGTGACGGTCCGGCGTACCGGCGCGGCCGTGCCCACCACGCTCAAGGTGACCTTCGCCGACGGCTCGACCGAGAGCGTGCCGTGGGACGGGGACCGGGTGTGGAAACGTTTCAGCTGGGATCGTCCCAGCAAGATCGTTTCCGCCGAACTCGACCCCGACCGGCTCAACTACCTCGATGTCGACAAGCTCAATGACAGTCGCACCGTGAAGGCCGATCACGCCGCGTCGCGGCGCTGGACGGCGGACTTCGCGGCCTTCTTCGAAAGCATCGCGACCTTTCTGGTGACGTTATGAACAGGCAGAAGCAACGCGTGGGTTGGGGCGCCTTTCCGGCGGCGCTGTGGGCGGCACTGCAATGGCGATTGTTGCTGTTGTGGGTCGTATTCATGGCGCTGCCGACCGCCGTCGCCACCTTGCCGCTGGGGCATGCCCTGGGCGAGCGGCTGGATCATCTCGTGAACGGTTCGCGCCTGGCACAGGGATTCGACGCCCTGCCGATGAGCGATGTCATCATGTCGCTGGCCCGTCATGGCGGACCGCTGGTGTCCGCCGGGCAGGCCGCCATGCTGGTGACGTTGCTGCTGGCGCCGTTCCTGACCGGCATGGTGGTGGTCGCGGCGCGTCCGGGTCGTCAGGTGGGGATGGGGGCGCTGGTACATGGCGGCCTTGGCCAATATTGGCGTATGGTGCGCCTGATGCTGTGGGGGCTGATTCCGTTCGCCATCGCCATCGCGGTGGGGATGGCGGCGTTTCATGCGGCCTCCGGCCATGCCGATGTCGCGGTGCTGCAGTCCAGTGCCGATCACGGCTATCTGGCGGCGAAGATCGTGCTGGCGGTGCTGCTGGTGCTGGCGCACGCGATGCTGGAGTCGGCACGTGCCCAAGTGGCCGCCGATGACACGCTGCGTTCGGCCACGCGCGCGTTCGGTCGCGGCCTGATGCTGCTGTTGCGCCGGCCGCTGGCCACCCTGGGGTTGTACCTGGCCACCAGCGTGGTCGGCTACGTGCTCGCGGCCCTGGTGGTGATGTGGCGGGTGCGTACGGTGGCGGCGGGCCCGGCGGGGCTGGTCCTCGCCGTGCTGCTGGCCCAGCTGGTCGTGGTGATCCTGGCCTGGCAGCGGATCGCGCGCCTGGATGCGCTGGCCCGTCTGGCGCGGGTGGCGACGACGCGGCGCCGGGCAGGCGGCGGTTCCCTGGCGCCCGCCATGTGACGACGTGCCCCCGTCGCCGGCCTGCGGTGTCAGCGCACGGCCAGGTGGACCAGGGCGACCTCGCCCGTGCCCTCGATGAGGACGCGGGCGTCGGCGGTGGTGCGGACCCAGACCGCATGGCCGGTATCCAGCGGGGTTTCCTCGTCGCCGGCATGAACCGTGGCGGTTCCGGCCAGTTGCAGGATGAACCAGTGCCCGCCGCGCCCCGGCAGACGCATCGTGCCGGCCAGCGGACGGGCCATCAGTTCGCCGTCGACGCCTTCGCGCAGCATCAGGTTGAGGTCGCGGCCGGGGCCATCGGGGAGCCGGCAACGCACGCGGCGGCCGCCGTCGAAATCCATCACCTGCAAGCGGCGGGCCGTGCTCTCCCGGCCATCGTCGAAGCACAGTGTCAGGCCACCGTCGAGCGGTGCCAATTGGCGCCGCACCCCGGGAAACAGCGAAAACGGGCCGGCATGTTCGATGCGGGCCATCGAAATGCGCCACTGCCAGTGTTCGGGATCGGGACCGGCGGCGAGTTCCGTGGTGCGGCCCTTGCCGTTGGCCCACGGCTGCTGACGGAACTGATCGGGGGAGACGGGGTGCAGCAGGCTCATGTCGCGGCGTGTCGTTCCCAGGGAGGCGTCATGGCGCCGGATGCCCTCAAGCGGCCGGCACCTTGGGTGCGTAATAAGCATAGACGTCGGTGGGGCAGCACAGGAAGGTTTTCTCCTCGACTCGCTCTCCGCCGAGGCGTTCGGCCACGCGTTGCGCCGTGTCGTTGCCCTGGCGTACCAGGCTGATCACGCGCGAGGCCCGCAAGCGCTGCCAGGCGAAATCCAGTGCCGCCGTGCTCGCTTCGGTGGCATAGCCCTGATGGCGCCGGTCCGGGCACAGCATCCAGCCCAGCTCGATGTCCGGCCAGCCTTCCGGCTGCATCAGGCCGACGCGGCCCACGAAACTGCCGTCGTCACGGCTTTCCAATGCCCACATGCCGTAACCCCGCAGTTGCCAGTGCCCCAGCAGCATGGCCATGGAACGCCACGCATTCATGCGGTTCAGGGCATGGCCGTCGCCGATCCACCGGGTGCAGGCGGGGTCGGCCAGCATGGCCGCATAGCGGTCGAAATGCTGTTCGGTGAATGCGGTCAGACGCAGACGTTCGGTTTCGATCTCGGGAATGTCGGACATGGCTCACAAAAGGTATCGCCCGGGAAACCGGGCGATACGGGGTGACTGCAAGGAAAGGCGGATTGTCTCACCGATCCCTGCCGCGATAAACCCTTGATTGAAAAGGTCTGGATAAACACATGGTGAGGATATTCGCGGCCAGGTTGCCGTGCTCCCCGCCAGGGTCAGGACGCGTCGTCCCCGGCGGCCTTGTCGGTGCCGGCCGTCCGCGAGCCGTCGAGTTGGATTGCGTCCTTGTTGTGGGCCAGGGTGGACGTGCCGATGCCCTTGACGTGGGTGAGGTCGGAGGCCTGCTTGAAGGGACCGTGTGCCTTGCGGTAATCCACGATGGCGCGCGCCTTGACCATGCCCACACCGTCCAGGTTGGCGGCGATGGTGGCGGCATCGGCGGAGTTGATGTCCACCGGGGTGGCGGCCAGCGCCGGCAGGCTGAAGGCCAGGCACAACAGCATGGCCAGAAGCGGAGTGATGCGTTTGCACTTCATGTCGTTCTCCCAGTACGTGAAGGTGGTGCGGCGGCGGTATCACCACCGCGATCACAGTGTCGGTGGCGCCGCCGGATACGTCTGCAGGAGCACGACGTGACATGGCGTGCGCGCGAACACCCGGCGTCTGTGCGTGGCGGCTGACAGCGGCGTCGGTGCGGGAGGACACTGCCCGGCATGCACGCTAGAATGGATCTTTCCCATTGCAAGACGCGAGGTCATCCATGGACAACGCCAAGATCCAGTCTTTTGTCGAAGGCGTGTGGGACGAGGAAATCGTTCCGCAGCTGGTGGAGTACATCAAGATCCCCAACAAGTCGCCGCTGTACGACGCCAACTGGGTCGAGAACGGTTACATGGAGCAGGCCGTGGAGTTGATGTGCGAGTGGGCACGCCCCAAGGTCGCGCAGCTGCCGGGTGCCACGCTGGAAGTAGTGCGCCTGGAAGGCCGCACGCCGCTGATCTTCATCGAAGTGCCGGGCCAGGTCGACGACACCGTGGTGCTGTACGGTCATCTCGACAAGCAGCCGGAGATGACCGGTTGGGACGACGACCTCGGTCCCTGGAAGCCGGTGATCAAGGGCGACAAGCTGTACGGTCGTGGCGGCGCCGACGACGGTTACGCCATCTTCGGTTCGCTGACCTCGCTGCTGGCGCTTCATGACCAGGGCGTGCCGCATGCGCGCTGCGTGATCCTTATCGAGGCCTGCGAGGAATCGGGCAGCTACGACCTGCCGCACTACGTCGACCATCTGGCCGAGCGCATCGGCAGCCCGTCGCTGGTGGTGTGCCTGGATTCGGGCTGCGCCAACTACGAGC
>CAZMKO010000070.1:0-12282 GCA_964566965.1 uncultured Rhodanobacteraceae bacterium
GTCCCGAGTCCCGAGTCCCGAGTCCCGAGTCCCGAGTCCCGAGTCCCGAGTCCCTTACCGTGCCAGCGCGCGCTCCCCCCGATCCAGAAACGCCAGCATTTCCTGCACGTCCGGATTGTCGGCGGCCAGCTGGGCCAATTGTTCACGGGCCTCGGCCAGGGGTTTCTTGCCCATGTACAAGGTACGGTAGGCGCGTTTGATGGCCTGGATGCGTTCGGCGTCGAAGCCGCGGCGTTTCAGGCCTTCGCTGTTGATGCCGCGCGGACGGCCGTGTTGTTCGTTGGCCATCATCACGAACGGCGGTACGTCGGCACCGACCAGGCATCCCATGCCGATGAACGCGTGCGCGCCGATCTTGCAGAACTGGTGCACGCCGGCGTATCCCGCCACGATCACCCAATCGCCGATCTCGACATGACCGGCCAGGGCCGAATAGTTGGAGAAGATGGTGTGGTCGCCGACGATGCAATCATGCGCGACATGCACATAGGCCAGAAACCAGTTGTCGTGGCCGATGCGGGTGACGCCGCCGCCCCCCTCGGTACCGCGGTGTACCGAGACGAACTCGCGGAACACGTTGTCGTCGCCGATCTCCAGGCGTGCCGATTCACCGGCGTATTTCTTGTCCTGGGCGTCGGCGCCGATGGAGGCGAACTGCCAGATGCGGTTGTTGCGGCCGATGCGTGTCGGCCCCTGGATCACTACATGGGCGCCGACGGTGGTGCCGGCGCCGATGTCGACGCCGGCGCCGATGATGCTGTAGGGCCCGACCTCGACATCATCGGCCAGGCGCGCCTCGGGATGGATACGTGCGGTCGGGTCGATCATGGCCACCTCAGTCACCGCGTCCGGCGCACATCAGCTCGCAGCTGGCCACTTCCTTCTCGCCGACCATGGCGCGGGCCTCGAACATGCCCATGCCACGCAGCAGGCGCTTGAGCTTCACCTCCAGACGCAGCTGGTCGCCCGGCACCACCATGGCGTTGAAACGCGCCTTGTCGACCTTGACCAGGTAGTACAACGCCGACCCGTCGTTTTCTCCCGGGTTGGCGGACAACTGGAACAACACCCCGGCGGCCTGGGCCAGCGCCTCGACGATCAGCACGCCCGGCATCACCGGGTGGTTTGGAAAATGTCCCTGGAAGAACGGTTCGTTGATGGTGACGTTCTTGATTGCCGCGATACGTTTGCCCATTTCCAGCTCGACCACGCGGTCGACCAGGAGAAACGGATAGCGGTGCGGCAGCAGACGCTGGATGTGCTCCACGTCCACCGGCAGGGTGACGGTGTTGTCGGTCATGCTTTTTCCTTTTCGAGCGCGCGCAGGCGGCGTGCCATGTCATCGAGATGCTTGAAGCGTGCCGCATTCTTGCGCCACGCCGTGTTGTTCTGAAGGGGAACGCCGGAAGAATATTCACCCGCTTCGCGGATGGAGCGGGTGACCAGGCTCTTGGCCGTGACGACCACGTGGTCGGCCACCTCGAGATGGCCGAGGATGCCGGCGTTGCCGCCGATCATGCACCAGCGGCCGATGCGCGCGCTGCCGGCCACCGCGGCGCATCCGGCCATGGCGGTGTGGGCGCCCACGTGCACGTTGTGCGCGATCTGGATGAGGTTGTCCAGACGCACGTCTTCTTCCAGCACGGTATCTTCCAGCGCACCGCGATCGATGGTGGTGTTGCAGCCGATTTCGCAGTCGTCGCCGATGCGCACGCCACCAAGCTGGGGCACCTTGATCCAGTGCCCCTCGTGCACCGCCAGCCCGAAACCGTCGGCGCCGATGACCGCGCCCGGATGGATCAGCACACGCTGACCGAGACGCACGTCGGCCACCAGTGTCACACGTGATTCAAGGTGGCTCTGAGCACCCACGTGACAACGTTCGCCAATGATGCAATGCGGGCCAAGTATCACGCCGTCGTCGATGCGTGCTCCCGATTCGATCACGCACAATGGCCCGACGCTGGCGGTGGGACTGACTTCGGCGTCGTCGGCGACCACGGCGGAAGGGTGAACGCCGGCATGCGCCGCCGGGCGGCGCCGGAACAGGTCCGCGATGCGTGCGTAGGCCACATAGGGATCGCGGGCGACCAGCGCCGGTACCGGACAGGCGTCGACCTGTGCGGATGTCAGCACCACCGCACCGGCGCGGGTATCAGCCAACTGGGCGCTGTAGCGCGGATTGGCCAGGAAAGCCAGTTGCGAGCTGTCCGCGGCGACCAGCGTGGCAACGCCCCGGATGACGGTGGAGCGGTCGCCACGGACTTCCAGGCCGAAGCGGCTGGCCAGGGTGTCGAGATCGTATTGGTGGCGGGCTTCGGCCATGCGGCGCCTTGTCGTGTACGGAAAGGGGCATGATAGCGGCAACGGTGCCGGTTTGGGCACGTCGACAGCGTCGGGATGGACCCGGCGTGGGGGCTCCCGGCGTCAAAAAGGCCCCGTGCCGCGCCGGCACGGGGCCCTCCGGGGAGCCGCGGTGTGGCCGGTACCGGTCAGAAATTGCTGCCGAAGGTGAACTGGAAGCGTTCCTCGTAATGACCGTCGCCGGGTTGCTTGCGGATCGGGACGGCGTAGCTGATGACCAGCGGGCCGATCGGTGCCTGCCACTGCAGCGACACGCCCGCGGAAGCACGCAGTGTGCTGGCGTCGAAGCTGTTGTAGTCGCGATACACGTTGCCGACGTCGGTGAACACCGACACACGCGCCGTGTTGATGTCCTTTAGGAACGGCAGCGGCAGGAATACCTGTGCCGTGCCCAGGACCTTGAAGGCGCCGCCGATCGGGGTGGGGTAGTAGTAATAACCGGTCTGCTCGCGCGGACCAAGCGTGTTGTCCTGGAAGCCACGCACGTCGCGCACGCCGCCGGCAAAGTAGTTTTGCCAGAACGGGAAGTCGACCTTGTCGCCGGCCTTGTAGGGGCCGAAGGTGCGGTCGTACTTGTCGTTGCCGTAGGTGCCGCCGTAGCCGACCTCGCCGTTGAGGTACAGCACGAAGCCGCCGCCGATCGGCCAGTAATGGTTGCCGCGGTAGTTGGCCTTGTAGTACTGCACCGTGGAACCGGGCAAGGCCGCGTCCAGGCTGAGCTGCTGGATGCCGCCGCGGGTCGGTGCCCAGTAGGCGTTGCGTGTCTCGTGGGTGTAGGAGGCGTTCAGGGTCCAGCTGTGCGCGGTGCGATTGCCCAGCGCGTTCTGGTAGTTGAGGTAGGACTCGGGGCTGTAGCCCGGGAACAGATTGATGCGACTGCTTTCCAGGCCCAGGCCGGCGGTCAGGCGGTCGGTCTCGCTGATCGGGATGCCGACGAAGGTGGAGAACGAGCGCGTGCTGTTTTCGTAGTTGGCGAAGTTGGTGTTGCCGAAGTCGGTCTTGCTGTAGGTGAGGTTGTAGCCCACGCTGACGCCGTCGTCGGTGACGTACGGATTGACGTAGCGCAGGTTCAACGTCTTGTAGTAGCGGCTGGTCTGCACGCCGATGGAGAACTTGTCACCGGTGCCGAGGAAGTTGTTCTGCGACACCGAGGCGGACAGGATCATGCCCGAGTACTGCGAGTAGCCGATGCCGAACTGCAGGCTGCCGGCGGATTGCTCCTCCACCTTCACAGTGAGGTCGACCTGGTCCTCGGTACCCGGCACGCGTTTGTTCTTGATGTCGACGTCCTTGAAATAGCCCAGCTGTTTCAGGCGTGTCTTGGAGCGGTCGATGGCGGCCTGGGAATACCAGGAACCTTCCAATTGGCGCATTTCGCGGCGCAGCACCTCGTCCTCGGTACGGGTGTTGCCGTTGAAGGTGATGCGGCGCACGTAGACGCGCTTGCCCGGCTTGACGTAGAAGGTCAGGTCGACGGTGTGCTTTTTCTTGTCCAGTTTGGGAATCGGCTGGACGTCGGCAAAGGCATAACCGATGTTGGCCAGCACGCCCTTCATGACCTTGGCGCTGTGCTGGATCAGGGCGCGGTTGAAGGTGTCGCCCTTCTTGGTGAAGACGAACTGGCGCAAGGTCTTCTCGGGCAACACCAGGTCGCCGAGCAGATGCACGTCGGAGATCTTGTAGACGTCGCCTTCCTTGACGCTGGCACTGATGTACATCTCACGCTTGTTGGGGCTGATGGCCACCTGGGTGGAGGTCACGCCGAAGTCGGCGTAGCCGCGGTTCATGTAGTACGAACCCAGTTTTTCCAGATCGCCGGAGACCTTTTCGCGCGAATACTGGTCGTCCTTGGTGTACCAGGACGTCCAGTTGCTGGTGTCGGACTCGAAATCGCCGCGGATCTGCTTGTCCGAATAGGTGGTGTTGCCGACGATGTTGATGGCCTTGATGCGCGCCGATTTGCCTTCGCGGATCTCGATGTCGATGTTGACGCGGTTGTTGTTCAGGTGCGTGACGTGCGGCTCCACCGACACGTTGTACTTGCCGCGGTTGTAGTACTGGTTGACCAGTTCCTTGCGCACGCGGTCCAGGGCCAGGCGGTCGAAGGTGGCGCCCTCGGACAGGCCGATCGACTTCAGGCCCTTTTTCAGGTCGTCGGTCTTGATGGCCTTGTTGCCACGGATGTCCAGCTTGGCGATGGACGGGCGTTCGACCACCTTGACGATGAGGATGTCGCCTTGGTGTTCAAGCTCGATGTCGCTGAAAAAGCCGGTGCGGTACAGGGCACGGATCGCCTGCTGTGCATTGGCATCGTTGAGCGTGTCGCCCTTTTCGATCGGCAGGTAACTGAATACCGTGCCGGCGGCGATGCGCTTGAGGCCTTCGACGCGGATGTCGGACACCACGAACGGGTTGACCGCCAAGGCGTTGGCACTCAAGGCGGACAGGAGTATCAGGGCGGCGACTCGCTTCATCGTCGATTCCATTGGGTAAAACGCGAAGCTGTGGCCACGGGCCACAGCAGGATGAGACGGCGGCTCACGACACGAGCCGCAGAATGTCATTGTAGAAGGCAAGGCCCATCAGCGCGACGATCAGTGCCATGCCGACGAACTGGCCGGCGATCATGGTGCGTTCACTGACCGGGCGGCCCTTGACCAGCTCGATAAGGTAATACAGCAGGTGTCCGCCGTCCAAGATCGGAATCGGCAGCAGGTTCAATACCGCCAGGCTCAGCGAGATCAGGCCGAGGAAGGACAGGAACCATGCCACGCCCATCTGCGCCGAGGTATTGGCCACGCGGGCGATGGTGATCACGCCGGACAGGTTGCGCGTGGACACCTGGCCGGTAATCATCTGTCCGATCATGCGGAAGGTGGTGGCGGTCTTGTCCCAGGTGGTCTGGAACGCCTTGCCGAGCGAGACCAGTGGCCCGTGGCGCACCACGGTGGTCGCGGGGCGCGGCGGTGCCACGCCGATGATCCAGCGGGCGCCGCCACCGTCACCCGGGTCGGTCCAGGCCGGGGTCACTTTCAGCGTCAGCGGGTGGCCGTCACGCCGCACGTGGAAGGCCAGTGTCGGCGAGGCGTCGACCAGTTTCTTGGTGAGGGTGCCGATATCGCTGAAATGCGCGACCTTGTGCTCGCCGATGGCGGTGATGCGGTCGCCATCGCGCAGGCCGGCCTTGGCCGCCGGCATGTCCGGTTGCACGGTCTCGGCCACCGGCGGCAACGGCTGCGCGCGCAGGCCGATGCGATCGAACGCCTTGTCCAGCTCGACGTCCGCCGGCAATTTTTCCAGCGGCAGGCGCAGCATCGTGTCGCTGCCGTCCGCGCGTTGCACGCCGATGTCCACCGGGCGGTGCCCCAACACGTCCTCGCTGAGGGTGTCCAGGGCCACGTTCCAGGTCGCCACCGGGGTGCCGTTGACGGTGCGGATGGTGTCGCCGGCCTGAAAACCGGCTTCGGCGGCGAGTGTCTGGGGTGCCGGAGCGCCCACCACCGGCACGACGCCGGTGCGTCCGACCATGAACATCAGCCAGAAGGCCAGCACCGCGAATACCAGGTTGAACACCGGTCCGGCGGCGACGATGGCGATGCGTTGCCAGACCGGCTTGCCGGTGAATTCGACGTCGCGCTCGTCTGGCGAAACCTCGCCCTCGCGCGCATCGAGCATCTTGACGTAGCCGCCCAGTGGAATGGCCGCGATGCGGTATTCGGTGCCGTCGCGGGCGGTGCGGCTCCACAGCGCGCGCCCGAAGCCGACCGAGAAGCGCAGCACCTTCACGCCACAGCGTCGTGCCACCCAGTAGTGGCCGAATTCGTGAAAGGTGACGAGCACGCCGAGCGTGACGATCAGCCACCAGATGGAACCCAGAAAATCGAGCATAGATGCGGACGCGAGCCTCAGTGATACCGGTGCATGATACGTTGCGCCGCCTGACGGGCGCCAATATCACGTTGCACGAGTGACGCCATATCGACAACAGGCGCGCCCGGCAGTTCCTGCAGGGTGGCCTCGATGACTTCGGAAATGGCCGTGAACGGGAGCTTTCCGTCCAGGAAGGCGGCCACTGCAACTTCGTTGGCGGCGTTGAGGATGGCGGTGGCGTCGCCGCCCGCGCGCAGGGCCTGGTAGGCCAGCGCCAGGCAGCGGAAGGTGTCGGTGTCGGGCGCTTCGAAGTCCAGCCGGCCCAGTGCCGGCAGGTCCAGCGGTGCCACGCCGGCCTCGATGCGCTCGGGCCAGGCCAGGGCATGCGCCAGTGCCGTGCGCATGTCCGGATTGCCCAGCTGGGCGAGCACCGACCCGTCGATGTACTCCACCAGTGAATGCACCATGGACTGCGGGTGCAACACGACTTCGATACGGTCGGCATCGGCACCGAACAGGTGGTGGGCCTCGATGACTTCCAGCCCCTTGTTCATCAGGGTGGCCGAATCCACCGAAATCTTGCGGCCCATGGACCAGGTGGGGTGGGCGCAGGCCTGTTGCGGCGTGATGCCGGCCAATTCGGCATGCGTGCGGCCACGGAAGGGGCCGCCGGACGCGGTCAGCAACAGGCGCCGCACGCCGTTGCCGGCCAAACGCGGGTTGCTCCGGGGCAGGCACTGGAAGATGGCATTGTGCTCGGAATCGACCGGCAACAGCTCGCCGCCGCCCTCGCGCAGTGCGGTCATCAGCAGCGGGCCGGCCATCACGATCGCCTCCTTGTTGGCCAGCAGCAGCCGTTTGCCGGCACGGGCGGCGGCCAGGCTGGAAGCCAGCCCGGCGGCGCCGACGATGGCCGCCACCACCGTATCCACTTCCGCGGCGGCCGCGGCGGCGACCAGTGCTTCCGGACCGGCCTCCACCGCGCAGTCCACCCCGGCGGCGGCCAGCGCCGTGGCCAGTTCGTCCTTGCGCGTGGCATCGGCGATCACGGCCACATCCGGTGCGTGGCGTACACACAACTGCACCAGCTTCGGCACGTTGGCATGAGCCGTCAATACCGCGGCCCGGAATCGTTGCGGGTGGCGTGCGACCACATCCAGCGCGCTGGCACCGATGGAGCCGGTGGCGCCGAGGATGGCGATGGATTTGGGGGAGGATGTCATGCTGCAGCGTTCCGGCGTGCTGCGGCAGCACGGGAAGCAAAAGAGACGGGACCCGGGACCGGGGACCCGGGACCCGGATCCCGCAATTTGGTTGAAGAGGCGTGATATCGAAGAGCGACGGCTTGGGCAGGGGCGGAGTAGGTGAAGCGGGTGGTGCCAGGCTTGTGCACCGGGCATGACGAGAAGCATACGAGCCGGCGCGAAGCCCGGTCGACGGCCTCACGCAACCAGGTCTCTGCAGAGTGCTCGAGGTTCGGGTCCCGGGTCCCGGGTCCCGGATCCCGGATCCAAAGAGCCTTCCTCCGACAACAAGCCGCCGATGTCATAGTGCCAACACCATCACCCCCGCCGCAAACACCGGCAGGGCCGCGAACACGCTGTCCAGGCGATCCAGCAGGCCGCCGTGGCCGGGGAAGATGCCGCCGGAGTCCTTGATGTCGGCGTGGCGCTTCATCAGGCTCTCAAACAAGTCGCCGATGATGGCCGCGGCAACGGTGAGGGCGCCGAGTACGGCCATCCACAGCAGACCGGCACCGGTCACGGCCAGCAGGTGGCCGCCAATGACGGCGACCAGCATGCCGGCGACGAGCGCACCCCAGGCGCCGGCGCGGGTCTTGCCCGGGCTGATGCGCGGGGCCAGTTTGCGCCGGCCGAAGGCGCGGCCACTGAAGTAGGCGCCGATATCCGCGGCCCAGACCACGCACAGTGCCAACAGGGTCCACCACGGGCCGCGTTCTGGCGCGTCATGGATGAAGGCCAGGGCGACCCATGCCGGCACCAGTACGGCCACGCTGGCAAGCAGCTTCATCCAGGCATTTTCGCGTGCCGGGGAGGCGGCGAAGGTGTACGAGCGCAGCCACAACAGGCTGGCCAGCCACCAGGCCAGGCCGGCCAGCACCACGGCTTGCCACAGCCAGGGCGTGTCGCGCTGCCACCACAGCACGGCCATCAACACGGCCGTCAGCAGGGGCATCACGGCACGCGCGGCGAGGTGGCGCAAGCCGCACAGGCGGGTCCATTCCCATTGTGCGCCCAGGAACACCGCCGCCACGATCAGCGCGAACAGCCAGGTCGGCGGCAACAGGATGATGACGACGGCCAGGGGAGCCAGGATCAGGGCGGTGAGTATGCGCTGCAGCAGCATGCGGTTTCCGGTGGTCAGGGTCGGGAGGCGGTGGCGGTGGCAGTGACCTGCGCCCCGGTACGTCCGAAACGGCGCTGCCGGCTGGCGAAATCGGCCACGGCATGGGCCAGGCAGTCGGCGTCGACATCCGGCCACAGCGTATCGGTGAAATACAGTTCCGTATAGGCCAGCTGCCAGAGCAGAAAATTGCTGACCCGGCAATCGCCGCCGGTGCGGATGAACAAGTCCGGTGGCGGCTGGTCGGCGAGGCAGGTGTGCCTGGCCAGAAGGGATTCGTCGATGGCCTCGGGGGCCAGCTCGCCGCGGGCCACCGCGCAGGCCAGTTCCCGCGCGGCATGTGCGATGTCCCAACGCCCGCCGTAGTTGACCGCCACGTTGAGACGCAGGGCGGTATTGCCGGCGGTGCGCCGCATGGCGGCCTGCATGCGATCGCGCAGCGATTCGTCGAATGCCGACAGGTCGCCAATGAATTCGATGCGCACATTCTGCTTGTCGAGTTCGTCGGTTTCCTTGTCCAGGGCCTTCAGGAAAAGTTGCATCAGCGCCTTCACCTCGCCCTGCGGACGGCGCCAGTTCTCGCTGGAAAAAGCGAACAGCGTCAGTGATCCGATGCGGTTGCGCAGGCAGAATTCGACCGCGCCACGCACGGCCTTCTGGCCCGAACGGTGCCCGAAACTGCGCGGACGCCGCCGTTTTTCCGCCCAACGGCCATTGCCGTCCATGACGATGGCAATGTGCCGGGGAACGTGCGCGGTAGGAGGCATGTCGGGCATGGGCGGGTATGGCGGTGCTCAGACCGCCATCAATTCTTCTTCCTTGCTCTTGACGACCTCGTCCACCTGCTTGACGAAGCTGTCGGTCAGTTTCTGGATCTCGTCCTCGGCCCGGTGCTCGTCATCCTCGGAGATCTCCTTTTCCTTGAGCAATTCCTTGACGCTTTGCAGGGCGTCGCGGCGGATGTTGCGGATGGCGATCTTGCTGTTCTCACCCTCGTGCGAGACGTGCTTGGCCAGTTCCTTGCGGCGCTCCTCGGTCAGGGCCGGCAGGTTCAGACGGATCACGGTGCCCGCGGTGTTCGGGGTGATGCCGATGTCCGAGCCCAGGATGGCCTTTTCGATGGGGGCCACCATGTCTTTTTCCCACGGGGTGATGGTCAGCGTGCGGGAGTCGGCGACGGCCACGTTGGCGACCTGCGACAGGGGCATGTCCGAGCCGTAGTAAGGCACCTTGATGCTTTCCACCAGCGCGCTGCTGGCGCGACCGGTGCGCAGCCGGCGCAATTCGTTCTCGAGGGCGTCGATGCTTTTGCCCATGCGGGTCTTGGCGTCTTGTTTGATGTCGTCTAGCACGGCAGGCTCCATGGAACGGCGTGTATCCGTTCGAGTATAGCAAGGGCGGAGTCGAATGCTCCGGGAGAGGGTCGGACGCGGGCCGGCGGTGCCGGGTCGCGGGGCGGGGCTCAGCCGCCGTCGACCAGGGTGCCCACGGCTTCGCCGCGCATGATGCGCAGAAGGTTGCCGGGGCAGGTCATGTCGTAGATGCGCATGGGCATGCCGTGGTCGCGGCACAGCGCGATGGCGGCGGTGTCCATCACGGCCAGCTTGTCCTCGATGACGCGATCGTAGGTGAGGTGTTCGTAGCGGGTCGCACTCTTGTCCTTGGCCGGGTCGGCGTCGTATACGCCGTCCACCTTGGTGGCCTTCAGGAGCAGGTCGGCGCCGATCTCGACGGCACGCAGCGCGGCCGCCGAATCGGTGGTGAAGAACGGATTGCCGGTGCCGGCAGCGAACAGCGCGATGCGGCCCTTCTCGATATGGCGCACGGCACGGCGGCGGATGAAGTCCTCGGCGACATCGTGGATGGGAATGGCGCTCATCACGCGCGCGTAACCGCCGTGCTTTTCGATGGCATCAGCCATGGCCAGGGCGTTCATGACCGTGGCCAACATGCCCATGTGGTCGCCAGTGACCCGGTCCATGCCGCCGGCGGCCAAACCCGCACCGCGGAAGATGTTGCCGCCGCCGATGACCACGCCGATTTCCGCGCCGGCCTGGTTCACCTCGATGATTTCCTCGGCCAGTCGCCCGATGACTTTCGGATCGATGCCGTAGTCCTCGTCCCCCATCAGGGCTTCACCGGAGAGTTTGAGCAGGATGCGCTTGTACGTGGGCGACTCGGTCATCGAGGGCTCTCCGATGGTGGGTTGTGGGTGTGCCGCATTGTAGCGATGTTGCGGAGTGGGGGCGAGAGGTTGAGCGTTGGCGTTGGGGACCAAGTTGAGGAAGGAATCAGGGGTGGGGCGGGCCTCGGGTGCGGTGGCCCGGATATCCGTCTCGCGCATGGCGTCCGTGCGGCAACAAAAAGGGCCGCGATCCCTCGCGGCCCTTGTGTCATCACAGGACGACGATCCGGCTTACGCCAGGCCGGCCTGCTTCATCACTTCGGCGGCGAAATCTTCTTCCTTTTTCTCGACGCCTTCGCCGACGGCCAGACGCACGGCCTGCTTGATGCTGGCGCCTTCCTTCTTCAGCACGTCGCCGACGCTGGAACCGGTGTCCAGCACGTACGGCTGGCCGGTCAGGGTCATTTCCGAGACGACCTTGTTGACCTTGCCGGAGATGATCTTTTCCAGGATCTCGGCCGGCTTGGACTGGTCCTTCTCGCTCATCTGGCCCTTGGCGATTTCCTTTTCCTTCTCGATCAGTTCCGCGGGCACGTCCTCGGCACGCAGGTACTGGGGATTCATCGCCGCCACATGCATGGCGATGCCCTTGGCCAGCTCCTCGGAACCGCCTTCCAGGGCCACCAGCACGCCGATACGGCCGCCGTGAATGTAGTGGCCCAGGGTGCCGTCGGTGTCAACGCGGGCCATGCGGCGCACGTCGATCTTTTCACCGATGGTGGCGATCAGCGCCTTGGCGGCCTCGTCGACCGTGCCCTTTTCGGGATAGGCCGCGGCCTTGAGGGCGTCGACATCCTTGCTGCCGCTGTCCAGGGCGATCTCGGCGACCTGGTCCGAAAAAGCCAGGAAGCTCTTGTCCTTGGCCACGAAGTCGGTCTCGCAGTTGATCTCGACCAGCACCGCGCCGCTCTTGTTCTGGGCGCTGACGATGCGGCCCTCGGCGGCGATACGGCCGGCCTTCTTGTCGGCCTTGGCCAGACCCTGCTTGCGCAGCCACTCCATGGCGACGTCGACGTTGCCGTCGTTTTCGACCAGGGCCTTCTTGCATTCCATCATGCCGGCGCCGGAACGCTGGCGCAGCTCCTTGACCAGTTGTGCACTGATTTGCATGGTAAACCTCGAAACGTGTTGCGAGGGACGCACCCGGAGGCGCGTCCCCGGAGGGGATCATTCGCTGGCAGCGGCCTTGGTTTCAGCCTTTTCCTCGGCCTTGGTTTCGGCCTTTTTCTCGGCCTTGGCCTCAGGCTTGGCGGCGTCGGAAGCCGGCTTGCTGTCGTCGTTCAGTTCGACGAAGTCGTCGGCATTGCCCTGCTTGGAAGGTGCGGCAGCCTTGCCTTCCAGGATGGCGTCGGCGGCGGCGCGGGCGTACAGCTGGATGGCGCGGATGGCGTCATCGTTGCCGGGGATGGCGTAGTCGACCAGCGCCGGATCGTAGTTGGTGTCGACCACGGCGATCACCGGGATGCCCAGCTTGCGGGCTTCCTGCACGGCGATGTCCT
>CAZMKO010000071.1:0-11967 GCA_964566965.1 uncultured Rhodanobacteraceae bacterium
GTGGGCCTGATCGCCGCGCCGGTCGCGGTGGCCAATGCGGTGGTGACGCTCAACTCCAACCACATCACCAGCTTGCCGGAGGTGATCACCGCAGCGGCCACCGCCGCCCTGTCGGGCCCGCAGGACGTGCCCGAAACCCGTTGCGCGGAGTTTGCCGCGCGGCGCGACAAGGTGGTGGACGCGTTGCGTGCCATCGAGGGCGTGACCTGCCCGCGGCCGCAGGGGGCGTTCTACGCCTTTCCGGACATCTCGTGTGCCTTCGGCAAAAACCACGAGGGCCGCACCATCACCGGTGATGTCGAATTGTGCAAGGCCTTGCTGGATGCCAAGGGCGTGGCCTGCGTGCCGGGTTCGGCCTTCGGCGAGCCGCGTGGCATGCGCATCAGCTACACCTGCCCGGCCGAGCAGCTGGAGCCGGGTCTGGAACGTATCCAGGCATTCTTTGCCGAACTGAAATAACCGTAGGGTGGGCCTTGGCCCACCATCCTTCCACGGTGGGCCAAGGTCCACCCTGCGACGTATCGAGGACATTCGCATGAAAACACCCGTTCGAGTTGCCGTCACCGGTGCCGCCGGAAACATCGGCTACGCCCTCCTGTTCCGCATTGCCGCCGGCGACATGCTGGGCACCGATCAGCCGGTCATCCTGCATCTGCTGGAAATTCCGCAGTCGCTGGATGCGCTCAAGGGTGTGGAAATGGAGCTCAATGACTGCGCCTTCCCGCTGCTGGCCGGCATCGTCGCCACCGACGACGCCAACGTGGCCTTCAAGGACGTCGACTATGCCCTGCTGGTCGGCGCCCGCCCGCGCGGGCCGGGCATGGAACGCAAGGATCTGCTGGCCGCCAACGGCAAGATTTTCGGTCCTCAGGGCAAGGCGCTGAACGACCACGCCAAGCGCGACGTCAAGGTGCTGGTGGTCGGCAATCCGGCCAACACCAACGCCCTGATCGCCCAGGCCAACGCGCCGGACCTGGATCCGAAGTGCTTCACCGCCATGGTGCGCCTGGACCACAACCGCGCCATGAGCCAGCTGGCCGAGAAGACCGGCAAGCACAACACCGACGTCAAGCACATGATCATCTGGGGCAACCACAGTTCCACCCAGTACCCGGACATTCATCACGCCAGCGTCGACGGCAAGCCGGCGCTGGAGCTGGTGGATCAGGCCTGGTACGAGAACGATTTCATTCCCACCGTGCAGCAGCGTGGCGCGGCCATCATCAAGGCCCGCGGCGCCTCGTCGGCTGCCTCGGCCGCCTCGGCCGCCATCGACCACATGCGTTCCTGGGCGCTGGGCACGGCCGAGGGCGAATGGGTGTCCATGGGCATCCCCGCCGACGGCAGCTACGGCATCGAGCCGGGCGTCATCTACGGCTACCCGGTGACCTGCAAGGACGGCAAGTACGACATCGTGCAGGGCCTGGAAATCGGCGAGTTCTCCCGTGAGCGCATGGACGCCACCCGCCAGGAACTGGGCGAGGAGCGTGCCGCGGTCGAGGATCTGCTCGGCAAGTAAGTCGCGTGCAGGGCCGCATGAAAAAAGGCGGCCTCGCGAATTGCCCCCCGGAGGTTGGACACGGATCCACCCTCCGGGGGTTTTTCATGTGTGGGGTTCGAATCGGCGCCATCGCGGCCACGGGCCGCGATGGGCTCCGGGCCGGCCACCGCCTCCCCGGCACCCATCACCCGCTTTTGCGCGCCTCGGCCCGCTTCAGGCTGTCGTCCACGATCTGCGCCGTGACGATGTCGCTGCCGACGTTGACCGTGGTGCGTGCCATGTCCAGCAGGCGGTCGACGCCGATGATGATGCCGATGCCCTCCGGCGGTACGCCGAAGGTGGCGAGAAGTCCCGCGATCATGGGCAGCGAGCCGCCGGGAATGCCCGACACCGCCACCGCGCTCAGCACCGACAGCAGCAGCATGATGATCTGCGACGGCAGGCTGAGGTCCACGCCGAATACCTGTGCGACGAACAGCACCACGCAGCCTTCGAACAAGGCGGTGCCGCTCATGTTCATGGTGGCGCCGAGCGGCAGCACGAAGCCCGATGTGCTCTGGCGCAGTTTGAGATCCTCCTGCGCGCAGGCCAGCGAGGTGGGCAGGGTGGCGTTGCTGGAGCTGGTCGAAAAAGCCGTCACCAGCACCGGACGGATACGCTTGAAGAACTGCCAGGGAGATTGCTTGCCCAGAAACCGGATCCACAGCGACATGGTGCCGAACAGATGCAGCGTCATGGCCAGCAGGCATCCGATGACGAACATCGACAACGCGAACACCACGTCCAGGCCGACCTTGACGATGACGCTGTAGATCATCGCCGGCACCGCATAGGGGGCCAGGCGCAGGGCGAAATCCACGATGCGCGTCATCAGCTCGGTGACCAGGTCCAGCCCGGCCTGCAGCTTTTCGCGTTTCTCGTCGTCGAGCTGGGTGCCGGCCGCGCCGATCAGGATCGCGAACAGGATCAGCGGCAACACGTCGCCGATGGCGCCCCGGGTGTTGCCGACCACCGCGCCGAACAGGTTGCGCGGCATGAACATGTCCACCAGCAGGGCGAGGCTGAGGCTGGGCTGCTCGGCGTGCGTACGCACGCTTTCGGCCGCGGTACCGCCGTATTCGGCCATCAGCTGCCGGGTGGCCTCCGGGTCGATGTGCTGGCCGGGCACCAGCACGTTCATCATCACCAGGCCGATGGCGACGCCGACCCCCATGTTGGCGAAAAACAGCAGGAAGGTGCGTCCGGCCAACGGCCCCAATTTGTTCAACTGGCCCAGTTGGGTCACGCCCGAGGCCAGCGAGGAAAACACCAGCGGGATCACCACGAAGAACAGCAGGCGCAGGAACACTTGCCCGAACGGATCGAACACCGCCGAGGACACCTTCTGCATGAAGGCCAGCGTGGGCGGATGGAAATGCCCGACGGCCAGGGTCAAGAGAGCGGCCAGGATGCCGATGACCAGGCCCCAGAGGATACGCGTCGCCAGTGAGGTCTTGTGTTTTTTCATGGGGTTAATGTACGGGGCGCGTGCCGCCACGTACACCCTGTACACGGCATGTTGATGACCTTGGTCATGCATTGATCGGGCGCGGCCGGGCAGGGGCAGCCTGCTAGAATGGGGTTTTTGATCATGGACGTTTGCATGAACGCACAGGTTTCCGCGGGCGCGGCGTTCCGCGCCGCGCTCGAGCACGAGAGTCCCCTGCAGGTGGTCGGCGCCATCACCGCCTACGCCGGCCTGATGGCGAAGCGGGTCGGCTACAAGGCGTTGTACCTGTCCGGCGGCGGCGTGGCCGCCAATTCGCTGGGCATGCCGGATCTGGGCATCTCCACCATGGAAGACGTGCTTACCGACGCACGCCGCATCGTCGAGGCCACGCAGCTGCCGTTGATGGTGGACATCGACACCGGCTGGGGCGGGGCCTTCAACATCGCGCGCACCATCCGATCGTTCGAGCGCGTCGGTGTGGCCGCCGTGCACATGGAGGACCAGGTCGCCCAGAAACGTTGCGGGCATCGTCCCGGCAAGGAAGTGGTGTCGGCGGCCGAAATGGTCGACCGCGTGAAGGCGGCCGTGGATGCGCGCACCGACGACGGTTTCGTGATCATGGCGCGTACCGATGCCGCCGCGGTGGAGGGCGTCGACGCCGCCATCGAGCGCGCGCAAGCCTACGTCGAGGCCGGTGCCGACATGATCTTCCCCGAAGCCATGAAGACGCTGGAGAACTACCGCAAGTTCAAGCAGGCGGTGAAGGTGCCGATCCTGGCCAACCTGACCGAATTCGGCTCCACGCCCTTCTTCACCACCGACGAACTCGCCTCGGCGGGCGTCGACATCGCGCTGTACTGCTGCGGTGCCTACCGCGCCATGAACAAGGCCGCGCTGGGCTTCTACGAGACCGTGCGCCGCGAGGGCACGCAGAAGTCCGTGGTGCCGCAGATGCAGACCCGCGAGGAGTTGTACGATTTCCTCGGCTATCACGACTACGAGCGCAAGCTGGACCAGCTTTTTGCCGCTGACGACAACCACGACTGACATCGCCGCGGCACCGCGACCGCCGGCGCCGCGCGTCTTCGAATCCGATCACGCAATCCCGAGAGGTATGGATCATGAGTGACACTCCCGAAACCACCAGGCCGAAGGGCAAGAAATCCGTCGCGTTGTCCGGTGTGGCCGCCGGCAACACGGCCGTGTGCACGGTCGGCCGCAGCGGCAACGACCTGCATTACCGCGGTTACGACATCAACGACCTGGCGACCAAGTCCAGCTTCGAGTCGGTGGCCCATCTGCTGGTGCACGGCGTGCTGCCGACCTGGTCGGAGCTCAATGCCTACCGTGCCAAGCTCAAGACGATGCGCGGGCTGCCGGCGCCGGTCAAGGCCGTGCTGGAGCAGTTGCCGGCGTCCACCCATCCGATGGACGTGCTGCGTACCGGCTGCTCGGTGGTGGGCACGGTGTTGCCGGAAAAGGACGACCACAACGTCACCGGCGCGCGCGACATCGCCGACCGCATGATGGCCAGCTTCGGCTCCATCCTGCTGTACTGGTACCACTACAGCCACAACGGCCGCCGCATCGAGACCGAGACCGACGACGAAACCATCGCCGGGCATTTCCTGCATTTGCTGCATGGCGCCGAGCCCACCGAGCTGGCCACCGATGCGCTGGACAAATCGCTGATCCTGTACGCCGAGCACGAGTTCAACGCGTCCACCTTCACCGCGCGCGTCATTGCCGGTACCGGTTCGGATTTCTATTCGGCATTGACCGGCGCCATCGGGGCCCTGCGCGGTCCCAAGCATGGCGGCGCCAACGAAGTGGCGATGGAAATCATCAGCCGTTACCGCAGCGCCGACGAGGCCGAGGCCGACATCCGCCAGCGCGTGGCCAACAAGGAGATCGTGATCGGTTTCGGCCACCCGGTGTACACCATCGGCGATCCGCGCAACCCCATCATCAAGGAGATCAGCCGCAAGCTGTGCGCCGAGGGAGGCAACGACACGTTGTTCGAGGTCTCCGAGCGCATCGAAGAGGTGATGATGGACATGAAGAAGATGTTCCCCAACCTCGACTGGTACTCGGCCAGCGCCTACCACATGATGGGCGTGCCGACCTCGATGTTCACGCCGTTGTTCGTGATTGCCCGCACCTCCGGCTGGAGTGCGCATATCATCGAGCAGCGCATCGACGGCAAGATCATCCGTCCCAGCGCCAATTACATCGGCCCCGAGGATCAGGAATTCACGCCGCTCGAAAAGCGCTGATCGCACAGGGTGGAAATGTCGGCGCCGGGCATCGTGCCCGGCGTCGGCGTGTCCGGCGGCCACGGTTTCATGCCGATAAAGGTTGCCGATGGCAAGATGCCCGGGCCGATGACGGACGAAGGGGAAACGCCGATGCCGACGAGGTTTCGCATGTCGCGCGCCGGGTGGCGCCCGGCCATGCTGGCCGTGCTTGCCGCCGTGGCGGCTTGTGCCTGGGCCGCGCCGGCGCGGGCACAACATTCGCGGGCGCTGGATCGGGTCAGCATCGGTGCCGGCGGTTACTATGCCAACACCGACACCACGGTCGGTTTCAGTTTGCCGCAAGGGTTCGCGGCGGCCAGCGTCAATCTGGAGGACGACCTCGGCTTCGACGACGAAAGCACCTCGGCACGCATCCGTGCGGACTTCCTGGTGGGCGACCATCAGGGTCTGTCGTTCGACTATTACCGCTACTACCGTGACAGCAGCCTGGACTTCAATCGACGTCTGACCTGGTCCGGACAAACGCACGATATCGCCGCCGATCTGGACGGCAAGCTGGCCTTCGCCTTTGGCAGCGTGGCCTGGCGCTGGTGGTTCGGCACCGATGACAACGTGATCGGCCTGGGTCTGGGTGCCAGTCATTACCGGGCGTCGGCTTCGTTGCGTGGTTATGTGCAGGCCGATGACGAGAAACGCATGGTCGACGAGCGCACCGGCACGGGGGCCTGGGCGCCGCTGCTTCAGGTCGGCTGGCGGCATGCCTTCAACGACCGGTGGCGCATGTACTTTGCGGCGGCCGGTGTGTTCAAGGGCGGCGGTAAACTGCAGGGCCACATCTACAACGCGTCGTTGGGTGCCGAGTGGCTGCCGACCGAGCATCTGGGCTTTGCGGTCGAGTACGGCGTCAACAGCATTCATATCCGGCAGTCGCATGCGCACTACCGCGACAGCCTGAACCTGGAGCTCAACGGGCCCTCGGCGTTCGTCTATCTGCGCTTTTGAGCGGGTCGGGCACGGCAGTGGCGGGGTGACCGGTCGGATCAAGCCATCGCGGCCATGGGCCGCTCCCACAGTGAACCTCTGAAAACCGGATACTGACTGTCGATCTGTGGGAGCGGCCCATGGCCGCGATCAGTGCTTGCCGATATCTCGCCATCGCGGCTTCAGCCGCGATGGCCCGACCGGGTTTGAGGCCGACCTTGCGAGTGTCGCGACCGAAGCCGCTCCCGCGGAACACGGCTGACGTGTCGGCCGGAGCCGCTCAACCGAGACCTTCGGCCGCCATCGCCTTGCGCACGCCGGCATCCTTTTGCATGCGCCCGAAGTAGGCATCCAGTGCTTTCAGACCGTCCAGCGGAACCTTCTTGCCGCGCGCCCAGCGCAGCACCACGAACAGGTAGGGGTCGGCGATGGAACGCCGTGCACCGGCCACCCATTCATGCTCGGCGAGCTGCTTGTCGATGCGTGCGAACAGCTTGCCCAGCTTGACCCGCGCGTGCTCGGCCAGGGCCGGGTGCAGGGCCTCATCGTCGAGGAAAGCGGTCGGGGCGAAGATCGGCTTGAAGGCCTGGTGCACGTCGGAATTGAGAAAGCCGAGCCAGCGATTGACCTCCGCGCGGCTGCGCGCGTCGCGGCCGGCCAGCGTCGCATCCGGGGCCTTTTCGGCCAGGTAATGCAGGATGGCCACGTTCTCGGTCAGCGTCCAGCCGTCATCCTCGACCAGGGCCGGCACGCTGCCGCCGGGGCTGATGGCGCGGTACCAGTCCGACTTCAACTCGTCGCGTGGCACTTCGATGGCTTCGTAGTCGATACCGAGCCATTCCAGGGTGATGTGGTCGGCCAGCGAGCAGGCGCCGGGCAGGTAATACAGTTTCATGACACGCTCCTTGGAAGCTCTGATGGAATCCAGCACAGGCGTCATGGCACGCGGATGGCTCCCGGGTTGTGCTGTGTGGCGCCGTGCAGGCGGGTGGCCTGAACCAGCCATGCGGTGCAGCCTGGGGGCCATTCGAGTGCCACCCATGCTCGCAAAATCAACTTGTTGGGCTTGTCCTGTCTGTCCACCATTCTGCGTTGCACGGCCTCGACAGGCAACCAGCCTGGCCTTCACCCGTACGCCTTGTCTGGCGAACAGACAGGACAAGTGCCGCCTGCGCTGGATTCCGTCGGAGCTTCCTTGGATCGGGGAGAAAAATCAGGCGGCAGCGCGGGTTCGGCGTGACGCCAGATAACCCAGACCGCACACGCCGGCCACCAGCAACGCGTCCAGCGTCCACGGTGCCCACGGACGGGCATCGAACCAGGCCGCCAGGAAGTGGTCGTGCGCGATCATGCGCGCGGCGGTCCAGGCAATGGTACCGGCGCCGATATAGATGATGACGGGAAAGCGTTCCATCAGGCGCAGGATCAATGTCGAACCCCAGACGATCAGCGGTACGCTGATCATCAGCCCGATCACCACCAGGCCGATGTGGCCCTTGGCGGCGCCGGCAATACCCAGCACGTTGTCCAGTCCCATCAGGGCGTCGGCCACGACGATGGTGCGGATGGCGGCCCAGAAGCCGGCGGCTTCCCGCACGTGCGGATCGTCGCCGTTGTCGTTCTGGCGCAGCAGCTTCCAGGCGATGGGAATCAGCAGCAGGCCGCCGACCAGCATCAGGCCGGGCAGCTCCAGCAAATAGACCACGCCGATGGTCAGTACGATGCGTAGCGCGACGGCGCCGAAGGTGCCCCAGAAAATGGCTTTCTTCTGCAGCTCGCGCGGCAGGCGCCGGGCGGCCAGGGCGATGACCACGGCGTTGTCGCCTGCCAGCACCAGGTCGATGATGATGATGCTGAGCAGGCCGGAAAAGAAGTGTTCGGGGAGAAAGTCCATCGGAACCTCGGGCATGCGCGGAGACCGGACGCGGCCACGGCAGCCGCGCAGGCCCCACCGAAGCCGCAAAAGTCTCGCCCGCGATGAACTCGCCGCGACGACCGGGGCACGCGCCCGTGATGACGACCGTCGCACGGAACATGACACGTTCCGGGGCTACTCCCTTTTGGAATAGCTGTGGCCATTTTCCGTGTCGTGTGCGCTATCGTCAAGCGACCACGAGAGTGTGGTTCCGCGGTCGTACGGCACGGGTCCGGCCGGGCGGGTTAAAATGGGCGTTTCCCATGACGCGAGAGTATTGATGAGCGCCGACATCCGTTCCGCCCAGCGCCCCGATCCCGACCAGCCGATGCGCGACATCGCCGATTACGTGGTCGATTACACGATCGACTCCACCGAGGCCTACGACACCGCGCGCTACGTGATGCTCGATGCGTTGGGTTGCGCCATGCTGGCAATGAAATTCCCTGAATGCGTCAAGCATCTGGGCCCGGTCGTCCCCGGCGCGACGCTGCCCGGCGGCACCCGCGTGCCCGGTACCAGCCACGAGCTGGATCCCGTACAGGGTGCCTTCGCCATCGGCACCCAGATCCGCTGGCTGGACTTCAACGACACCTGGCTGGCGGCCGAGTGGGGCCATCCGTCGGACAACCTCGGCACCATCCTGGCCGTGGCCGACTACCTGGGCCGCAAGGCCGTGCGCGAGGGCGGCAACGTGCCGACCGTGCGCGACGTGCTCACCGCCGCCATCAAGGCGCACGAGATCCAGGGCGGCTATGCCCTCAAGAACAGCTTCAACCGTGTCGGCCAGGACCATGTGATCCTGGTCCGCCTGGCATCCACCGCCGTGGCCACGCACATGCTCGGTGGCGGCAAGGACGAAATCATCACCGCCGTGTCGCACAGCTGGATCGACAACGGCGCCCTGCGCACCTATCGCCACGCACCCAACACCGGGCCGCGCAAGAGCTGGGCCGCCGGCGATGCGTGCCGTCGCGCCGTCACCCATGCGCTGAACGCGGTGGACAAGGGCGTGGTCGGTTATCCCTCCGCACTGAGCGCCAAGACCTGGGGCTTCTACGACGTGGCCTTCGGCGGCAAACCGTTCGAGTTCGAGCGCCCGTTCGGCAGCTACGTGATGGAGAACGTGCTGCTGAAGATCAGCTTCCCGGCCGAGTTCCACGCCCAGACGGCGGTGGAGTGTGCCATGCAGCTGCACGAGCAGGTCGCCGGGCGTCTGGACCAGGTCGAGAAGATCGTCATCGAAACCCAGGAAGCCGGTTGCCGCATCATCGACAAGACCGGTCCGCTGGCCAACTACGCCGACCGCGACCACTGCATCCAGTACATGGTGGCGGTGCCGCTGATCTTCGGGCGCCTGGTGGCGGACGATTACGGCGACGACGTGGCGGCCGATCCACGCATCGATGCCCTGCGCGACAAGATGGAAGTACGGGAAAATCCGCAGTTCACCAAAGACTATTTCGACCCCGACAAGCGCTATATCGGCAACTCCGTTCAGGTTTTCTTCGCCGACGGAAGCCATACCGAAAAGGTATCCATCGACTATCCGATCGGCCATCGCAAACGTCGCGACGAGGGCATTCCGGTGCTGCTGGACAAGTTCGAAAAGGCGCTGCGTGGCCATTTGCCGGCCCATCGCGTGGAAGCCGTCCTCGCGGCCAGTGCCGACCCGGCCGCGCTCGACGCCATGCCGATCACCGAGTTCATGGGCTTGTTCGCAAGCTGAACAAATGTGTGACCGGTCCATGAACGACTAAGCGAAAACGACGTTGAATTGTTTGTTTTTTGCTAAACTGCACCCACGCCGGTCTTGGAAGACGCCGGGACTTGCTAGTTTTTCAAACCATTTTTTGCATGGATGTCTGTCAGGGGTAGAGCGGACATCAAGGTCAAAAGAGAGGAGACTCTAGATGAAACGTAAGGGCTTGTGTTTGCTGATTGCCATGGCCTTGGGTGGCGGCGTCTTCGCCGTGCACGCTCAGGACATGCAAGACAACTCCATGTCGACCCAGGACAGCAGCAGTGCTGCCAGCGATCAGAGTGTCTGGCCCGAGGGCTATGACAACCGCTGGTACATTGCTCCGACCGTGGGCGGTTACTACAACGACACCGACCGCAATACCAACAGCCGTCAGGTGTATTACGGCTTGGGTATCGGGCGTTACATTTCCAACAACGCCTCGATCGACTTTTTCATCGACCGCACCAAGCGCGATCGTGACAATGTCGGTAACTGGTCCAACAACAACTACGGCGTGGCCGCGCGTTTCTACGCCGGTGACTGGAATGCCTGGCGTCCGTACGCCCTGGCCGGCGTGATGGGCAGCTACCACATCAATGGTAGCGACCACGGCTGGGCGCCGGCCGCCGAACTGGGCGTGGGCCTGTCCAAGACCATCAACGAAGACGCCGATTTCCGCGTCGAGGCCGCCTACCGTTACGACTGGGACGACAAGACCCAGCCCAAGGAAAGCGGTTACGGCGACTGGATCCTGGGTCTGTCCATCGTGTCGCGCTTCGGCTCGGTTCCGACCCCGCCGCCGGCCGCTCCGGCCCCGCCGCCGGCTCCGACCTGCGATCAGCTGGATGACGACAACGACGGCGTCAACAACTGCGAGGACAAGTGCCCGAACACGCCTGCCGGCACCATGGTGGGTCCGGACGGCTGCCCGCAGAAGGTCACCATCGACCTGCGTGGCGTGAACTTCAAGTTCGACCGTCCGAGCAAGGGCGAGTCCGACATCGGTCCGACCCTGCAGGAGCCGACCTCCGACTCCATGGATATCCTGCAGCAGGCGGTCGATACCCTGCAGCGTTACCCGCAGGTGAAGGTCACGGTGGCCGGTTACACCGACTCGGTCGGTGCCGACAGCTACAACCAGGGCCTGTCCGAGCGTCGCGCCCAGATCGTGTACGACTACCTGACCTCGCATGGCATCGACGCCAGCCGTCTGGAAGGTCCGATTGGTCACGGCGAGAACAACCCCGTTGCCAGCAACGACACCAAGGAAGGCCGTGCGCGCAACCGCCGCACCGAGCTGCAGGTGGACGAGTCCACCACCAATGCGCAGCCGCAGCAGCAGGACAACAGCGGCATGTAATCGCCGT
This sequence comes from uncultured Rhodanobacteraceae bacterium, assembly GCA_964566965.1. Taxonomy (GTDB): domain Bacteria; phylum Pseudomonadota; class Gammaproteobacteria; order Xanthomonadales; family Rhodanobacteraceae; genus Oleiagrimonas. Next base: position 11,256 of record CAZMKO010000071.1, read on the forward strand.
TTGCATGATGCAACGAAAAAACCCCGCTTCGGCGGGGTTTTTTCGTTCGGGAACCGGGCAATCCGAAAATATCCGCGGTTGATGGGGTTCAGGCGGGCTGCGGCCATCGCGGCCGAAGCCGCTCCCACAAAAAAACCGGTTTTCGAGGTGGCCCTGTAGGAGCGGCCCATGGCCGCGATGGCTTGCGGCCCGGGTCAGCCCAGCACGCCGACCTTTTTGCCGATGCGCGTGAACGCGTCGATGGCGCGATCGAGCTGTTCGCGGGTATGCGCCGCGCTCATCTGGGTGCGGATGCGGGCCTGGCCCTTGGGCACCACCGGGTAGAAGAAGCCGGTGACGTAGATGCCTTCGTCCAGCAGCGCGTTGGCCATGGCCTGGGCCTTGGGCGCGTCGTAGATCATCACCGGCACGATCGGGTGCACGCCGGGCTTGATGTCGAAGCCCGCCTCGGTCATGGCCTTGCGGAAATACTGCGTGTTGGCCTTGAGTTTTTCGCGCAGTTCGCCAGCCGAGGACAGCATGTCGAACACCTTGATCCCCGCGGCCACGATGTGCGGCGCCAGCGAGTTGGAGAACAGGTACGGCCGCGAGCGCTGGCGCAACATGTCGATGATCTCCTTGCGCCCGGTGGTGAAGCCGCCCATGGCGCCGCCCAAGGCCTTGCCCAGGGTGCCGGTGAAGATGTCGATCTTGTCCATCACGCCGTGCACCT
>CAZMKO010000072.1:0-11754 GCA_964566965.1 uncultured Rhodanobacteraceae bacterium
GGTATTCGTCCAGCGTGGTGGCGCCGATGCAGTGCAACTCGCCGCGCGCCAGCGCGGGCTTCAGCATGTTGCCGGCGTCCATGGCGCCGTCGGCCTTGCCGGCGCCGACCATGGTATGCAGCTCGTCGATGAACAGGATGACGCGGCCCTCCTCCTTGGCCAGGTCTTTCAGCACGCCCTTGAGGCGCTCCTCGAATTCGCCACGGAACTTGGCCCCGGCGATCAGCGCGCCCATGTCCAGTGCCAGCACGCGGCGCCCGCGCAGGCCCTCGGGCACTTCATCCTTGATGATGCGCTGAGCCAGGCCCTCGGCGATGGCGGTCTTGCCCACGCCGGGTTCGCCGATCAGCACGGGGTTGTTCTTGGTGCGCCGTTGCAGCACCTGGATGGTGCGACGAATTTCCTCGTCGCGGCCGATCACCGGGTCCAACTTGCCGGACTCGGCGCGTGCGGTGAGGTCGATGGTGAATTTTTCCAGCGCCTGGCGCTGGTCCTCGGCGTTCTCGCTGTCCACCTTTTCGCCGCCGCGCACCTGGTCGATGACGGCCTCCAGGCGTGCCTTGTCGGCACCGGCGTCCTTGAGCGCCTTGCCGACGGCACCCTTGTCCTGCAAGGCGGCCAGCACGAACAACTCGCTGGCGATGAACGCATCACCGCGCTGTTGGGCCAGCTTGTCGGTCAGGTTCAGCAACCGGGTCAGCTCGTTGCCGATGTTGAGGTTGCCCTCCTGGCCGGACACTTTCGGCAGGCCGTCCAGGATGGCGGCCACGTCTTGGCGCAGACGCGGCACGTTGACGCCGGCCTGGGTCAGCAAGGGCCCGGTCGAGCCGCCCTGCTGGTCGATGAGCGCCAGCAGCACGTGCGCCGGCTCGAGCATGTTGTGGTCGCGGCCGACGGCCAACGACTGCGCGTCGGCCAGGGCCTGCTGGAAGCGTGAAGTGAGTTTGTCCATCCGCATGGGGCTCGCCCTCGAATCGTCATGGCAGGTTGCTGCCGGAATGTCAATGAAGTGCGGACACTGACCGCCCGATTCAAGCATTTGGCGCCACACCGGCCCTGCGCCAGAATGGATGCCCGACCGGTGCCCGAGCGGGTACCCCCATGCACACTCCCGGGGAGCGCGACCACGATGAACCACACCGCCGAAGTGGCCGACGACGCCGAACTGAACGCACCACTGGAGCCGCTCAACACCGCCGACGCGGTCGAATACATCAACGCGCTCGATGCCGCCCCCGCCGCGGCCACGCTGGCCGTGCTGCCGCTGCCGCGCGCGGTGAAGATCCTCGAACAGCCGGAGCTCGAGCGCGGCGGCGAACTGCTCGGCGCGCTGCCGCCGCGCCGTGCCGCGACCGTGCTCGACATGATGGCCGACGACCGCGCCACCGACCTGCTGCAGGTATTGGACGGCGCCGATCGCGCGCGCCTGCTGCCGATGCTCAACGTGGATTCGCGGCGCATCATCCAGAACCTGATGAGCTATCCGGCGGATACCGCCGGCAGCCTGATGACCACCGAGTTCGTCAGCGTCACCACCGACTGGAGCGTGGGCGAAACGCTGCGTCACATCCGCGAGGTCGAGCGTACCCGCGAGACCGTCTACGCCATCTACGTGCTGGACCCGGACACGCGCTCGCTGCAGCAGGTGGTGACGATGCGGCGGCTGATCACCGGACAGGCGGACGATCCCATCCTCAGCGTGGCCCAGCGCAATCCGCCGGTCACCGTGGACGCGATGCTGGATCAGGAGGAAGTGGCGCGCCTGATCCGCCGCCACGACCTGCTGGCGATTCCGGTCGTGGATGTCGGCCGGCGCGTCATCGGCATCGTCACGGTGGATGACGTACTGGACGCGCTGATCGCCGAATCCACCGAGGACGTGCACAAGCTCGGCGGCATGGAGGCACTGGAAAAACCGTACATGCAAATCGGCTTCATGGACATGATCCGCAAACGCGCCGGCTGGCTGAGCGTGCTGTTCATCGGCGAGATGCTGACCGCCAGCGCCATGCAGCATTACGAGGACGAGCTGGCCCAGGCCATCGTGCTGACGCTGTTCATCCCCCTGATCATGAGCTCGGGCGGCAACTCCGGCTCACAGACCACGTCGCTGTTGATCCGCAGCCTGGCCCTGCGCGAACTGAAACTCGGCGACTGGTGGCGCATCGCGCTGCGCGAGATTCCCACCGGCATGTTGCTGGGGGCGATCCTCGGCGTGCTGGCGGTGGCCCGCATCACCGCCTGGCAATGGCTCGGTCTGCACGACTACGGCGCGCACTGGCTGCTGGTCGCCGCCACGGTGGGAGCGGCGCTGATCGGTATCGTGACCTTCGGCGCGCTGTCCGGCGCCATGCTGCCGTTCATCCTCAGCCGGCTGGGGTTCGATCCGGCCAGCGCATCGGCACCGTTCGTGGCCACGCTGGTGGATGTCACCGGATTGGTGATCTACTTCAGCATTGCCGCGCTGATCCTGGGTGGCACCTTGTTGTAGGGCGCCTCGCCGCACGGGCTTGGCCGCATCACCGCGGTGCGGCAGAATGTGGGGCCACATGTCACGCTTGTCCCCCACCCGCACCCTCCCGCTGCCGCCACCGCCCCTGCCCGGGACCGGCCCGTGCTGGGCTTTGTTCCTGGACGTGGACGGCACCCTGGTCGACTTCCACAACGATCCCGACATGGTGCACGTCGGGTCGGCCCTGAAGGCCACGCTGGCAGGTCTGCACGACGCGCTGGGCGGCGCGCTGGCACTGGTCAGCGGACGACGCCTGTACGATCTGGACCGCCTGTTCGGGCCGCCCATCATCGCCGCCGCCGGGCTGCACGGCCTGCAGCGGCGCCGCAACGACGGCAGCGAGGACGACCGGCAACCGGAACCGGACGTCGTCGAGCGCCTGCACGAGGCGGTGACGGCATGGTCGCGGACGTTGCCGCGCCTGCGCATCGAGGACAAGGGCACCTGTGTCGCCGTGCACTATCGCGAGGTACCGGGCCAGAAACGCGCCGCGCTGGAGGGCGCCCGGCGCATCGCCCGCACGCTGCCCGGCTACGAAATCCAAACCGGCAACCACATCGTGGAAATCAAGCCATCCGGCATCGACAAGGGCGACGCCGTCGAGTCGTTCATGGCCGAAATGCCGTTCCGTGGCCGGCGGCCGGTGTACGTGGGAGACGACCTCACCGACGAGCACGCCTTCACCACCGTCAACGCGCACGACGGCATCAGCGTCCGTGTCGGCAGCCGCGAACCGAGCCAGGCCCGCTACACGCTGCGCGACCCGGACGCGGTGGAGGCCTGGCTCGAAGGGGTACTGATGCATCTGTAGGCCCATGCCGGCGACCGCCGCCGGCACTCGCTGGCCGCGACATGAACCACAAACGGTCTGCACCCTGCCCGGCTTGGACATTCGGGAGCGGCCGCGTCATCCTGAAACGCACTTGTCCGCGACGGAGACGAGGCATGGCCGACGCCGAAAACAACCGGCTCGAACTGGGTGTCATCGGCAATTGCACGCTGGCGGCACTGATCGACGAGAAGGCCACCATCACGTGGTGCTGCTTTCCACATTTCGACGGCGATCCAGCCTTCTGCGCGTTGCTGGAGCCGCACCGCGAGGGCGGCGATTGGGGCTTCCGGCTGGAAGACTTCGATCACGCCGAACAGGCCTATCTGAACAATTCCGCGATCCTGGTCACCACCCTGCACGACCGCCATGGCGGCTGCGTGGAAATCACCGATTTCGCGCCGCGCTACCGGCAGCATGGACGTCTTTACCACCCGACAACCCTGATGCGCCAGGTGCGCCCGCTGGCCGGCCAGCCGCGTCTGCGCATGCACCTGCGGCCGCTGCGTGACTACGGGGCGGCCGTCCCGGAGCGCACCCGCGGCAGCAACCACGTGCGCTACCTGCGGGACGACGGCACGCTGCGCCTGACGTCCAACCTGGCCGTGCCGTTCGTCGAATCCGGATTGCCGTTCATGCTCGAGCAACCCCTGTACCTGGTACTCGGACCGGACGAGAGCATCAGTCGCGACGTGTCGCTGTTCGTGCGCGAGGCCCTGGAGCGCACCGCCGACTACTGGCACGAGTGGTCGCGTTACCTGTCCATTCCGTTCGAGTGGCAGGATGCGGTGATCCGCGCCGCGATCACGTTGAAGCTGTGCCAGTCCGAGGCCACCGGGGCCATCGTGGCGGCGCTGACCACCTCGCTGCCGGAGTCGCCCGACTCGGGCCGCAACTGGGATTACCGGTTCTGCTGGCTGCGCGACGCCGCCTTCGTGGTGCGCGCCCTGAACCGGCTCGGCGCCACGCGCAGCATGGAGGAATACATCCGTTACGCCTTCAACCTGGCCATCAACGAGGACGAGGAAATCGGCCCGGTCTTCGGCATCACCTACGAGCGCGAGCTGACCGAGCGCGAGATCGACAGCCTGGCCGGCTACCGCGGCATGGGCCCCGTGCGCGTGGGCAACGATGCCTGGCGTCAGCGCCAGAACGACGTGTACGGCTCGGTGATGCTGGCCTCGGCGCAACTGTTTTTCGATGGCCGCCTGCAATCGCCCGGCGACGCCGACACCTTCCGGCGCCTGGAAGCACTCGGCGAGCATGCCGCGCGCCTGGCCGACCAGCCGGACGCCGGCCTGTGGGAATTTCGCGGCCGCCGCGCGGTGCATACCTACTCGGCCGCCATGTGCTGGGCCGCCTGCGACCGCCTGGCGCGCATCGCCACGCGGCTGCAGCTCGAGGCGCGCGCGGCGCACTGGCGCGGCGAGGCGGATCGATTGCACGCGCTCATCGAACAGCACGCCTGGAACGAACGGCTCGGGCACTACGTGGATGCATTCGACGGCGACCATCTCGACGCCAGCCTGCTGCTGCTGGCCGACATCGGCTTCGTCGACGGGCGCGACCGGCGTTTCGTGGCCACGGTTGATGCCATCGGCAAACACCTGCGCCATGGCCGCTACATCTTCCGCTACGGCACCGACGACGACTTCGGACGTCCCGAGACCGCCTTCGGCATCTGCACGTTCTGGTACATCGAGGCCCTGGCCGCGTGTGGCCGGCACGAGGAAGCGCGCGACCTGTTCGAGCACATGCTGGCGCAGCGCAACGCGCTGGGGCTGCTGAGCGAGGACATTGCCCCGGACAGCGGCGAACTGTGGGGAAACTTTCCGCAGACGTATTCCCTGGTGGGCCTGATCCAGGCTGCCATGCGCCTGTCACGGCCGTGGGAAAGCATGTTGTAGCGCACCGCCGGCCCCGCGGGCGTTAATCGTGCAGTCCCAAACCGGGCCATGCCCTATGCCATGATGAAAGGCCTGTCCTGTCAGGAGCCGTTGCCGGATGTCACGCTTGATCGTGGTCTCGAACCGGGTTGCCATCCCGCACGAGAAACGCGCCGGCGGCATGGCGGCCGCCCTGCAGGCGGCATTGCGTGAATACGGTGGCATCTGGTTCGGCTGGAGCGGCAAGCGCACGGCACAAAGCGGCAACGAGGTACACAAGACCGTCGATGGCGCCATCACCTACGCCACCATCGACCTCGATCGGCGCGACTACGACGACTATTACCGCGGCTTCGCCAACGGTGCCTTGTGGCCCCTGCTCCATTACCGACCCGACCTGGTCGACTACCAGCGCGCCAATTACGAAGGCTATCTGCGCGTCAACCGGCTGTTCGGCAAACACCTGCTGACGATGCTCCGGCCCGACGACACGATCTGGATCCACGACTATCATCTGATCCCCCTCGCCCGGTTGCTGCGTGATGCCGGTATCGACAACCGCATCGGTTTTTTCCTGCACACGCCGCTGGCCGCGCCGGAGCTGCTCTCCACCCTGCCCCACCACCAGGAGCTGTTCACCACCCTGTCGGCCTGCGACCTGGTGGGGCTGCAGACACGTCGCGACCTTCACGCCTTCAACGATTACTTCCACGACATCGTCGGCGGCACCGTACAAACCGACGGCCGGATCACCCTCGACGACGGGACCCGGGTCCGGGCCGGGCATTTTCCGATCAGCATCGACACCGCCCATGCGGCAGCCATCGCGCATGACGCCGCCGACGCCCCCGGCACGCAGCGCCTGCGACGCAGCCTGGACGAGCGGGCACTGGTCATCGGCGTGGACCGGCTGGATTACTCCAAGGGCCTGCCGGAACGCTTCGACGCCTTTGCCGGCATGCTCGAACACAACCCGCGCTGGCAGCAACGCGTGTGCCTGCTGCAGATCGCCCCGCCCTCGCGCAGCGACGTCCCCGAATACCGCGACATCCGCCGTGAGCTGGAACGGCGCGCCGGCCACCTGAACGGGGCACTGGCCGAACCGGACTGGGTACCCATCCACTACGTCAACCAGACCGTCAGCCACGACACCCTGGCCGGCTACTACCGCCTGGCCAGGGTCGGCCTGGTGACCCCGCTGCGCGACGGCATGAACCTGGTTGCCAAGGAATACGTGGCCAGTCAGGATCCGGACAACCCCGGCGCACTGGTGCTGTCGCGCTTTGCCGGTGCCGCCGAAGAGCTGCAGGCGGCCGTCAAGGTCAACCCGCACGACGCCGACGGCATGGCCGAGGCCCTGGAAACGGCCCTGGACATGCCACTGGCCGAGCGCCGCGAACGCTGGCGCGCCATGATGGACGTCCTGGAGGCCAACGATGTCACCGTGTGGCGGCGACGTTACCTGGATACCCTCATGTCCTAGGAGCCTGGGCGCCGGGCACGCTCACCGGGTCAGCCACACCACACTGGCAAAGCGGCCGCTGCGCGCGCCTTCGCGCCGATACGAGTAGAGCCGCGGGTCGGTGAACGTATCCATGCCGCCACCGTGGATGCGCGTGACGCCGGCCGCACGCAGCCGGTGCCACGCCAACCGCGCCAGGTCCACGCGCCAATGCCCGGGCCGGCCGGGCACGAAGGCGCCCGCCGGCGCCGTGTCGCCGCCGAAAGCCCGGTACACCGGCAGGTCCACCTCGTAGCTCGACGCACCGATGCAGGGGCCCAGCCAGGCGATCAACCGCGACGCGGGTGTCGCCATGGCCGCGACGGTCGCCTCCAGCACGCCGGCGGCCAACCCGCGCCAGCCGGCATGCGCGGCACCGATCTCACCCCCGTCGACGGCGCACAGCAACACCGGCAGGCAATCGGCGGTGAGGATGGCCAGCACGGTGCCCGGAATGCGCGAGACGGCGGCGTCGGCCAACGGTTCGTCACCCGTGGCCAGCGGCCCCAGCTCGGCCACGGTGGTGCCATGCACCTGCCGCAGCCAACGCGGTGGCGACGGCAAATCCAGTGCCTGGGCCAGCGCGCGGCGATTGCACTGCACGGCCTCGACATCGTCGCCACTGCGCAGACCGAGATTGAAACGCGCGAAGGGCGGTGCCGACACGCCGGGGCCGTGGCGCGTCGACACCGCAGCGTGGACGCCGCGCGGGGCCGGCCAATCGGGGAAAATCCAGTTCGACATGGGATCGGAATCTCGCACTCCGGGTTCAGGGATACCACACCGGTCAGGCGCCGCGCCGGGCATCGTCGCGCAGCGCCGCGATAAGCGCCTCCATGTCGGCCGGACGGGGCGCATCGAAGGCCATGGCCGTGCCACTGACCGGATGGGTGAAGGCCAGATGCTCGGCGTGCAACGCCTGACGCGGGAAATGGCGCAGGCGTTCGGCCAGGTCCGCGTCGGCGCCGCGCGGCAGTTTGGGCGCCCCCCCGTACAGCGGATCGCCGACCAGACCGTGGCCGATGTGCGCCATGTGCACGCGGATCTGATGGGTGCGGCCGGTCTCCAGACGGCACTCGACCACCGAATGGGCACGAAAACGCTCGCGCAGGCGGTAATGGGTGACGGCGCGCTTGCCGCTGCCATCCTCGCGCACGGCCTGACGCAGGCGGTCGCGCGGGTGGCGCCCCAAGGTGGCGTCCACGCTGCCTCCCGCAATCAGCGCGCCCTTGACCACGGCCTCGTACTGGCGGTGCACGTCATGGCGCGACAGCATCGCCACCAGCGCGGTATGGGCCGGCAGCGAACGGGCCACCACCATCAGGCCGGAAGTGTCCTTGTCCAGGCGGTGCACGATGCCGGCACGCGGCAAGTGGACCAGGTCCGGATCGTGGTGCAGCAGGGCATTCAGAAGCGTGCCGTCCGGGTTGCCGGCGCCGGGGTGAACCACCAGGCCGGCCGGCTTGGCCAGCACGATGATGTCGGCATCCTCGTGGCGGATGTCCAGGTCCATGGCCTGCGGCCGCAACGACACTTCGGGCTGCAGCGCCGCGGCGATGGCCACCGCCTCCCCGCCACGCACCCGCTGACGCGGTGTGCCGGGCCGGCCGTCGACGCGCACCTGGCCGTCCCGAATCCACTGGCTCAGGCGCGAGCGCGAGTAGTCCGGGAACATTTCCGCCAGAACCTTATCCAAACGTTGTCCGGCCAGTTCCAGGGGGATTTCATCCTCGCGCCTGACCTCATTCATGCCCGGCCCCTGTTCGTGGCCCGGTTTCGGCTATCATGGCGGTTCGCCCAACAAGCATCTCTCATCCTCTATGCGCGTTATCAAACTGCTTTGCGTCGCGGCCCTCGTCTTTGTGCTGGCGTCATGCTCCATGTTCAAGGGCAGGGCCGACATCAACACGCTGCCGGTTGACGCGCTCTACCAGAACGCCCACAACTCGCTGCAGAACGGTGACTATATCGCCGCCGAGAAGGCATACAAGCGCCTGATCGCGCGTTTCCCCTACGGCGAGTACAACCAGCAGGCGCAGATCGAACTGGCCTATGCCCAATACCGGGACAACCAGCCGGACGATGCCTACTCCACCATCGACCGATTCATCACCACGTTCCCGGCCCACAAGCACGTGGCCTACGCCTACTACCTGCGCGGCCTGATCAACTTCGACCGCGCCGGCAACTTCGCGCAGCGCCTGTTCGGACGCGACAGCAACGCCCGCCACGATCAGGGTTACCGGTTGGAATCGTTCGACGATTTCAGCAAGCTCACGCGCCGCTACCCCGACAGCCCGTACGCCGACGATGCCCGCCAGCGCATGATCTATCTGCGCAACGAGCTGGCGCAGTTCGAGATCAACGTGGCCGAATATTACCTGCGCACCAAGGCCTACGTGGCCGCCGAGCATCGCGCCAAGTACGTCATCGAGCATTACCAGCAGTCACCGCAGGTGGCCGACGCGCTGGGCATCCAGGTACGCTCCTACCGCGAGCTCGGGCTGGACAAGCTGGCCGACAAGTCATTGGCGGTGCTCAAGCGCAACTACCCCGACCATCCGGCCCTGGATGATCCGAAATGGCCGCATCCGGCATCCACATTGCGCCGCATGATCCCGTTCTCGGGGCACCACTGACGCCGTCCGTCGCCGTTCTCCGGCGACGGCACGTCAAGGCCACCGCGGCCATGAGCCGCGCTTGACCCGACCCTCAAGAACATCTTCCGGCAAGGCTACAATCCGGCCACGCTGTCGGTGTTGACGCGGCTCGGGCCACCCATGAAGATCATGGCGTGCGAGATGGCCGTGTACAGCGGCGCGGTGTGGGTGTGGTACATGCGGTACTCGTCGGGCGACAGACGACCGTTGCCGCTCCAGTCGGCTTCGATGAAGTGCGCGCGCAGGTCGTGCATGTCGCGCGGTACCTCCGAACGGCTCAATTCACCGTCGTGATTGGCATCCAGGCGCTCGAAAATGTACACGCGGCGTATCTTGTTGGTGCCGGCGACACGCTGCAGGTAGTACGTGCGCTGCGATGCCGGTGCATCCTGCCCGGCGGCTGACGGCGCGAGCACGATGCGGGCATCGGCGGTGGCGGGCGTCGCGGCATGGGCGGGCGCCGCGGCCAGGCCCAGGGCAAGCACGGCGGCGAGGGACAGGGGAGTACGAGGGGACATGGCGGTTCCTCCAACACGTGGCGTGAGGCTCGCGCGGAAGCAGCCATGCCTTCGACCGGATGCAGGACAAACTTCCTTCGCGGGTCGATGGCGCAGGTCTCGAAATGCAGGCTTGCGTCGTGAAAACCATACTCCGTGTACGCGCGCAACGCCAATCCACACCGATCGGAACCTACGGGTCGACGCCGCTCCGGAGTGATCAGCGCCAGCCGGAGGTGATCGGATACCGCCATTCGCTGCCGAAACCGCGCGCCGTCACCCGCGGCCCCGGGGGCCCCTGGCGACGCTTGAACTCGTTGCCGCGCACCAGCCGGATCACGCGTTGCACGGTCGCGGCGTCATGGCCGGTGGCAACGATCTCGGCCTCGGAGCGCTCCTGCTCGATAAACGATTCCAGGATCGCGTCCAGCTCGTCGTACGGCGGCAGCGAGTCCTGGTCGGTCTGGCCGTCACGCAGCTCGGCCGACGGCGGCCGCTCGATGACCTTCCACGGAATCACCGGCTCGGCCGCCTGCCCGTTGCGCCACCGTGCCAGCCGGTACACGCGGGTCTTGTAGACATCCTTCAGGGGCGCATAGCCACCGCACATGTCACCGTACAGCGTGGCGTAGCCGACCGCGGCCTCGCTCTTGTTGCCGGTGCAAAGCAGCAACCGTCGATGCTTGTTGCTGAGCGCCATCAGCAACATGCCGCGAATGCGCGCCTGCAGGTTTTCCTCGGTGGTGTCCACCGCCCGGCCGTCGAAGGCGTCACGCAGCGTGTCCAGCATGGCCTCCAGCCCCGGTTCGATGGGCAGCACCTCGTAGGCCACGCCCAGCGCCTCGGCCTGCTGGCGCGCTCCGTCCAGGGACATGTCCGAGGTATAACGGGACGGCAGCATCACCGCCGTGACATGTCCGGCGCCCAGCGCGTCCACCGCCAGGGCCAAGGTCAAGGCCGAATCGATCCCACCGGAGAGGCCCAGCACCACGTCGTCGAACCCGTTCTTTCGGGTGTAGTCGCGGATGCCGCGCACCAGACCGGCATGCAGCAGGGCCTCCTCGTCGCGCGCCTGTACCCCGGGCCAACCCTCGGCATGCAGGGTGCGCGATTCGGCATCGAACCGGCATGCCAACAAGGCGTCGCTGAACGCCGGTGCCCGCGCCACCACGGTGCCATCGGCGTTGACCAGCATGGACACGCCATCGAACAGCCGGTCGTCCTGCCCCCCCACCGCGTTGACCCAGGCCACCGCGCAGCCCGACGCCCGCGCGCACGCCGACAACTCGGCCTCGCGGATGGCCTGTACGCCCTGCCACCAGGGTGCCGCCGCACTGGCGATGATCAGCTCGGCGCCAGCCTCTGCGGCCTGCCGTGCCACGGCCGGATCGGCGATGTCCTCGCCCACCAGGCAGGCCAGCCGGATGCCGCCCACGTCGGTCACATGCACCGCCTCGCCGGGCCGGAAGTGGCGCCGCTCGTCGTCGGTCAGCACGCGCTTGGACGCGCACCCGGCCAGCGCGCCGTTTTCCAGCCAGGCAGCGGCATTGACCAGGCCGCCGTCCTCCGCGCGCAACGGCGTGCCGACCATGGCGGCCACGCCGGCCGTGGCTTGGGCCACGGTGGCCAGGCCGGCGGCACACGCGTCCAGAAAATCCCGGCGCCGCAGCAGGTCCTGCGGTACGGGGCCGCTCAGGGCCAACTGCGGAAACACCACCAACGCCGCCGAAGCGGCGGCGGCCTCAGCCAACAGCCCACCCATGCGGTGGGCGTTGTCCGTCACCGCGCCGACGCGGAAATCATGTTGGGCCAGGGCAAAACGCAACGAAGTCATGCAAGGTCACCGATGGGAGAAGCGCCCGAAAGCAC